>DKAS01000143.1 GCA_002448875.1 Proteobacteria bacterium UBA6920 | reverse complement strand
CGTGCCGGTAATCGGCGCGCCATTTTCCCGGTTCGTCATCGGCGGTCGGCTGCAAGCCCGCCAGCGCCCCCAACTCGGACACCAGTTGCCGCAACAGGCCGTAGAGTTCCCAGGGCGAACCCCGCCGCCCGTCACCCAGATGCCCGCAGGCGGCAAGGGCGCGTTGCACCGCCAGCAGCGTAGCCAAGCCACTGAGCATGTCGTAGTCGACCGTTGGCAGGTAGCGCCGGTTGGCCACGGCAGCGGCAAAATCTCCACTGCGAGCGGACAACATGTCGATGATATTGCGCAGCAACCGTTCCCCGCCGGGCACTCCCTGCAGACCCAGCGCCGGTGGCAGGTAGTCCGCCTCAGCCACCAGTTGCCCCTGCTGCTGACGCAGGCGGGCAAATTGCAATACATCGCAATGCGCGTACGCCGCCAGCTCCGATGCCAGCACGATCTGCAGCTGCAATTGCAATTCCTGCACATCGGCGTTGCCGCTGTCGCCGTAGCTGTCTACCTGGGGGGTGGAAACCACGCGGAAGCGGTTCACTGGAGATTCACCCTCCGCCGAGTCTTCCATATCAACTTGCGCCGCCGCCCCTTCCCGTGGCTGGCGGCGCAGGGCCAGGTAGAGATCCAGAACCTCGTCGCTATCGCCCGCGGCCGCCGGCAAGCGGCGCGGCGCCACCTGGGCATTGCCCGGATACACCACCCAGCTGCCATCAGGAAACAACAGCTCGCAGCTTTCCACTTCGACCACTCGATTGCGCAACGCTCCCTCGGCCAGCGCCATCTGCTTTACGCCCCACGGCGGCGGCCCGCCCAAGGTGAAGAAACGATAGGCATAATCCCGCTGATAGCGATCCTGCAGCTGAAAATGCTGTGGCTGGACGAACTGCCCTTCATGCCAGTAGATAGCCTTCACCCTGCCCCCTTGGTTATGTGGGTTGCTATGCTTCAACCCGCCGCGGCGTTTGCCGTCTTCGCCGCCGGCGGCGTAATGATGCCATCGGCGTCGAGATAGATTTCGATCAGCAGATGCGGTTCGTGCTGCGGTTGCCAGAACGGCTGCGGCTCGCTCAATAGCTGCAGGCTGTACAAGCGGCACAGGCGTTCACTGCTGCCGCGCTCGTAGTAACCGGCGACCACGGCGAACACCGCGGCGTTTTCCAGGCGATCCATTTTGATGACGCTGTGGTCGCCGGGCTGCACGGTCAATTGCCGCTGCCCCTGCACGCTGCCGTCGAATTTTTCCGCCGCCAGCAGCTTGTCCAGGCCGTCGGGTTGGGCCAGCAGCGACCGCAAGGCGGTGGCATCGGCAAGTTGATACACCGCCAGCACCATGGCGTGCGGCTGTTCGCGATAGCGATTGAGTTGCGGCGAGGCGTCGATGCGCAGATAGATGCCGTCCTTGACCTTGCCCTGCACGATGGCCGGCGCACCAGCGCAGGCTGTCAGCAGCAGACTCAGTGCCAGGCACGCGCAATGATGCCAACACCGGTAACTACCGGGGGTCTGACTGGATAAGCTGGGGGAGTGTTGGGGAGTTGAGCTTTTCGGGGTATCTAAGATACCCCGATCACTCAACGCGCCGTCGTGATGTAGCCGGTTCCTGGCACCGGTTACTGACGAGTCGTCCTTAAATATAGCGCGGCGGTATCCGTTCCACATAACTTAACTGACACATCCATTTATCAGTTACAGATTCCATGTTGCAACAAATCTAGCCCATGTGACGCACAACGTCCAGCACTAACTGTAACGCTAATGTAAAGTTAAGCTTGAGTGCGCAAGAAAAAAGCTATTTTTCCCGAAGAAAAAACGACTTTTGTATACATGTTTACGCTGATAAGAAAGATTACAACTGTAATAAAAAACAATCGGGGCACAGCGTACACAATATTTGTCAGCAACCAGGGAATATTTGCGCCGGCACCGGCGTTTCCAACAAAGCTGGCAAAAGCCGGGACACCCACCCACCCCTCTATTTCCAGCAGGAGGCGCCTGACTTTTCTTTGGCTTGGCGGGTGGTCATTGTGTAAGATACGCGGCAGTGAGCGAATACAGGAACAAATTTGTTGTTATGTTGAACAGTAGCACAGCGTGCCGTCGGGTCTGGATACAGGGTATATGCATTTGCTTCAGCCTGCTGGCAGGATGCGACAACGGAAGTGGCAGCGACTCGACACCCCCTCCCCCGCAGAATCCCGAGGTGCCGGGTGCGCGCACGCCGGACCCGTCGAATCCCCCAGGCCTGCCTGCAAATAATGACCCGGGCAGGCTGATCGTGGGCATCATCGACCAGGGCTTGCAGCGCATAGACCTCAAAGACCTGAGCCTCAGCGATGTAGGCTCCCGCCCCGCGCCAGAGGATTATATAGAACGGCTGGCTTTTGATACCCGCAGCAATACCCTCTATGGCCTGGACCACGTGACGCAATCGCTGGTGCGCATCGATCCCACCACGGGTCAACGATACGTGGTGGGAGCGTTGAACGCCGTGTTCAACCCTTATCACCAACACTACGGCATGGCTTACGATCCCGTATACGATCGCCTGCTGGCGACCGACGGCGGGAGCCTGGTGCAAATCGACAGCAAGACAGGCCTGGAAACGTCCTTGAGCAGTGACATAAACCGCGACGACCTGGCCATTGACGCAGACGCCAAGCTGCTTTATCGCGTCGGCGGCAGTGGTGAACTACAAAGCACTACCCTGGATACCTTTACCACAACCACCATCGGTCCCCTGGCTGACACAGTCGGCACCTACTTGATCACCGGCCTGGCCTATGACCCACAGGCACAGCACCTTTACGGTGTGGACGCCAACAGCCACCAGTTGTTGCTGATTGATCGCGCCACCGGCGCGGCGCAGCCCGTGTCTCTGGTGGGCTATAAACAACTGCACGGCCTGGCCTGGGATCCCCGCTGCCATTGTCTTTATTCCTTCGCGGATGAAACCCATCAATTGGTGCGCATCGACGTGAACGAAGGCACGCAAACCGCGGTTGGCGGCATGATCCTGCGACAGATCGACGGCCTGGCGCTGGATGCGGAAAGCGGGAAACTTTACGGGGTGGAAAACTCGAACACCCGATTATTACGCATCGACCCGGCATCCGGCGACACCACGGTGATCGGCCCCTTTAATCCGCCATTGAACTCCGACCAAAGGCTGCACATCGCCTACGACTCCGATACGAAGCGCTTTTATGTGATCAACTACGATCTACGCACCGACAGCAACACTCTCTTGATTATTGAGACGAATGCCGGTTCGAGTGGCGGCATGTTCGCCACACGCAAAACATTCGACCTGGGCGCAAAGGCCATCGCCGATATCACCCTCGACGTCGACGCCGGTGTATTGTATGGCATCGACGCTGGCCGCAACGCTTTGATCACCATCGACACCGCCACAGGCGAGATCTCCTCGCGCGGAAACTTTGCCGCCGAACACGTGGTGCAAACCCTCACCTACAACAGCAACGACAAGACCCTGTTCGGTTTCACGCAAGCGGGCCAGCTGGTCAGCATCGATCCCGCCAGCGCCGGCCTGACGCCCTTGGGATTCATTCCGGTCACCGGTCCGGTAAAACTGAACTTCGCTGCTTTCACCGGCATACTCTACGCCTATCTGATCGACACAAAATCACTGGCAGTGGTGGACACCGCCACCCCCGGGCTCACGCAAACCGTCACCCTGCCGGCGCAATTTCCCGGAAATATGGCGTACGACGGCCCACTCGCCATGGTGGGATTGAATCCCGCCACGGGAAATCTGCTGCACTACAACATCGACAAGGGCACCTACTTCACCAGCAGCGGCAGCTATGGTTTTCGCTCGATCAATAATCTCGGCTATGACACCGCCACCCACACGCTCTACGCCGTGGACTATCTCACGGATACCCTGGTGACTCTGGATCGCCAGCGGGGCACAGCGGTCGGGCGCGGGCGATTCTCCGCCAACAGCCTGGTCGGTGGCATGGCGTTTGATGCTAATCATGGGCGCATGTACTTCGTCGACATGTTGACAAGCTATCTGCACTACTTCGATGCCGCCACCCTGCGCTCCGTCCCCATCGGCGCCACCGGATTTAATTATCTGCGGGGACTGGCCTATGTTGCCGCCACCGATACCTTATACGGAATTCGGGGTGACTATACGTCCGTAACCAGCACCCTGGTGCGTATCGATACCGTGACTGGCCGCGCCGCGGAATTGAAAAAATTTTCCGGCATCGCCACCAGCCTGCAGGCCATACCCTGACCGGCAAAACGCGAACCCGGTCACAGCCCGCGTCGGTGCGGTTTGCAGAAGTCGCGGCGAGGGTCCGCTAATCCTGATGGCAGCCGCGCCCAGCGATGGCGACGATTAAGAAATCTAATTGGAATACGGTGGGAAACTTACACTATACTGAGTTTAGATAGCGATCACAGGAGCAGGCAGAGCGATGTACCGATTGTTGATACCGTTGGGTAACCGACGACCACAACAGCCCCTTTTTCCCTTCTGGCACAAACTGTTAGCCCGTTATCGGCGTACTCCGGCCGTAACGCCTCCGCCTCCTCCCAGCGAAATCCTCGACCTCAACGACCCGGCACTGGCCGAGCAGCCTGCAGAGCCCAGAGCGCTCCCCCGCAGGGCCCGTCGCCGTTGATGCCGTTTCTGGTGTCGCCCCCGTGGTTCTCGGACCCATCGAGGCTGCGGGGCTGATCCGCCCCCCCCCTACTCCAGATAGCGCGTCTGCCAGGCCAGGAATTGCTGGCGCACGGCTTCGGCATAAACCTTTTTATCGGTATAGCCTTCTGGATAGATGGCGTCGTAGAGATAGTAGTTCGCCCGGTTGTTGCGGCTGGTCATGAAATGCCACATTTTGTCCACCAGGGTCTGCGGATCGCGCCATTCGAAGGTGTCCTGGGCTTCGTAGTGCAGAAACACCGGCAGCAGGGGCAGGCCGGTGCGCAGGGAGAGGTCGAAGGCGCCGGCCTGAAACTGGGAGTAAATCCGCCGTCCCTTGCAGCCGCCTTCGGGAAAAATCGCGATGCTATGCCCCTGGGCCAGGGCCTGTTCCAGCGTTGCCAGGGCCTGCTGGCGCGAGTCCTTCTCCTCGCGCACCACGAAAATGGTGCCGGCGGCCTCGTTGATCCGGCCCACCAGCCACCAGCCACGCACCCCCTCCTTGGCCAGGGGGTAGACGTCGAACAGGGACGTGATGCCCACGTCCTCCAGGGCCGAGGGGTGGTTGGCGATGAGAATGAACTGTTTGGGCAGAGGGCGCAGATTCTTCTCGTGCAAGCGCAGCTCCACGCCCAGGGCGCGGACGAAAAACGCGGACCACCACCGGAACAGCCGGTGATACCAGCGGCCGGTCAGCGGGCGCGGCAGCCAGGCCAGCAGCCACAGGACCAGGGTAAACACCGCCAGCTCCAGCCAGCAGATCAGCAGCCACAAAGTTTTGCGAAGTAACGCGGCCATGCCCGCTCCCTGCCCGGATCCCGTGGTTTATTCTAGTCTATATCGGTAGCTGGCGGGTCGTTTGCAGTGGGGCCATCCGGTCGGCAAAAAAAAGGGCCGCAATGACTTGCGGCCCTGTGTGATCCGAGGCGCAGGCGCGATGTGAAGATCGCGCTTGGTTCCGGTCTCAGTCTTCCTGGAAATAAACGTAGTTGTGCTGCTGCAGGTCGATGATGCGGCCGACCGCGCCCTGGTTGACGTAAATGCGGCCCAGGCCGTTGGGGCTGACATACACCGCGCGCTCATCCAGCGGCTGGCCGTTGGGCATGAGGGCGCCCTTGTCCTGCATGCCGCGAATGGTGACGCCGCAGGCTTCCAGCTGGATATTGACCCCATCCTTGTTGAGCTGGAACAGCTGCTCGAGCAAACCCGCCTGCGAATTCGGCGCGCCCTTGAACTGCTTGAAGGCCCAGCCGCCCGCCGTCATCGCGGTGCCGTGCATGATGCCGACGATGGAAACATCCTTGGCTTCGATCAGACCCTGGCTGATGCGGTATTTCATCGCATTGCCCAGCATCACCATGTGGCGCAGGCCGATGGACACGCCGTCCGGCGCGCCGGTATCGGTGAGGGCGTTGTCCAGATTGAATACCACATGCAGCTTCTCGGGGCTGACCGGCACATCGACGCAGATACCGCCGCTGTTGGCTTCCTTCAGCGCGTTGTCCTGGCCATTGACCAGCCACAACTGCTGGCAGGGATCGGTCACGCCGGGTACGATGCGGCCATTATCATCCTGGGCAAACGCCGCGGCACAGGCGAAAACCGCGCCACCGACCAGCACCACACTGCACAACAGCTCAATTGCATTCTTCTTCATTCTTTGCTCCATTCACTAAACATGCGGATTAATTTTTTCGCCTCCCGTGCCTGCACAGCCAGATCCCACCCCACAAACCGGAAGCCCCAAGGTTTAAAACGGGTCATATTTTACGCAAACTCGTGTAATAATCCAGATAATTAATCAGGCCTATTTATTAATACCCCGATAAGTAGTCCTGATGCCCTGCCGACGACCGCCTTGCTCAGTTCGCCCCCCCCTGAGCAACGGTAAACGTCGCCCCGGGGCTAAGCGCGATACGGGTTCAAGTGTTTGAAATGATTGCCGGGCCGGCGGCCCGTTTCCCGCTCAGGCCGGGATCAGCTCGTCGAAGGAATGAATGGCGTCGAACTCCTCGATCACCCGCACCGGCTGCCGGGTATCGGGCTGGTACACCGCCAGCAGGTAGGCCAGGCCATAATTCCGGGCCGAGCGCAGCACCGACAGGCTGTCGTCCACCAGCAGGGTGTGTTGCTTGTCGAAGGGGAAATCCTTGACCAGGTGGTCCCAGAAGCGCAGGTCTTCCTTGGGCAGGCCATAATCATGGGCGCAGATGATACGATCGAAGTGCTTGCCCAGATCGGTCTTGTTCATCTTCAGCTCCAGGCTCTTGCTGTGGGCGTTGGTCACCAGGGCCAGGCGTTTGCCGGCGGCGCGCACCGCGTCGAGAAAGGCGAACACATGGGGGTGGACCGCGATCAGGTGCTCCAGCTCCTGTTTGAGCTGCATGATGTCCAGCCCCAGCTCGCCGGTCCAGTAGTCCAGGCAATACCAGTTCATGGTGCCCTCGGCCTGCCGGTAACGGGGAAAGATATCCTCGCGGGCGGCGTCGAGGCTGATGCCGTGCTTCTGCGCATAGCGCAAGGGCACGTGCTGCTGCCAGAAATGATTGTCGAAATTGAGATCCAGCAGGGTGCCGTCCATGTCGAGCAGGACGGTGTCGATAGCGTACCAGTTGACCATGGGGGACCTCGGCGCCGGCGGGGCGGGACTATGAATCGCCGGCCTAGTGTACCCCAATCCCCCGCGGGGCCGACAGGAAAAACAGGATGGCGGGGAGCTGTGGTCCGGCCTCCGGGTGCGCGCCGTCTTCAGCGGCCGGCGGCGGTACGGCTCGCATAGTATTGCACCAGCTGCTCGATGCCCGCCTCCCCCACTTCCGCCTGCAGGCGCTGCAGCTTAGTGTGCATCATGGGAATGGCCGCGCGCGCGCCGGCCTGGTACTCCTGCAGCACCTGGCGCAGATACGGCGACCATTGGCCGGCCAGCAGGCCGTATTCATCCGCGTCACCGGCCAGGCCGTGACATTTTACGCAGTAGCGCTGATGCAGCTTCCCGCCCTGCTCGGCCTGGGCGCTGTCGATGTTTTGCGACCGGGCCGCAAAGGCCTGGCGCGCGAAGTAGCTGGCCAGTGCGTCCACTTCCGGCGCCGACAGGCCGGCGATCAGGCCCTGCATGACGGCGGAGCGCCTCCCGCCGTTGCGATAGGCTTCGAGCGCGAATTTGAAATAGTCCGGAGAGATGCCGGCAATGGAAGGAATCGCGCCGTTGTCGCTGTTGCCGTCTGCGCCGTGACACCCAGTGCAGCGCTGTGCCAGCTCACCGGCGCCCGCCGCGGCATTGCCTGTGTTCGCAGCCGGTGCCGTTTCCACGACGGTGGCGGGGGCCGCCTCGTCAGTGGCAGCGGGCATAGCCTCGCCGGCGGTTGCCGGTGTCGTCTCGCCAGCGGCGGCAGGTGCCGTCTCGCCGGCGGTTGTGGGGGCTGCCTCGACGGCACTTGCCGGCACCGCGTCACTGGCGGGGGTGGCTGCGTCGACCGCGGGAGTTTCCTCGGCATCGACGCTAACCGCCAGCAGGGTGGTCAACACCACTGATAGACCGAAAACTTTATACTTGTTCATATCTCATCCTGTCGACGTTAACCGGCCGCCGTCTTAGAAACGGTAGCTCATCGCCAGCGTGATCGCGTGCACCGCGTAGGCCGGCGTTTCCTCGCCCAGGCTCAGGGTGTTGGCGATACCGCTGACACCCACGCCGTCCCGCGTCCAGTCGCTGGCGATATAGCGCTCGAACCAGTAGGCACCGGTAAGGGTTGCCGCCTGGCTCAAATGATAATCGGCGGACAGTTTGACGCTTTGCATGCGGCCGGTCTGGTCAGGCAGTGCGTCGCCGGCAACACTGACCGTGCTGCGCGACAGGGTGTAAACCCAGTCCAAGCCCAGATCCAGCCGCTTCCCCCAAACCGATCGTTTGACGCCGACGCCCGCATTGTCGAAACCGTCGTTGAGGCTGCCCCGCCAGTCGGCGTAGCTGAAGGACTGGCTGCCGGCGATGTCGCTGGCGATGACTTCATGACTGAGGTAGGCGCTGGCGGTGGTGCGCCGCGCGATCTGCTGCGCGTACTCGGCGCCCAGACTGGTTTCGCGGCTGGCCAGCAGGCCGATGCTCGAATTGGGATAGCTGTCCTGCGCCACATCCATGCTGACACCGAACGTGGACAGGGCGTCGGTGGTGAAATCCAGGCGCACGGTGACGGCATCGCGATTGCGGTCCGCCATATTGTATTTGCGCAGCAGCGGATTTTCCGGGTGGTCGACGCCGGCGATATACTGATAGCCAGTACGGTCACGCCGCGCATGCTCGTAACGCAGGTTCAGATCGGTGGTTTCCGCCTGCGCCCGCAGGACCGCCCACAAGGACTGCTCGCGGCTGTTTTCGCTTTCCTGATAGGTGCGTTCGCTGCTGACATAGTCGTAACCGGCGGTGACCGCGGCCGCGTCGGACAGGCGATAGTCGGCATTCAATTTGACGCTGCTGTCACGGAAGCTGTACGGCGTGGTATCGCGCGGCGTGGCGGTGACGGTATCGGTGATCACCCAGTCGATGGAACGCTGCGCGGTGCGGTTATCGTAATCGTTATAGCGATAAGCGGCCTGCAGGCGCAGATCGTCGGCGATCTGCGCGTTCCACTTGAAATTGGCGCGCAGGGTATCGACCCGGCCCTGCAGGGAATTGTAGGCCGGCGCGGTCGCCAGGTCGGGATTGCGGGTGGCGCCGACAAAGCTGTCGTTTTGCGTCATGCGGCCGGCGGCGATATCGGCCACCAGCGATGAGCTATCGCCCAGACGCAAAGTCAGCGACGCCAGCAGCTGGTGGAACTGATTGTCCGGCGGCAGCGCCAGTTCGCCCTGGGTGGCGTTGGCCGCCTGCGGGGTGAAAGGATTCTGCCAGGTGAGGTTGGGCCGCAGATTGTTGAACAGAGAGGCCTGATAGCTGAGTTTCGCCTGCAGGCCGCGCCCGGCATAGGCCGCCGATGCGTCCAGCATATCGGTGGTATAGTCCACCGGTTCCACCAGTTCTACCGCGTTGAAGTAGAAACTGCCGGCGATACGCCGCTGCCCCTGGCGGCTTTCCTGGCGGTAATTGATCGCGGTCTGCCACTTGGCCGCCGGCGCAAACGCCGCCGCAACGCCCAGCAGGCTGCGTTTGGTCTGCAGGGTCACGTCGCGCAAATCGTCGCCCAGCGCGCTCATGTCGGCGGTAGTGGGGCCGGACTGCCAATTGCCGGGTAGAATCAGATGCCGGGTACCGTCACCGAGATACGGCGTATGGACACTGTCGGAAATGTAGTGCGGTAGTTCGTCATAAACCAGGCCCAGGGAGTAGCTGCCCTGTTTGCCGCCGCGCAGGGAAATATTGCGGGTGTCCAGCGCGATATCGCTGACGCTGGCATCCCAGAAGTTGGCGGTCTGCGGATTACGAAAGCGGGAAGTCACATCGGCGATGCCATACCCGCCCTGGTCGGTCAGCCCGCTGTACTCGCCGAACTTGTAGGAGTCCCGCGATACCGCGCCCAGCCCGGCGCTGACATCGCTGTCGACGCCGCTGTCATAGGCGCAGAAGGCGCAGCGCCAGGAACTCTGGGCAGCGGTGGCGGACGCGTCGTCCGCCCGCGCGCCGGCCGCGGCCAGGGCCAGACTGAGCAGAGACAAGCACATCGCAGGACGCATAGTTACTCTCCTCTAACGCATCAGGGCGGCGCCCGACGGATGATTGCTGCCATGGACCTGGGAATGGCAATTGATGCAACTGCCGGCCAGCAGGAAAGTCGACGCCTGGTTGCCGGGCAGCCCGCTGGAACCGCGCACCGCGCTGGTGTGCCCGAGCTGGGAGTGGCACTGCTGGCAGAGCAGCGGCGGCCGCCGTTTCAACAACGCCGGCTGCACGGAACCGTGGGGATTGTGACAAATCCGGCAATCCTCGGTCACCGGCGCATGCTCCCACAACAGGGGGCCGCGTTTTTCCGCGTGGCAGNNGGTGTAACAGGTGTCGTTGACCGCCAGCTGCCGCAACATTGCCGGCGCGGCGCTGCCATGCACCTGATGGCAATCGGCGCAGGACATCTTGCCGAAGCCGACCGGATGGCGGGAGGTTTTGAGAAATTCCGCCCGCGCCTTTTTATGGCAGGGATAGCATATTTCCGGCTGATCGCGCGCCGTCAGCGCCGGATCCTGCGCCGCATGAATGCGATGGCAGCTGGTGCACGCCACGTCACGGCTTTGGTGAGTACTTCCCTGCCAGGCCATGCGCCCGCCACCGCTATGGCAGCCCAGACAAGCCCGGTTCTGCTCGGTGGCGCTGCGTTTGCTGCGCGGGCCGAACGTGTCGATCGGTCCCTGTTTGCCGCCGGCCTGCACCCACTGCGCGTGCTCGCCGCCGGGACCGTGGCAGGCTTCGCATTGTTTGCCGGCGAACGGCGTGCGCACGTCGGCGGGCTGGGCATGCGGCGTTTTAAAAATGGGATAAACCGGGTAGCGGCTGTCCTCGTCGTGGCAGCGCAGGCAGGTGTCGGCGCCTTTGCCGGTATAAGCGGCTCCACCGCTGACCGCTGCACCGTTGTTGCCATCCGACGCAGCGGGGGCGGCGAAAGCCGACCCCCATCCCGCCAACACCACCGCCAGACTGATCGCAATTGCGTGTTTCACTTTCATCTCCGTCCCCCTGTTACGCCAAGACCGCATCGGAGCGATGCCGCGTTCTAAGTTCAGGGAATGTTTTCACCGAACTCCTGCGAGTGCACGTATTCCACGCTGGCGATGCGGCCGGGACCGTGGCAGATTTCACAGGTTTCGATATTGACGGCAATATCGGCACGGGTGGCGGCGAACAGGCCGCCGTTGAGTATCATATGTGTCTTTTCCACGATGCCGTCGTGACAGGAGGAACACACCGCCGCCGTCGGTGAAATCTTCAGGTCATCCTCCCGGTCCGCCAGGCCCGAGTTGACGCTGGCAAGGTCGGTGGCATTGGGGATGGTACTGATGGTGCTGCCTTCGATGCCGTTCTGCGCGGGCGCCTCCCAGTTGGCACCGCCCGCCGCCGTGCGATCCATCAGCTTGAAGGTATCCGGCAGGTGGCAGGTTTCGCACTTGTTGAGCACACCGGGGAAGCGAACGTGGCTGTAATCGTGCGGATAGATCAACAGCCCCTGGTCGCGGAAACCATGCGCATCGGTGCCGTCATGATTGGTCTTGGCGGCAGCATGGATGCCGTGAATCAGGCGTTTGAAGTCGACCGACTCTTCGTCCTTGCCATCGCTGCCGGTGCCGGTGAGCAATTTGGTGACGGCGTCCTTGGGGCGCGCGTTGTAGTCGGTGTTGAACGGATTGTGGCACATCACGCATAGCTGCGCCTCGTCACTGCGATTGTTGCCGTGCACGCTGAGCAGGTCATGACAGCGGTCGCATTTGGTGGTGATATCGATAACCTGGCGGCGTTTGACCGGGGTGCCATCGGTAATGCCGAAATAGGCGACCTGCGCCTTGACCATGGACTTCTCGGTATAGGCGCCGGTCGCGCCGACGCTGGCCGGATGGCCTTCGATGGCGACCACGCCGGTACCGGTCACCAGAGCCGAGGCCGCCGGAATGTCCGGCATGACGATATTGAAGGTGCCGTCACCGTTACTGGTGGCGCTGGTCAGCGCCTTGACCGAGTTGGCGCGCGACGGTTTGGTGCCGGTGGCGCCGCTGTTGTTGTAGTCCATGGTATTCCACGCCATCAGCACGTTGAGACTGGGAACGGAGGCGGTGGTGAATTCCGGATCGGTGCCGGTGGATCGCACGTCATAGTAGTTGCCGAAAGCGTGGGTACCGCCGCTGGGATCGCTGACCCGGAACACGACCACCGGCCCGGTCGTCGCCGGCGGGCAGGCCGCCGCCGCACCCGTAGTGACGCCGTCCACCACGTCCGCGCCGCAGACTTTGAGAATTTCGAACTTGAACTTGCCGCCACCGAGCTTGGCATAGTTGGTATGGGCCAGTTCGACGGTGCTGGCCAGACCATCGCTGGCATGGCAGGTGATGCATTCGCTGTTGTCGGCGACCACACCACCGTCATGGCCGTTGGCATCGCTGCCGCCGGCGTCCAGCCCGGCGACGCCGAATTTGACGTTGTCATGGCAGGAGCCGCAGGCCTCCATGCTCAGCATCGTTTTCCAGTTATCGCCCTCCGGCGTGTCGGCATCGGAGGCGCTGTGGCACTTGTCACAGTTGCGCAGATCCTGCGGGAATGCGATATCGGAAAAATCGTGTTTGGTGCTGTTATAACCCCAGATAGCATACTCGCCGCTGCCGTCGTCGGCGGTCAACGCCTGCAAATCCGGCCCCAGTTTCACGCTGGGCAAATTCTCCCCGCGGTGAATCTTGTGGATCAGAATCTTGAAATCGACAGCGCCGCTGGCGCGCACCACCGAAGGCTGCAGGTCGGGCGTGGTGTCCTTCGCCGGATCGGCGCTGTCCGGATCCTGCGAACCGGGGTTGTGGCACAACACGCAATAGCGGGTATCCACGCGCGCATCGTGCGCCGTGATCTTGTCATGGCATTCATTGCACTTGTCGGTCTTGACGATGTCGCGGGTCAGAATACCCGTGGTGGCGCCATCCGACGGGCGGAAAGTATAGACCGCGTTGGCGGCCGGCAAACCGCCGGCGGTCTGCATGCCCAGACGATGCGTCTGTTCCGCCTGGTAGCTCACATCCAGGGCATTGCCGTAGGCATCTTTGCACGGATCGGGACAAGTGATCGCGGCGATGTCGGTGTTGAAAGTGTAGCGATAGCTGCCGTCGTTGTTGTCGACCAGCGTGCCGTTATTTTCCCGCGTGGCCTGCACCGCGACCCGGCCGACGCCGCTGCCGGACTTTCCGGTCTGGGTGGTCAGCACGTAATTTTGCCAGTGGGTGGGCAGCCCCGGAATCAACTTGGCAATGGTAAAACGCAGACCGCCGCTGGTCAGCCCTGTCACGCCGGTGCCGTCCTGGTTGCTGACCTTGAAATCGACTACCGGATGACCACTGTCCAGTACGACACTGGTAACCTCAAGAGTCAGCGCCGTCGCGTTGCTGGCCAGCGGCAGGCCATTGGCGCCGGGCGCACCGGCATTGCCCTTGTCGCCACTGCAGGCGGCAAGCGACAGAATGACAGGAAAAAACAGCAATTGAATTAAAACCCGGGACAAACGAAAGGACGAAGTATTCAGCGCACACCCCCAGCTGACGTTCGCTGCAAGCACCCGATGTAAGATCTAATCGCGTTGGCGACTGCCTTCCGTGTTGTTAAACTGGCTGTATCAGGTCGTGGCCATCTCCTTAGGAAAATACTAGATGCTAAACATCCTTATGCAAGATAGTCTCTAAAATAATTTGTAAATGATTGCCACTTTTATTACCACATAATCCAGACACCAACCCATGCCATAGTCGCCATAATGCATCCTCTTCGCCGTCTTTTCAGCTACGCCGAAAACTATCAAGCACAGGTCGTCATCGCCAGCCTGTATTCGGTGCTCAATAAGTTGTTCGATGTATTGCCGGAAATTCTCATCGGCGTCGCGGTCGACGTGGTGGTCAATCAGAAGGCGTCGTTTCTCGCGCGCCTGGGCATGGTCGATCCGCGGCAGCAATTGATCATGCTGGCGGCGCTGACCGTGGCCATCTGGGTGGGCGAATCATTCTTTGAATACCTGTACCAATTGCGCTGGCGCAATCTCGCGCAGAATCTGCAGCACGACCTGCGCATGGCGGCCTATAACCATGTGCAGCGCCTGGATCTGGCCTACTTCGAGAGCAACCGCTCCGGCAATCTGCTGGCCGTGCTCAACGAAGACGTCAACCAGATGGAACGCTTTCTCAACGGCGGCGCCAACGACCTGATCCAGGTATTCTTCGGTTCGCTGATGGTGGGCGCGGTGTTCTTCGTCATCACCGAGCAACTGGCTTTTCTCGCCCTGGTGCCGGTGCCGTTCATCCTCTACGGCGCGTTCTGGTTCCAGTCGCGCCTGGCGCCGCGTTACATGGCGATGCGCGCGGCGGCCGGAGCGCTGGCCACGCGCCTGAACAACAATCTGGCGGGGATAACGACGGTGAAGGCCTATACCGCCGAGGACTTCGAGGCCGATCATATCCGCCAGGCGTCGGATGCCTATCGCGCCCGCAACAGCGAAGCCATACGATGGTCGGCGGCGATCACCCCGGTGATCCGCATGGCCATCCTCGCCGGTTTTACCGTCACTCTGCTCTACGGCGGCCTGCTGGCCCTGGACGGCAAGATCGGCGTCGGCAGTTATTCGGTGCTGGTGTATCTGACCCAGCGCCTGCTGTGGCCGCTGACCCGGCTGGCGGAAATGACCGATTTGTATCAGCGCTCGATGGCCTCCATTGCGCGGGTGCTGGACCTGTTGCAGACGCCGCTGAACATCCGCTATGAGGGCACGCACCTGCCCGCCGGCCGGGTGCGCGGCGAACTGCAGCTGGTCGATGTGCGCTTCCGTTACGCGGACGACGCCGCCGCCGCCATCGACGGCATCGATCTGCGCATCGCCGCCGGCGATACCGTGGCCTTCGTCGGCGCCACCGGCGGCGGCAAGAGCACCCTGATCAAGCTGCTGCTGCGCTTTTACGAGCCACAGCAGGGGGAAATCCGCCTCGATGGCCAGGCGATCAGCAGCATCAACCTGCAGGACCTGCGCCGCGCCATTGGCTACGTAGCTCAGGACACCTTTCTGGCCGACGCCAGCGTGGCGGAGAATATCGCCTACGGCATGCCGCAGACGCCGCGCGCCGACATCGAACGCGCCGCCCAGGCGGCGGAAGCCCATGAGTTCATCACCCATCTGCCCCAGGGCTATGACACCCAGGTGGGTGAACGCGGCATGAAGCTGTCCGGCGGGCAGCGCCAGCGCCTG
>DKAS01000062.1 GCA_002448875.1 Proteobacteria bacterium UBA6920 | reverse complement strand
GCCGCCACCTGCTCCGGCAGAATCTGCCCCTGGAAGAAAAACGGCGGGAACGGCGTCAGCATCTGCGCATAGCGTTCGCAGGCCGCCACCACAGTGTCGATATCCGCCGTGGCCGCCGTCATCGCGGCGGCGGCTTCCGTCCACGCGGCCGGCAGCGGCGGTGTGGCGAGCGCAGCCTTGAGATTTTGCATTTCGCGATGCAGCCCCGGCAATTCGCGGGCGATGCACGCCTCCAGGCGCAGGGTATCCAGGGCGTGAAACAGCGCCAGGTAAGCCGCCGGATCCGCCTGCCGGGCCAGCAGTTGCGTCAGCGGGGCGCGAAACGTACCGAAGCGGGTCTGCGCCCAGAAATACGCGGCCATGATCTTGTACACGCGAAAATTGTCCGCCGCGCTGTCCAGCAGGCAGATTACCGGGGGCAGCGTCACGGTCTCGGTGTCGGTGCAGGCGGGCGTCCCTTCCGCCAGTCGCAACTCGCGACCGGCCAGACCGTTGAGAAAATGCAGCAGCACCCGCCCGTGTTCCGCCAGGCTGGCGCCATGGGCGCGCTCCCGCGCCAGACGCGTAAAATCATCCACTTCCTGGATCACCAGCAGTGCCGGTCGCAAACCGGAGCGGTCGTACACGTCCATGGCGTGGATGGCCCAGGCTTCGATCACCGCCTTGTCCAGCCGGCTGAGCACGCTGATGGTGCGTTCAATAAACTGGTAGGCCAGCTGGATATGGGTGCTGGCCAGGCGCTGCACCCAGTTGAGAATGAAGTCCTGGTCGGCGCGCGCCAGGGTCGCCAGCCGGTCGGCCGCAGCAGCCGTCTTGATGAACGAAAACTCCACTTCCAGATAGCCATCCAGCAGGGTGGCGATGGCGGCGGCGGTCAGCGGCGGGCGAATCACGGCTCAGAACAGCGACGCCGACAGCTCGTTGACCGCGGCGATCATTTCGTCATCGTCGGTCAGGGCCTGGGTGATGGCGGTATGACAGGCGACGGTGGCGGTAACACCGGACTGGATCAGTTTCGCCGCATGCACCAGCAGGCGCGTACTGGCGCCCTCCTCCAGGCCGTTGCCCTTCAAGTTGCGGGTCATGGCGGCGAACTTCACCAGCTGTGTCGCCAGTTCGCGCGCCACGCCACCTTCGCGGCTGACGATGTCGGCTTCCAGGTCGGCGCCGGGGTAGCTGAATTCCAGAGCGATGAATCGCTGGCGTGTGCTTTGTTTCAAGTCCTTCAACACGCTCTGATAACCCGGGTTATAGGACAGGGCCAGGCAGAATTCCGGTGGCGCCTGCAGCAGTTCACCCAGCTTATCCATGGGTAGAACGCGGCGATCATCGGCCAGGGGATGGATGACGACGGTGGTGTCCTTGCGCGCTTCTACGATCTCGTCCAGGTAGCAGATGGCGCCGTTACGCACCGCCCGGGTGAGCGGACCGTCCACCCAGGTGGTCTCCCCGCCCTTGATCAGGAAACGGCCCACCAGGTCGGAAGCAGTCAGATCGTCATGGCAGGACACGGTGATCAGGGGCCGCTGCAGGCGCCAGGCCATGTATTCCATGAAGCGCGTTTTCCCGCAACCGGTCGGACCTTTCAGCAGCACCGGCAGCTGCCGGCGGTAGGCGGCTTCGAAGACCTGCACTTCCTGGCCCAGCGGCTGATAATACGGTTCGCTGGCGATGAAGTATTCTTCGGTTTTCAATGAACGGCTGCTCATGGCATATCCTTGAAAATCTGTCAGGATTTGCCATTATGCCTGTGGACGAAGGAAAAGCAATCACCTCAAAGGGAGTAGCGCATACGCCGGTGGGGAATGCCCGCATCCATGAATTCTTCACTGCAGACGACGAAACCGAAACGCTCATAGAAACCGACCACCTGGCTCTGCGCGTCCAGTTCGATCAGGGGGTAGGCCCGGCGTTTAGCCTCCGCCATCAGTGCATGGAACAGCGCCGTGCCCACGCCGCGGCCGCGCCACGGCTGCAGCACCGCCATGCGGCCGATATGCCCGTCGGGCAACAGCCGGCCGGTGCCGACCGCCTGGTGCCGTCCGCTCAGGGCCAGCGCGTGGACGCAACGCTCGTCCCAGGTATCCCATTCCAGTTCCACCGGCACCTTCTGCTCACGAATGAACACCTGCTCGCGCACCGCGCGGCAGGCATCGGCATGGGTCTCCCAGGAAACCAGCTCTATGTGGTAGCGATTACTCATCGAGGCAATACAGGCATCCGGCGTTGATCAATTCCGTCAGCAAAGTCACGGCATCACTACTTTGCAACAACGGGGCCAGCTGGCGTGGCTCGTAACTGCGCTCGCCGGCGAGCAGGGGCGCCAGCGCCGCCGCGGCCGGCGCCAGGCTATGGGCCTCACCGTCGACATATAACACCGTCTGCCCCGCCTGTTCGGTATAGGCAAAGCGCGAGGCTTCGCAGCGATAGACGGTATCCGTGCGCAGCAGTTGCCGCACCGCGTCTTCGCCGAACGGATTGTCCAGGGGTTGCGCCTGCATGCCGGAGCGGGATTCCGTGATGTAGCGGCCGAACCAATCGGCCAGCAGCGGCGCCGGCAGCGGCGCGCTGCGCAGCAGCTGTTCGATCCCGGCCAGCGCCTGTGCGCTGATCAGCCCCGGATTGTCCTGCAGCGCCAGATCGGGATCGGCATAGCGCAGCGGCGTCAGATCGCGTTCCTGGCGATACGCCAGCAGGCTGTCCCACAGGTTCATCTGGTCAGGGGCGCGAAATCCCACGGAATACGTCATGCAGGGCCCCTGGGCGACGCCGTAGTGGGGCACCCCGGGCGGCAGGTAGAGCATGTCGCCCGGTTCCAGCAGCCAGGTGGATTCGGCGTTGAACTGGCGCATGATGCGCAGATCCAGGTCGGGCAGCAGGTCGCCAGCAGCCACCTGCTGCTGGCTGATTTGCCAGCGGCGCCGGCCCCAGCCCTGAATCAGAAAAACATCATACTCGTCCACATGCGGGCCCACCGAACCCTGGTCGGCGGCATAACTGACCATGATGTCATCCAGACGCCAGTTGGGTACGAAGCTGAATTGCGCCAGCAGCGCAGCCAGCGCCGGCACGTGTTTATCGACCTCCTGCACCAGCAGCGTCCAGTGAGACTCGGGCAGGCGACTGAATTCCGCTTCGGCGAAGGGACCGTACCGTACTTCCCAGGGGCCGCTGCCGCCTTTTTCCAGGACCAGGCGGCATTCCGTCTGGTCTGCGCAGGCCAGCCCCGCCAGCTCCTCGGCGGTGATGGGGTTGTTGAAATCGGCAAACGCGCCACGCACCAGCAAGGGCTTTTTTTGCCAGTACTGCTGCAGAAACTGCTGGCGGCTGAGGCCGCCGAACAAGGTGCTCATAAAGAAATTGTAGCTCCCGGACAATGCCGCAGTATAATCGAGCGGGCGCAATGCGGCCAGAGACCACTGCCTGCGGGAGTTGAATCATGGGTGACGTCATACCTTTCAGGAAAATCAAACCCAGCGTCAAGCACAAGGGTAAGTCCCTGTGCGAAAGCGGTTTTCACAAATGGAAAGCGGACACCAAGGGCGTTTTCGATGTCAAGCAGGGCAAACTGGTCACCCGCCTGATTTGCGAACGCTGCGGCGCGGTCAAGGTCAAGTCCACTTGAGGGCGCCGCGCCTCCTGTCCCCGGCGGGTCCGGGGGGCAGCAACGGCCACACCGGGCAGGCGGCGGCACAGCCGGGTGTTTGCCCGTATCCCGTGACAGCGGGCGCACAGGCACCAGACATTACTGACTACAGCAAATGAAACTATCGGCCGGCAGCAAGCAGTATCCCTCCCTGTCTATCACCTACGTCTTCATTTTCTGCATCGGTCTGGCGTGCATGACGGTGGCCGGTTACTTCCTGATCGAAGGCCTGTCGCAATTCGCCGGCGGCGCCGCCGCCCGCCAGGTGCTGATCGTCGGCGGCATCCTGTTCCAGATCACCGAGTCGATCTGTTTCATCTCCGCCTCGGCGCTTACCTACCATTCCCTGCGCTGGCGTTACATTCTCTTTACCCTGGGCATGGTGCTGTTTTCGTTTTCCATCGCCATCATGACCCTGGCGCAGAAAACGGCATTGCAAACCGGCGAAGCCCAGGCGCAGGCTATCGATGAACAGCGCCAGCAATTGCGCGAACAGATCGCCAGCCTGGATCAGGTGATTGGCAGCTACCGTCTCAATGCTCAGCAGCAAAGCCTGTCCATCTATCGCGACAGTCGTGCCCTGGGCCAGGACTCGATCAACCGTGCCGCGGCGCTGGAGGAAAAAAAATCGCAGCTGAGCACCATGCTGTACAACCTGACCACGGAGCGCCGGCAAACCTCCGCCGACTTTTTCCAGCACCTGCAGGAAGTGACCGGTCTGCCAGCCAAAGCCACTGAGTTCTACTTTCTGGTGTTGCGCTCGCTGCTGCTAGAATTGTCCGGCATCGTGCTCATGTCCTTCGGCGCCAACCTGCGCGCCTACAACAAACTGGTCGAGCGCGCCGCCGCGACGGCCGCCTGGCAGGAACGCCAGCCCTGGATCAAACGCTGGTTCGAAACCTGGCGGCAGCGGCGGCTAGCCCTGGCGGCGGCGCCTACCCTGACGGTGGCACCCGCCCCGGCACCGGTGGCCACCCCAGCGGCGACACCCGCCGCCCCGGCACCGGTGCCCGCCCCGGCGGCGGCCACTGTCGCGTCGCCCCCGGCGCCGACCTCCGTCGCACCGGCGGCCACTGGCAGCCGGCCAGCGGCTTCCCCGGCCCGCCAGCTGGCCTATCCTCCACACCGGGCCGCCAGCGTGGCTGCCGCGGCCGGCAGCGCGGTGGCGCCTCAGCAGCGCAGCAAGGAACCGGGCACCGTCGGTAGCGACAAGGATCTGAATCTGCTAACCATGGCGGTGATAGACCTGTATGAACAAAAGATGCTCAAATCCCTCAGCCCGATCGCCATCAAGGAAGGCCTGAACCGCTACCGCAATATGAGTGTTTCCAGCGATACCGCCGACCTTCTGTCCAATTTGATGGATAAACGTCTCAACGAGTCCTGTTAACCCGGCGCTCATTTTTTCCACATTTTTCCTTATGTATAATCTGACCGGCGGAAACGGCGGCAAACAGGTTCTTTACGCCGCGCCGCGGGTTGCAGGCTAGGATTTTGCAGAAGGAATCCGGTACCATAACGCCCTTTCTTGAGCCCCGGAGGTACGGTGGAACAGTTTATCGCGGGACAGCGCTGGATCAGCGATAACGAGCTGCAGATGGGTCTGGGCACGGTGCTCGCCGTCGAACACCGCACGGTAACCCTGGTTTTTCTCGCCACCGGCGAAACCCGCACTTATGCCAGGCACAACGCCCCGTTAACCCGGGTGCAATTCGCCCCCGGCGACAGCGTGCGCAGCCATGAAGGCTGGGAACTGACCATCACCGGGGTCAAGGTGGAAAGCGGCCTGTTCGTCTATCAGGGCCACAACGGCTCCGGCCAGGTGGTCAACCTGCCGGAAGGGCAGCTGGACAATTTCATCCAGCTGAACAAACCGACGGACCGGCTGTTCAGCCGCCAGATCGATCATAACAAGTGGTTCGATCTGCGCTATCGCACCCATGTACTGGTGAACCGCGTCGCCCATTCCGATTTGCGCGGCCTGACCGGCGGCCGTGTCAGTCTGATCCCGCACCAGTTGTATATTGCCCACGAAGTGGCGCGACGTTACGCGCCGCGGGTGCTGCTGGCGGATGAAGTCGGCCTGGGCAAGACCATAGAAGCCGGCATGATTCTGCATCAGCAGCTGCTGATGGAAAAGGTGCAACGCGTTCTGATCATCGTGCCCGAGACCCTGCTGCACCAGTGGCTGGTGGAAATGCTGCGCCGTTTCAATCTGCGCTTCAGTCTGTTCGACGAAGAGCGCTGCCTGGCCATCGAAGAAAGCGGTGACAGCGACAATCCATTCCAGCACGAGCAACTGGTACTGTGCAGCCTGAATTTTCTCATGCTGAATCCGCAGCGCTGGGAGCAGACACTGCATGGCCACTGGGACCTGCTGATCGTCGATGAGGCCCATCACCTGCAATGGTCGCCTCAGCAACCCAGCCTCGAATATCGCCTGGTGTCAGCGCTGGCGGCGCGCTCCAAGGGAGTGGTGCTGCTGACCGCGACGCCCGAACAACTGGGCAAGAGCGGCCACTTCGCCCGCCTGCGTCTGCTCGATCCCGACCGTTTCCATGATCTGGACGCATTCATCGCCGAGGAGCAGTCTTACCAGAAAATCGCCGGCCTGGTGGAAACTCTGCTCGCCGCTGCACCGCTGGACGCCAAAGCGCGCAAACAACTGCAGAACACCCTGCCCGACCATGATCTGGCACCGCTGTTTGCCGCCGACGCCGACCCGGAACAGGTGGAGGAACTGCGCCTGCGGGTGGTCGATCACCTGCTGGACCGGCACGGCACCGGCCGGGTGTTGTTCCGCAACACGCGGCACGCAGTGCACGGTTTTCCACCGCGCCAATTGCTCAGCTATCCCCTGACGCAACCGGCAGCCTATGTGCAGGCGGCCGCTGAACTGCAATCGGCCGGCATCACCGACAGCCACCTGCTGATGTGTCCGGAACGGCTGTACGAGGCGCGCGCCGACGAGGGTCAGCCGAGCTGGCTGAAGCTGGACCCGCGCATGGAATGGCTGCAGCAGCTGCTGAAGCAGATCCGGCCGGCCAAGGCGTTGATCATCGCCGCCAGCGCGCAAACCGCCATGGCGATTCAGGAAACCCTGCGGGCGCGCACCGGCATCCACGGCGCCTTGTTTCACGAGGGCATGAGCATCGTCGAACGCGATCGCGCCGCCGCCTACTTCGCCGATGCCGAATACGGCACCCAGGTGCTGATCTGCTCGGAAATCGGCAGTGAAGGGCGCAACTTCCAGTTCGCCCATCATCTCATCATGTTCGACCTGCCCATGCATCCCGATCTGCTGGAGCAGCGCATCGGCCGCCTGGACCGCATCGGTCAGCAGCACACGATCAGCATTCACGTGCCTTATCTGCAGAACAGCGCCCAGGAAATCATGTTCCGCTGGTACAACGAGGGGCTCAATGCCTTCGCCCACACCTGCCCGGCCGGCGCCAGCGTCTACGCCCAGATGAAAGACACCCTGATGGCGGCGCTGCACCAGGTCGATGACGGCATGGAAGATCTGCAGTCCCTGCTCGCCACCACCCGCAAACTGCATCAGGAGTTGAATCTCGCCCTGGAACAGGGGCGTGATCGCCTGCTGGAAATCAATTCCTGCCGGCCGGCAACGGCGCAACGGCTGCAGGCCCGCGCTGCCGCCAACGATGACAACCCGGAGCTGGAACACTTTCTGGAAGCGGTGTGCGATGCCTACGGCATAGACATGGAAGACGACACGCCGGGCAGTTATCTGCTGCGCCCCAGCGACACCATGCAGATGCAGGGTTTTCCCGGCCTCGATCCCGAAGGCATGGCAATCACTTTTTCCCGGGCCACCGCCCTGGCAAACGAGGACGTGCACTTCATGTCCTGGGAGCATCCGCTGATCACTGGCGCCATGGAACTGCTCGCCAGCGGTGAGCGGGGCAATACCGCGGTCATCGCCGTCAAGACCGCCGGCCTGCCCCCCGGCAGTCTGCTGCTGGAATGCATATTCGTGCTGGAACCGGCGTCCGGCAGCCTCAGCTACAACAAGCAGTATACACCGCCCGTCACCCTGCGCCTGGTCGTCGACAAGCAGGGCAACGACCACGCGCAGGCACTCAGTCCGGAAACGCTGAGCCGTAACGGCAAGGGTGTGACCAGCGACGTGGCGCAGAAAATCGTGCGCAGCCAGCAGGAGGAAATCCGGCGTCTGGTGGCCACCGCCCAGCAGTTGGCCACCGCCCTGTCGCCACAGATTCTGGCGGCGGCCTACAGCGGCGTGCAGGATACCCTGCGCGAGGAAATCAACCGCCTGCAGGCGCTGCGCCGAGTCAATCCCAATGTGCGCCAGGAAGAGATCGATTACTTCACCACCCAGTTGCACAACATCCAGCAGTTGCTGGCCCACACCCGCATGCGCCTCGACGCCCTGCGGGTTATCGCCACCCTCTGATCACCGGCGGTATCAGTACCAGACCTTGGGCTGATCGGCAGTGGCCGGCGCCGGCTGTTCGGCCGGCGGTGATTGTTCGGCCGACGGCGACTGCACGGCGGGTGGCGCCGTCTCCGGCGCCGGCGCGGCCTGTGCGTCGTCGCCGCCAACCAGGTCCAGCAACTTGTTGAAACCGCCCTTGGTGGAATTGTAAACCTTGCTCAGGGTGCTCTCCTGCGCCGGATCTTCAGGCTGGGCGGCGGCGTTTTCGCAGGGCGAAGCCTTGAAATAATTCTCTATCGACAGCGCGTATTTGCGTTGTTCGGCGTTGAACTTGCGGTCCGCCAGATTGCGCTTCAATTCCTTCACCAGCGCCTTGTCGCAATCGCAATTCAGGTAGCCTTTTTCCACATAACAGTAGTCGTGGTGCATGCAGGCGGTGTCGAGCAGATCCAGCGGCTCGGGCGGCGGCTCCATGACCTTGGGATGATCCGGTCCGCACCAGTTGCCGTAGATGGCGAATATGCCCGCTGATTCCTGTTTCACCTGATGACGGTTGGAAGCGCAGGCTCCCAGGGACAGCAGCAGGACGATCAACAGCAAACGACGATAGGGCATGGCAACATCTCCGGACGCTTTAATAGTGGGGCGGCGGTGTTTCTTCGGACGGCGGCGCGATATTGCTCGGCGTCAGGGATTTGATTCTGTCCTGCAGCTGCAGGATCTGGGCGAACATGCGATCCAGGCGTCGCTGCTGGTCTATGATCACGTCGTTGAGCTGGCTCAGCGCATCGTCCTGAAAGGCCAGGCGTGTTTCCAGTTCCGTCAGCCGTTGTTCCTGATTCATCCGCGGGTCCGTCAGTCGATTGCCGTTGTGCAGCATACCATTTTTAATCCTGCAGGGGGCGGCAACGCAATGCATATAGGTGGTTTTCTAAATGCAGTTCTCAGTAACATCAGGAATAAGCCCAGACCGGAATGGTATGCGTTGCCGCCTGCAGGCTGCGGTCCAGGACTTTATAGTCGGGTTCGAATCTGCCGACCAGTGCCCAGAAGCGCCGCGAATGATTGCAGTGCACGGTGTGACACAGTTCGTGGATGAATACGTAACGCATCAGCTGCGGGGTGACGAACAGCAGGTTGCTGTTCAGGCTGATGTTATGCTTGCTGTTGCAACTGCCCCACAGGGTTTTCTGGCGGCGGATGCGCACGCCGTTGAACGGCAGGCCGATGGCGTGGCTGACGGCGGTAAAACGCGGGATCAACTCCTGTCTGGCCGTGCTCATCAGCCAGCTGCGCAGCAGTCGCGGGACCTCGTCGTCCGTTGTGGCATGAACCCGCAGATGGTGGTCGGCGCCATCGGCCGCCAGCGTCTCCAGACGACTGCGCCCGGCGCTGCGATAGCTGAATTGCCAGGTCTGCTGCACCGCCTGCAACTGCAGGCGGCCGGGCCGGGTGCTGAATAAATGCGGCAGTTGCTGCTGGCGCCGGCGCAAATCCCCCAGCATGCTCTTGATCCAACTTTGATGCTGCTCGACGAAGGGCGGCACATGGCGCACATGCATGCGTCGCGGCAACACCACTTCTACCAGCCCCGCCGAGGTCACCCGCAATTGCATGCGCTTGGCCCGGCTGCTGACCCGCACCGCGTAGACGGGCAATGCCGATTCCTCGGTAACCCCGGCCGCGGCCGCAGCTGCCGGCGCGAACAGATCCAGCTGTTTGTGGAGGGTATTCATGATCAAAGATTATACGGCTCGCAGCCCGACCTTGCCCAGCAGCCGGTCCCCCTTTCCGCGGCCAGCCGGGCCTGCCACGAAACCGGGAAAACCCAATAATATTCTCTATATTTCAACTAATTATCAGCAGATATTGGCGCCAGTTCTGGTTTCGGTGCACGCTCGGTCAGTGTAAAGCCTGGCGCAACCGGGTCAGCTCGTCACGCACGTCATCGGGCATAAATTCCCCTGCGGCACCCGTGTATATATGTTCCAAATACGCTTCGTATTCCTGGTAACAAAGACGTGCATAGGGGTATTCGGCATAGTGGGTAATGCAGTCTTTCAGATAGAGATCAGCCAGGGAAAAATAAAAATTGTAGCCTATGGCGCGGTCGCTCAGCGCCAGCCAATACAGCAGCTTGGGCATTTCCGGGCGCTTGTAGTGGCGGGACAGATAACGGTACAACTGCCCCCGCAGCCACACCCGTTCCACCTCCTGTTGCGGTGTGGCATACATGGCGCCGCGTTCGCGCAGCGGTTCGGCCAGAACCCGGTTCACTTGCCGCTCGAGCGCGCTGAAATCATCAACTTCGCCGGCGGCGTTCGCCGCCGCCATGCTCTCCAGACCGCCGATCCAGCCCTGCAGATGCTCGCGGGTTTCACGGGTATGCTGCGGCAGGCTCAGATAGGCGCGCAAACTCTTGACCAGGGCCGCCGGGTCGTTGCGCACCTGCAGTTGCATGGTGATGATGCGCTGCAAAGGCAGAATAATCTCGTATTCGGTTTTACGTGCCGGCGACCGTAGATAAGCGTCGAAATAGCGCAAGGCTTCCTCGTAGTTGCGGGTGATGAAATTGAACTCGGCGTAGGAATAATCGTCGTCGAAGCGGCTGCGTTGCGCACCGGGAAACAGCGTGCGTCCGCGGCTGTCCTGGGTGTGACAGGAGCTGCAGATCGACCCCAGTTCGTACAGCTGACTGCGCGCATCCGTCAGATCCGCGCTCTGCAGGGTCTTGTTGATATTGCGCAGGCGCTCCTGCATGTATTCGTAGGAAATCTGGTAGGTTTCCGATCTAGCGCGCATATGCGGCTGCACCTGGGCAAACAGCAGCTGCAGGCTGGCGACGGACTCGCGCAGGCTTTGCTTTTCCTTGTCATCCAGCGGCCGGTGGGCCACGATCAGAGGAAACAGGGTTTCCATGGTCTGACCGATGCGCAACATGGTTTGATTCAAACCCAGATTCGGGTCCATCGTCGCCGCCGCCGCCCACATCGGCAAGGCCAGACCGACGCCGCCAAGAAACCACCGCTGCCAGCTGTTCAATGTCACCCCCATGCTTCGACCTGACTATGCTCCGGCCGGCGCCTGCGCCAGCGTTCTCACCTACCACCACCATAATACTTGCCTATAATAAAAGTGAAAATCCCGGCAGGAGCCTGCCTATGGAGAATTTGCCATGAAAGCCCTGGTTAAAAACCGCGCAGAACCGGGAATCTGGCTGGAAACCGTCGCCGAACCCCGGATCGGCACCAATGAGGTGTTGATCAAGGTGCATAAAACCGGCATCTGCGGCACCGACTTGCACATCTACCACTGGGACGGGTGGGCACAGCGCAATATCCGCGTACCACGCGTCATTGGCCACGAGTTCGTCGGTAAAATCGTCGATATTGGACCCGGTGTGTATGGTTTCGCCGTCGGCCAGCGGGTCACCGCGGAAGGCCATGTCACTTGTGGCCTGTGTCGCAACTGCCGCGCCGGTAAACGCCACCTGTGCCACCAGTCCGTCGGCATCGGTGGCGGGCGCGATGGTGCGTTCGCCGAATTCGTGGCAGTGCCGGCAGCCAACCTCTGGCCGGTGCACGCCGACATCGCCTCGGAGGTGGGGGCCATCATGGACCCCCTGGGTAATGCCGTACATACCGCCCTGTCTTTTGATCTGGTGGGCGAGGATGTGTTGATTACCGGCGCCGGCCCTATAGGCATCATGGCGGCGGCGGTGTGCCGCGTCGCTGGCGCCCGCCACGTGGTCATTACCGATGTCAGTCCCTACCGGCTGCAACTGGTGGCGCAAATGGGCGTCGCCCGGCCGGTACAGGTGGGACGCGAGACCCTGGACGAGGTGATGGCCGATCTCAACATGTCCAACGGCTTCGATGTGGGTCTGGAAATGTCGGGCAACCCGCAGGCCTTCAATGACATGCTGCAGCACATGTATCATGGAGGGCACATCGCCATTCTGGGTTTCCTGCCGCCCAGCACCCAGATCGACTGGGACCAGGTGCTGTTCAAGGGCCTGCATCTGAAAGGTATCTACGGCCGGGAAATGTTCGAAACCTGGTACAAGATGTCGCAGTTGCTGCGCAGCGGCCTGGATATCAGCAAAGTCATCACCCACACCTTTCCCGTGTCCGACTACCGTGAGGCCTTCGCTGTGGGCCACGGCGGCAACTGCGGCAAGATTATTCTGGACTGGTCATGAATAAAGAGGATTTCACCCGGCAGCTGCAACACGAACTGCAACGGCTGCAGCAGGAAGGTCTGTACAAACAGGAGCGCGTCATCACCGGCCCGCAGGGGGTGGAAATCGATACCCGCGAAGCCGGTCGCGTCCTGAATTTTTGCGCCAACAACTATCTGGGGCTGGCCAATCATCCGGCCCTGATCAGCGCGGCCACCGAGGCCCTGCGCAGTCACGGTTTCGGCATGGCTTCGGTGCGCTTCATCTGCGGCAC
>DKAS01000098.1 GCA_002448875.1 Proteobacteria bacterium UBA6920 | reverse complement strand
AGCCCGCCCAGCAGGTGCAGCAGGGTGGTCTTGCCGGAACCCGAACTGCCAACGATGGCGATTTTCTCCCCTGGCTGCACCGCAAGATTGATATCGTGCAGTACCGCTACTTCCAGCTTGCCTTCCTGAAATGTCTTGCTGACGCCCTGGGCGCGCAATACCGCGGTGCCGTCACTCATAGCGCAAGGCCTCCGCCGGTTGGGTGCGCGACGCCTGCCAGGCCGGATACAGGGTGGCGACGATACTCAGGGTGAAAGATACGAAGGTGATGAACCAGACATCGTTCCAGTGCAGGTCGGAGGGAAACTCGCTGATATAGTAAACATCGGCCGGCAGAAACTGGATGCTGAACGTCTTCTCGATAAACGGCACGATGGTGGCGACATTGAGCGCCAGGGTGACGCCGCCGATGGCGCCCAGCAGCGTGCCCACCAGACCGATGACCGTGCCCTGCACCATGAAGATGGACATGATATCGCCCGGCGACGCGCCCAGGGTGCGCAGCACGGCGATTTCCGTCACCTTGTCGGTGACCACCATGACGATGGTGGAAACGATATTGAACGCCGCCACCGCGACGATCAACGACAGAATAATGAACATCATGCGCTTTTCTATTTTCAGGGCGCGGAAGAAATTCGCGTGCTGCCGTGTCCAGTCGCTGACCAGGTAATCCCCGGGCAGCGCCCGCGCCAGCTCGCGCACCACCTCCGGCGCGCGGAAGATGTCGTTGAGCTTGAGGCGTACGCCGGTCACGCCGTTTTCCAGTCGATACAACTTCGCCGCGTCATCCAGGTGCACCAGCGCCAGTGAGCTATCGTATTCATACATGCCGACTTCAAAGATGCCGACCACGGTAAAACGGCGCAGCCGTGGCATGACCCCGGCGGGCGTCACATTGGCCGAGGGCGCCACCAGGGTGACTTTGTCGCCCTGCAACACGCCCAGTTGCCGCGCCAGATCGACGCCGAGAATGATGTTGAACTCCCCCGCTTTCAACTCGGCCAGGCTGCCCACCACCATCTTGTCCTGCACATCGGACACCTTACCTTCCCAGTCCGGCAGAATGCCACGCACCAGCACGCCGTTCACTTCGGCGCCGAAGGTCAGCATACCCTCGCCCTGCACATAGGGGGCGTAGCCGATGATGGCCGGATTCTTGTCGGCATACTGCCCCACTTCCTGCCAGTTGCGCAGGGTCCCGTCGTAACCAAGGATTTGCGCGTGCGACGCCATGCCCAGAATGCGTTCCCGCAATTCTTTTTCGAATCCATTCATCACCGACAACACGGTGATCAGGGCCGTCACTCCCAGGGCGATGCCCGCCATGGAAATCAGGGAAATGAAGGAAATAAAATGGTTGCGGCGTTTTGCCCGCGTATAACGCAAACCGATAAATGCTGACAGGGGTCTGAACATAGTGGTTAGAAATTCACCAGGCCGCATGAAGGAAGGTGGCGCAAGAGGCAGATGCTAGCACAGATCAACTTACCCGGGACAAAAAGCCTGTATCCCCTGGCAAAGCCGGGGCTTTCGTTTGGCGCAGGTCGAGGCCGCTAAGGGGGGTCGCTAGTCCGGCTTCACGGCAACGGACTTTGCCGGAGGTCGCCCAGGAACGTGACTGACCGTGAACGATACCCCATTCATACCATCGTTCGCCGTTATCACGCCCTGGGCGTCACTGCAATTCGTCAGGTCCGGTCCCTTACGCGGCTTCCCTTGACCAGGAAGTGCAGCGTGAATAACGAGAACAGGAACAGCAAACTCATACCGCCGCCACCGCCGCCACTGCCACTACCGCTGCTGCCGTCGCCGCTGCCGCCACCGGACTTACCCGCATCCCCGCCACTACCGGAATCGCTGGTACCACTTCCGCTGTTACTGGTTCCGCCTCCGTTGCTGCCGGTTCCGCCACCGTTCACAGGTGTGCCCGCGACGGGTATCGCGCTGGCTTCCACACCGCCTGCGTAGTTCTTGCGTGGATTTTGCGCGAATACCTTGAAATAATATTCACTGTTATTCGTCAAGCCGGTGGCCGTTGTCCAACTGCCGCTCCCGGCGTAAATAACCTGTGTACTGTTGATCATATCGCCGACGGCATACATTTCACCGTTGACCGGCGCATCCAGAATCGGGCTGGTGGATTGCAGGACCACGACTCGATAGTAGTCAGCCGCCGGATTTTCCCAACTGAGCGCAACTCGTCCATCGGCCGCGCCCGCCTGTACATTGCCCACCGCGTTCGGCGCTGTGGTGTCGAACTGCTCGGTGATCTGTATATCCGAACAGGAATAGTAAAAATCCCCTGCCTGCGGCGTCGGACTGGTGGTCATGACCTGAATCAGTTGCAGCGTGCATGCGGTACAGACCTGCGCAGGGATGGTGATGGTCTGCGTATAACTGCCGGTGTTCGTGGTGTCGGGAATATTGTCGACCAGCACGTTACTGTCAAAATTCAAATCATCTGCCGGCGAAAACGCGATTCTATAATGGCCCGGGTGGTTAATCGTTTCTTCGAATTGCACGTCGATGGTTTGCCCGGCACTGAAGATGGTCGTGCGCATGGTGCGCGCTTTGCCACCGCAGGGCTCGATTTTCAGCCCGGTGTCGCCGCTGCGCGGCGGCGTAACCGAATTGAGCACCCAGCGCGCATGGGCGTGACTTAACGCTGGCAGACCGGCCAATGTGACAATTGAAACCAAAAAGACACGACATGAAACCTGGGCGAAACGGCAACGCATTGACATAAGAACACCTATTCCTGGCTGGTTTATCCGATTGAACAAAAGCCCACATCGTAACAGCAATTCGAATCGGCGGGCTTAAGCAACTAATGCGCACTCTTCATGAACCTGCAGCGAATGATACAACTCAATCTGAAATAGCAGTTGCACACAACGCGACACGCACTATTTCTATAATAGCGCGCCAAGGATTGCAACCGATCCGCCCCGAGTACTGCAAATAATTACAGTGGCTCCCTTCCTGAATAGGTGGTACCGTCTCGGCCGGCACTCTTCGGTCATTCCGATCTGCAAACTCGCTATTTTTTTATCGTTGGCAAGCGCTACTAACAATAATCGAACCATGGATTAGACATAATGCGCGCACAGCCATTATGTTAAGAATCACCCAGAGGGGAAGCAATGTTAAGGCTGTTAAAGTACTTTGTTTTGGCATTTTGTCTACTAACGTTATCCAGTTTCGGGCACGCGGAGACCAAGATCGGACTGGGAACTGGCATTTTCTCCTTGTCGGGAGTGACTTATGGCGGCGCCGTATCGGTACCTTTTCAAATTGACTCGACTTTGATGATCCAACCGTTCGCTGGATACTACTCCGATACCGAACGTGCCGATTCCGATCAGTCGGATTACAACACCTCCAGCAGGGTGAACTATTCCGTGGGCACCGGCTTGTACCGGATTGCAAAACTCCTTCCTGCATTTGAGCTTTATTACGGCAGCGATTTAATTGCGGGAAAAGTGAAAACAAACCGCAAATATAAATCTACCTACACTTACAGCGCCGGCGATTCCTTTACACACAAGACGAAAGACGAATCTAACGGGTTATACTATGGCATCAAGCCCACTTTGGGTATCAGTTATCTGATCAACGACAATTTCAGTTTTTCCCTCGACTCTGGGCTATATCTTTTTAGTGGGAAAAACGAGCGCAGAACCCAGAGTAATTCTACTTCTGACCCGAGCGGGAGTGACGACAAATATATTGTCAACGAACGCGGGGCGTCTATCTACACCAGAACAAATTTCACGATGTTGTTCTAGCAACCGGTCTTGGTTCGGTTCTTCGTACCGTCCGACGTCTTCCTCGGGATGCCGGAGTCCAGGTCCGTGCAGCGGCTGCGGCTGCGGCTGCGGCTGCCGCAGGCGCATTGCCGCAAATCACAATGCCCAGCAAACATCGTAAGGTGCTTTACTTTTCCATATTTCATAATGCGGTGAGTTGCCGATCTTTTCCAATATTCGTTGAGTCGTCATTTCATCTTTCGCCAGACACGCAGAATAGGCATAAGCATTCAGACACCAAAGTGACTCTGGATAGTCTTTCATAATGTCATCAAAGTCCTGCTTCATGTAACGCCGCTCGGCATGTCCTGGGGTAAAAGTTTTATCCTCCAAGGCCCAGAGTTGGGGCCATTAGATTCTTGTATAAAGGGTATAGCCTTCTTTTTGTTTAGTTAAGTCAACCGCCTGGTCAACAAACTATCGCAGCTCCATTTTGCTGCCGTGGCAGCGGAGCTGCAAATAATCCGCTGCTCTAAAATATAGGTAATAATAGGTAAGATAGGCTTGTGCTGCTTGATTCAGGCCCGAGGGGTAGGTGATGCGCCGCAGCTGTCCCGCGGTGTCGAAGGCGTAACCGGTCACCAGGCTGACGCTGGCTCCGCCCTGGACGATGGTCTGGGTCTTGGCGGTGACGCGACCATGCAGGCCATAGGCCCAGGCGGCGACACATTAAGTGACTTTTTAAACTCAGCGTAATTTCACTATTTAACTGATTTGTCCTCCAACATTTACTAAAGTAAGAACTGGTAACGAACAACTGAAAATATGTCAATTTGTTAGTTACGCAACAACAGGACACTCGCCGACAAGCATCGTCATCGAGTTCGAAAGGAGGATTTATGAGTAATTTAACACCTAATAATTTTGACCAACTGGCGTTGGATTCCATGGGTTCCGGCTATCGGTTTGACAATGACGCCCGGGCCAATCTCAAAACCAGCCTGCGCGAGCTTCTCAACTCTATGCTGCGGTGCGAACTTCCCGGCCGGCCGCCTTTCAGAATTGCTGCGCATACCGCGGATGACTACTTCCCCCACCTATTGCAGGATGGAAGTGGTCGCTTGTACGTTTTCTGGTTGTCGAATCGCAGCGGCATATACGATGTCTGGTATGCTCGTTACCTGGGAGAGACAAATCGTTGGACGGCTCCCAGCCAACTGCAATTCGGATTCGATGACATCTCTGGATATGGCGCTTCGTTCGATGCACTAGGTAACTTATGGGCATTTGTTGCCCACTACAACGAAATTTATGACGACCAACTCGATATCTGGTATGAGCGCCGACCGCCAAATTCAACCTGGCAACCACCTGTAAATTTAAACTTGCTCGGACCCGGTTTTGATACTTTTTTTTATTACCCAAAGCCGCTACCTGACCGACAGGGAAACCTTTGGGTATTTTTTCAGGGCCGTGACGGCTCCAGCGACGACAAAAGTGGATACATCCACTACGACCCGCTGGCTGGCGGCTGGACAGGCTCAGCTATATTACCCACCAACTTTGCTAACGATTGGTATCCCTTTCCATTGTTGGCCCGTGACGGAGAGATCTGGACATTTTGTACCGGCATTCAAACTGACGACGCTTACATCAGTTATGCGCGCCACAACCCAACGACAGGCTGGCAGGCAGGTCCCCTGCTCACACCAGCCGAACAGGGGGCATTACCGGTGGCCACCGAGGATAGGTCACGCGACATCTGGTTGTTCTTTAACTCAAGAACCAATGTCCCTGGAGTAAGCAAAATCCAATATTTAAAGTATCACCGCCGGACGGATACATGGGATGCCCAACCCCTGGTTCTCACCGGTGGCGATGTTGCGCAAGGAATGAATAGCCTGCCTTACGCGCTGTCCGACCGCTTCGGCAACGTCTGGGTGTTCTGGATTTCAAACCGAAGTGGGGATTGGGCGGTCTGGTGCAAGCGTTATTGCCACAATAGCGGTCACTGGCAATGTGACATCAAGATTTCGGGGACCCGTGAAACGAATTGCGGCCAACCCCACGCCATGGTGCACAACGGTGATATCTGGGTGGTATATTCCGCAGGACTGCCCAACTATCGGGAAATCTGGTACAAACGCATTTTTCTTGAAATCTAGGGAAAGGAGAAAACGTCATGATCGTATTCTACATTGTACCTGTGACCAAGCAGAGCAAAGGACATGCTGTCGCGCATAGGGAACCCGAACTGCAAGGGGAGATCGTAACCTCAGTTACCGATTCCACGAGTCGAGGAGATCGTCGATTGGTCGTCATCGATTGCAAGAAGGATGAAATTGCGCATAATGACGATCTCCCGCTGGTCGAAAAGATCAACGAAAAAGACGCCATTGAGCTGGCCCGAAAATTCCAACCGGAACGGCAATACAAAACCTATAACTCAGAGGAAAAAAAAGTCGTAGTGCTCACCGTTCCAGCCCTTGATCTGCGGGAGTATCTTGAACGGCGTCAATACTATACATACTAGATATGTCTATTCATACTGATATCTGTATGGCTGTGGACTATATGGCGATACTGATCGTCACCAGCGCACGAGGCCCTGCAAGAGGCCTTTGCCTGGCCTTCCAACGCAAAAAAAAGACAGAGCCAAAAGCCAGCCTGCACAGTTAGCGGTCAAAATGTCATAGCACTTACCGTCTCAACGAATCTACGGCGGCGCGATCTCATTCGCCGTATCATCGATCAAGGGCACGAAAGCGACGCTGAGCATGCGTTCGCTGTGCGTCTCGCCGGCGGCGTTTTTGCTGATGCGCATCAACTCCTGGTGACCGTATTGCGGACCGACCGGGATCACCAGCCGCCCGCCCGGCTTCAACTGCGCCAGCAGCGCCGGCGGCACCTGCGGGGCGGCGGCGGTGACGATGATGGCATCGAATGGGGATTTTTCCGACCAGCCCAGGTAGCCGTTGGCGCAGCGGGTGGTTACATTGTCATAACCGAGAGCATGCAGGCGAGCGCTGGCCTGGGCGTGCAGCTGCGGCAGACGTTCCACGCTGTATACCTGCTGCACCAGCTCACACAGGACCGCGGTCTGATAGCCGGAACCGGTACCGATTTCCAGCACCACATCATCGACGGACAGATCCAGCAGATCCGTCATCAAGGCGACGATGTAGGGTTGGGAAATGGTCTGGCCGTGGCCTATGCTCAGTGGGCCGTCGATATAGGCCAGCACCCGCAATTCCTCTCCGACGAACCGTTCCCGCGGTACCGCCGCCAGCGCCGCCATGACCTGTGGCGCAAATTCCCGGCGGCCGGTAAACACGGCGGTCTGCCGTGCTTCCGTGTTGATGGCGCGCAGCAAATCGTGGATAGTCGCTGGCAAGGGTATGTCCCTGTCTGGCCGGCACCCGGCCGATACCCCATGGTACCACCATCGTGCCGGCCATCGGGACGAAATCCGCGATCAGGGCCAGGGGAACGTCAGCTTGCCCAGGGCCACCGAAGGTGCGTTCGTATCGGTGGCTTTGATCCCCACGGTCGACAGCGTATAAAGATAGGTTTGCTCACCCTCGGTCATGAACACCGAACGCAGGGGATAGGCCGCGTAGATGAAACCGCGGGCATCACCGCAGTAATACTGATAGCTGTCCGGCGACAGGTTCGCGGCGCTGTCGGCACACACGGCCTGCCGTGCCAGATCACGGTGATCCACCCGCCCCAGATCCGTGAAACCGGTGGTGGTGTCCACGTGCAACAAGGCGAAACCGTTGAACTCGTTGGCCGCGTTGTAGCTCTGTAAGGGGATGGCCAGCAGACCGCGCGGCGCGAAGTAAGTGAACGCCAGGTGGTTATAGGCCGCTTCGCTCCAGCTGTAGCCGGCGCTGCCGCTGACCGGCACATAGCTGAAGGTGCGCTTGGGCGCGGCCAGATCGGAGACGTCGAAGATCTGCAATTGCAGCTGATTGGTCGCGCCGGTGCTGTCCCCGCCCCGGCCGATGGTCAGCAGATGGGTTTTGTCCAGCGGATGCATATAGGTGCTGAAGCCGGGTATTTCCACCGAACCCACCAGACGGGGCTGGTCCGCATCGCTCAAATCGAAAGTAAACAGCGGATCCACCTGGCGGAAGGTCACTACATAGGCGGAATCCTCGACGAAACGCACGCTGTAGATACGTTCGTTGGCGGCAAAGCCCTGCACCGAACCCCGCGTCGCCAACCGGCCCGCGCCGTCGTCTTCAAGTATATAAAGGTCATTGCCGTTGTCGCCGTTCGCCGCCAGGATACCGGTCATAAAGCGGCTGGTGGCCAGCCGCAGGCGGCCGGCGTATTCACTCAGGTTGAACTGGTCGTTGATCCAGCCAGCCACCGCGCCGGTGGCGCGATACTGCGGCGCGTTGCCGGAGATGGCGAATTTGTGCACTACCGTCTGCGGCTGCTGCTGCTCGCCGCCACCCCACCACCAGTAGCCGCTGTTCTGGGCCAAATAGAGGTTTTGCGGGCTGGCATAGACTTCCCAGGCGTCGCCGGTAATGGCCGTGGCCTGCAGTTTGTCGCCATCGCTGTCGAAACTGGATACGATCTGCAACCCTGCCCGTTCACCGACCTCGGGCCGGGAGATATCGCCGCAGGCCAGCAATTGCGTGCCGCTGCTTTCCCCGGCCGCATTGATCCGAGTCAGCCGCGGCAGCAGATCCTCCACCGCCGTGGCGCGCAGCGCCGCCTTGATGTGTTCACGCAGTTGCTGTTCCAGATCCGCCAGCTGCACGCTGTCGACCGGGGTTTTGCCATCGCCCCAGCGCGTCTGCCAGTATTGCGCCAGTAACTGGGCGAATTCGGTGTCGGCCGTCAGCGCCGCCGGCACCGGGGTGTTGAAGCGCGTTACCAGGTGCACCCGCTGTGCCACCATGCGCGAATCCACCTGGTAACCGTCGAGCAGCAGCCGGCTGCTGACCTTGGGCGCGGCCGGGTCATGGATATCGACGAAGACGATGTGCGTTCGATTGTAATAGTCAGGCGCGATCGGCGAGCTGCTGACCTTGTCCACCGCCACCGACAGGAATACCGGGTCGTCGCCGAATATCACTAAGCGCCGGTTGGCTTCGTCCAGATACAAGCGGGAAACATTGATGGCCAGATCGAGGCGGGCCAGCTCGGCCAGCTCGGCGGGCGGGAAGCCTTTTTCCACCAGCAGATACCGGTTGCGCACTACATAGAGTATGCCCTGGGCATCGGTTTTCACCAGATCGGCTTCGTCCACCCCGGCTTCCTGGGTGTTGGTCTGGGAAACCGCGTCCGGCGTGCTTTTCTGCTGCGCCCCGCCCGCGCCGGCCGCGCCTCCCGGCGCCGCCGTGTCGGCGCTGGCAGCCGGAAGCGTATCGCCCTCGAGATAACCGTAACCGTAGACGTAGCCTTCGGTAAAACTGTGAAACAGGCCGTCCGCCAGGCGGTCGCGGTATTCATCGCAGTTCGCCACGGGATGCAGACTCAAGGCCGCCAGCGGTGTGGTCGCTGTCCGCCGTGCACCCCCGTCCGTCCAGTCCGCGAAATTGCACGCGGCGAGCAAACTGACGGCCGTTACTAGCACCAGGCCGGAAAGGCGAAAATGTTTTTTACCACCCTCTCTACGCATAGTCCCCCCCTGTTCCATTCGAGGTTTAATTGAAATTATAAGTACGTCCCTGAGACGTTGCATGCGCAAATTTGCCTCCCCAGGGAGGCGGCGCCTTGCTAGATTAACGACTCTTTGCTTAACTCAGGATTTACCCACAGGCCAAGCCGCCCCATGCCCGGACCGTTTTGTTTCGCCTCGTGTCGCCACCGCGCCATTTCCCCTGGTGTCGCGCGGGCTTTTGCCCTGTGCGTTCTCGCCGGCAGCCTGTTGCTCTCCGCCTGCTGGAACCCGAGCGAACCGCCCGCCGCCCTGCTGGCGGAAACTTACGTCGAAAAACCCGGCGACAGCTTCAGCTGGTCGACAACGCTGCAATCCGCTGTGGCGGGGGGCAGCCCGGCGACGACAGTCTCGACCCTGACCCTGGACTACGCGCAGGCCGATGCCATTCCGTCCAAGTACGCCTACAGCGGCCGCATCGCCGGCCCATACCTGGTGGCTCAGCGCAGCCTGGATGCCTCGCCGCTGGGCGCCGTCTATATGGACGCCAACGCCGGGACCATCATCGACGACGACTTGAGTTATTACATCAGCAGTGACTACCTCAGTTATCAGGGAGTCGCCCGCCCGCGCAACGCCAGTCTGGGAGACAACTACCATTACGGCGAAACCGCCACCCTGTTCGATTCCCTGACCGGCAACGAGGTCGGGCAGCGCAAAACGGAACTGCATTTGCATGTATTGGACGGCGATTCCCTTACCGTACCGGCCGGGAACTACAACGCGTTGCGTATCGCCATGGAAACGACCATTGTCACGCAGATCAACGGTGACACCGTGACCGAAACCGCCACGGGCTATCTGTGGCTGGAACAGGACCAGGGCGTGCTGCTGCGCCGTACTATAGATAATGGCCGCGTGGTCTATGCCTCCGACGGCAGCGTAGTGAGCTATCAAAGCGACACAGTGCTGCAGGATTACCACCGGAATAGCGGTGCCGCCGCCGCGACCGCCTTGTCCCAGAACCCGCCTGCCACTGCCGGTGCGCCGCCGGCCGGTCTCTGGCGGCACCTGCGGGCGCTGTCCGGTTTGGCTCCGCCACGGCTCGCGCCACCAGGCGGTGGCTGAGAGGGCGACCGCGTTTAATACCAATTTAAGCCGTATCGTCGATTTATGTATTTGTTTCCATAACCGATATTGCTAGCGTCGGCTAAACTATCGGAGGCACCCCAATGCGGGGAACACACAGCGTCGTCCGGGAAGTTGCAACCATGTCCAGCCAGCCGTTCCAACTGCTGCCGTTCGCCGGCACCGATGTTTTGCCGCTGGCGATTTCCGGCACGGCGACCTTGCGCGCGGGATTTCTTGATGTGGATTTCCGCCTGACGGGCGCCGCCCAGGTACTCTTTCCCGCGCCCCGGGGCGCCGGCGAGCGCAAGGACAATCTGTGGCGCAGCACCTGTTGCGAAGCGTTTATCAAGCCGAGCGACAGCACCGAATACTGGGAATACAACCTGGCCCCCAGTGGCGACTGGAACGTCTACCGTTTTACCGACTATCGCGCGGAATTGCGCCATGAAACCTGGATCACCCGCATCGCCATCGATGCCGTCGCCACCCCGGAACCGCGCCTGCGCGCCGCCCTGCCGGTGCCGCCGCCCCTGGCCGGGCAGACCCTGGGGCTGGCGCTGAGCTGCGTGGTGGAAGACCTGCAGGGCGGTTTGCATTACTTCGCCCTGCGCCATTGCGGCACCAAACCGGATTTTCATCATCCCGAAAGTTTCTGTCTGCGGCTGACGCCGACCGCATCCTGAACCCCTGCAGACCGGAGAACCTCCGCACATGATCACCCTGGGCATAGATCGACTGACCAGCGACATCTCACTGCAACGCCAGCTGCATGGCCGCCGCGTGGCCATTGCCGCCCACCCGGCCTCGGTCAACGCGCGCCTGCAGCACAGCGTCGACGCCTTGCAGCAGGGCACTCGTTTAAACCTCAGCGCCGCCTTCGGACCGCAGCACGGCATGCGCGGCGACAAACAGGACAACATGGTCGAATCGGACGACTATGTGGATCCGGTGCATGGCATCCCCGTGTTCAGCCTGTACGGCAAGGTGCGCCGCCCCAGCGATGCAATGATGGATACCTTCGATGTTCTGCTGTTCGACATTCAGGACCTGGGCTGCCGGATTTACACCTACATCACCACCCTGCTCTATTTACTGGAGGCCTGCGCCCGCCACCACAAATCCCTGTGGGTGCTGGATCGTCCCAATCCCGCCGGACGTCCCGTCGAAGGCAATCTGCTGGGCGCCGGCTGGGAAAGCTTCGTCGGCGCCGGGCCGATCGTCATGCGCCACGGCCTGACGGTGGGCGAAATGGCGCAATGGTTCGTGCGCACTGGTAAGCTGGCTGTGGACCTGCGGGTGGTGACCATGGCCGGTTACGATCCCACCACCGGCCCGGGCTACGGCTGGCCGCTGGGCCAGCTGCCCTGGGTCAATCCCAGCCCCAACGCTTCCAGCCTGAACATGGCGCGCTTCTATGCCGGTTCGGTGCTGATCGAGGGCACGGAATTATCCGAGGGTCGCGGCACCAGCATTCCCCTGGAAGTGATCGGCGCGCCGGACATTGACCACCGCCTGGTATTGCAGCGTATGACGGATTTCGCGCCGCAATGGCTGCAGGGCGCGGCGATCCGCCCCTGCTTCTTCCAGCCGACCTTTCACAAGCACAGCGGCAAGCTGTGCCAGGGGTTTCAGGTGCACACCGACTTCCCCGGCTACAACCACCACGCGTTCAAGCCGTTTCGCCTGACGCTGTTGCTGCTCAAGGCCATTCGCCTGTGCTACCCGGACTATACCCTGTGGCGCAATTTCGCCTATGAATACGAAACGGACCGGCTGGCCTTCGATGTCATCAACGGCGGTCCCATGATCCGCCAGTGGGTGGACGATGCGCAGGCCAGGGCCGGAGATCTGGAAAACATGCTGCGGGATGACGAGCGCCAGTGGCGCGAACAGACGAGCGAATTACTTCTGTATTAATAAAACGGCCCGGTCGGCATTACGCCGGCCGGGCCGCTGATCCTGCTAATAGTTAACTGCGCTTACTTCCAGCCATCGACCTCGACGATGACGCCGTGGCCGGTGACATTGTGCTGGATGCTGAAGAAATAGCGCTTGCCGCTGGCGTCGAACAGGCCGCCGGTGGACTCGGCGTTCAGATCGTTCAGGGTGGCGACACGCACGCAGCCGTCGGACAGGTTGTCGGCATCAGCGCCGTCCTCCAGGCACAGCCAGATGCTGTCGTTGAACGGATAACCGGCGCCGGTCATTTCCACTGAATCCCGATCTTCGTGAATCATCCAGTTGCCGCGACCCGGTTGATAAGCGATGTTGTCCATCATGGAGAATTCGCTGTTACCGAGGACGAAATACTGCACCTGCGGCACCGCGCTGTTGGCCAGGGCATCCTGCACGCTGCCGTCGGTCAGACAGATGGTCTCGCCCCAGCTCTTGTCGTTGCTTTCGTTGCCGGTGTTGTTACCGCATACCCGCACCTGGCCGGCGGCCAGTGCGCCGGCGTCGATGTCCATGTCCTCGGGACGATAATAACCGGTCAACTTCATGGCGGCGGCGGCGGCGCGCAGGTCCGCATCGTTGGCGTTTTCCACTTCCACCCAGTTGCCCAGGCCGGTATTGGTGCCCTGACCGTAATCGCTGTCGCCGCGCTTGCCCAGACGCAAACCGTAGACCCGGCCGGAAGCCAGCGGTGAATCGTCCAGCTTGCTGATGGCTTCACCGCCCTGCCAGGGCAGGGTGGGAATGAATTTGAAATAAGCGCCGCCGCCCACGCCCTTGCCGGGACGGTTTTCGTCGCCATAGTACATGACGCCATTGGCGAACAGCCCTACTCCTTCGAAGGACAGGTGACCGACCGCGCGGCGCAGGGCCACATGACCGGCATCGGCGCCGCTCAGCGCGCCGCTGGCGCGGTCATAGGCGACGTCATTGGTGTGCAGGGGATCGATGATTTCCAGCAGGCTGCCGCTGTTGCCGGCTTCCTCGGCCACCACCACCGTGCCCCAGGCGGTGCGGTGCACCGGATCGCAGGAAACGGTGCCGCTCAGAATGGTAGAGACCTCACCGGTCGCCAGCTCGATGCGCTGCACGCCGGGTTTGCCGGCGTCCTGTTCATTGCAGGCAATCAGGTGGGTGGGATGTACGTCGTCGGGCCACAGGGCCATCATATCGATATTGGCGCCAAGATTGTCCCGCGCCGACACCACACGCGCGTGCAGGCCGCGCGCCAGGGTCAACATGGCCAGCGGATTGGCCTGGGCATCGGCCGCGCTGACGCTGGCGGTGGACGCCGCGGCCAGCGGACGCTCGATGCCGAATAAATCCTGCGCGTGATCGCGCAATTGCTCTTCGCGCAGGGCGCCGACATCGAAACTGCTGGCGCTGGCGCAGGCGCCGATGCCCAGCAGGCTGGCGGCGGCAACGAATGAAATCTTGTGCATGTTGGTCTCCCGGATACGTTCGATTGAGATTGGACGGGTGACCTGGTGGTACATCCGCAAGGAGACCGCCAGGCCGTCAGCGGCAAGTCTTGCAATGCGGGATGAAATTCTGATGACGGCCTGGTTACAGATTGATGACACGGCGCCCTGGCCGCGGCGGGGGATCACTCGGCGAACTGCGCCTGCAACTCGCCGATCTGCTGCTCGGTGAGCTCCTGAAAATGCCCCATGCGCAGGTTGCGCGGCAGGCGAATGTCGCCGTAGCGAATGCGGATCAGACGGCTCACCTGCACCCCCTGACTTTCCCACAAGCGGCGCACTTCGCGATACTTGCCTTCCTTGAGTACCACGTTGAACCACTGGTTTCTCCCCGGGCCGCCGCCTTCGGTGATGGAATGAAATCGCATGGCTTCGCCGTCGACGACCACGCCGCGCAGCAGCCGGTCTATCATCGCCTGATCGACGCTGCCGAACAGGCGCACGCTGTATTCCCGCTCGACACCGGACGAAGGGTGCATCAGGCGGTTGGCCAGGGCGCCGTCATTGGTGACCAGCAGCAGTCCGGAGGTGTTGATATCCAGGCGACCGACGATGATCCAGCGGCCGTTATGAATGGCGGGGAAGGAAGTGAACACCGTGGGTCGTTGCTGTTCGTCGCGGCGGGTGCACACCACCCCCGGCGGCTTGTTGAACAACAGTACCCGGGTCTCCTCCCGCGATTCGCGCCGCGCCGGCTTGCCGTCGATGAAGATCTGCGCATCGCTTTCCACCCGGTCGCCCAGGGTGGCAACTCGGCCGTCGACACGGATGCGACCGGCCTCTATCCATTGTTCCATCTGGCGGCGCGACCCGTAGCCGCGGCTGGCCAGCACTTTCTGCAATTTTTCCGACATCGGCGTGGTACGTTCAGTCCTGCCTGTCGTGCACGGCATCGGCACGCAGCGCTGTCAGCGCCCGGTGATCCTCCGCGCTGGCCGTGCCGCCTTCGGCGCTGTCGTCATTGGCGGCACCGGTCTGCTCCAGTTCGACACCCGGGTCGCTGGCATGCAGACGGGACTCCTCGTCCAGCAGATAGGAAATCACTTCGATGCTGCCATCATCACTATCGTTGTCGCCATCATCGCCGCCGCTGTCACTGTCGTGGTCATTGCCGTGGTCATTGTCGAGCTCACTGTCGTCGCCACCGTCGCTGTCAGTATCGCTCTGCGCAACGTAGTCCGCAGCCCCCGGCAACTCATCGGCGGTCACCGCAGGTTCGCGATCCTGGTCCGCGGCCGCCATGGGTTGCGCCGCCTCGTCATTTTCAGCCAGCACGGTTTCGCTGTCGGCGAGTACCGGCACGGCGGGGGAGACCTCATCCGTATCCGCGGCCAGGTCCGGCTGAGCTTCGGCATGGGCCGGCGCGCTGGTATTTTCCGGGTTGTCGGCAGACTCACCATCGACCGTATCGGGTCTCGCTTCCGCTGTCTGCGCCATCTCCGCCGCGGCCGCGTCACCGCCTTCGTCCGAGCCATCCTCGATCTGGCCGGCGCTTTCGAACTCCATCAGATCGCTGAGCGCCGGCAGCTCTTCCAGCGACTTGAGATTGAAGTAGTCGAGAAAATCCCGGGTGGTGGCGTACAAGGCCGGCTTGCCCGGCAGCTCCTTGTGCCCCACGACCTTGATCCAGTTGCGCTCCTGCAGGGTCTTGATGATGGTGGAACTGACCGCCACGCCGCGCACTGCCTCGATTTCGCCGCGGGTGATGGGCTGACGATAGGCGACCAGGGCCAGGGTTTCCAGCAGGGCCCGCGAATAGCGCGGCGGCCTTTCTTCCCACAAACGGGAAATCCAGGCGGCGTATTCCTGGCGCGCCTGAAAGCGAAAACCGCTGCTGACTTCCGTCAGCGCCACGCCGCGATCGGCATAGTCCTGCTGCAACTGTTGCAGACTCTGGCGGATCTGGTCGCGGGTGGGCCGGTCGCCGTCCTCGATGAACAGGGCCAGCATATTGTCGATGCTGAGCGGGCTTTCCGCCGCATACAAGGCCGCTTCGAGAATCTTCTTCAAATCTTGTTCATTAATGGGCATTATGCTACCGCCTTCACATGGATAGGTCCGAAAGACTCGTTCTGCACCAGTTCGATCATCGACTCCTTGACCAGCTCCAGTATTGCCAGCAGCGTCACCACCACGCCCTTGCGCCCTTCCTCGACGGTAAACAAGGCCTGGAACGGGATAAAGCGGTCGGCATGCACGCGATCGAGTACGATCGCCATGCGCTCGCGCACCGACAGCGGTTCGCGCTGGATATGGTGGTGGGTAAACATCTGCGCCCGTTTCAGCACATCGCTGAAGGCGACGAGCACTTCGCGCAAATCCACCTGCGGATGCGGCCGCACCAGTTTCAGCTGCGGCGGTTCCGCCCGGGCCGGGAAAGTTTCCCGGTGCATGCGCGGCAGCTCGTCGAGGTCTTCCGCCGCCTTCTTGAAGCGTTCGTATTCCTGCAGGCGACGCACCAGCACCGCGCGCGGGTCCTCCTCGTCTTCCGCCGATTCCGGCCGCGGCAGCAGCATGCGCGATTTGATCTCCGCCAGGATCGCCGCCATCACCAGGTAATCGGCCGCCAGCTCCAGGTTCATTTCCTTGATCACTTCCACGTAATCCATGTACTGGTGGGTGATCTCGGCGATGGGAATGTCGAGGATGTCGAGGTTTTGCCGGCGGATCAGATACAGCAGCAGATCCAGCGGCCCTTCGAAGGTCTCCAGGAACACTTCCATGGCATCCGGCGGAATGTAAAGATCCTCCGGCAGTTTGGTCAACGGAATGCCCTTGACCACGCCGAAGGCGGCGGTCTCGGGCGATGGCGGCACCTGCTCGACAGCGGTTTCGCCTGCGGCTTCGCTCTCTTCTACCAAGTCCAGTACTCTCTACTGTAGGTTATCGATATTCCAGTCCCATGGCCTGCCGCACTTCCTGCAGGGTGTCCCTGGCCACCGCGCGCGCGGCCTCGTTACCTTCCTGGAGAATGGAGCGCACCAGTCCGGGATTGCTCTCATATTCCTGTGCCCGCTCCCGCATGGGTTGCAACTCGCGGACAATGGCGTCGATCACCGGTTGCTTGCAATCAAGACAACCGATGCTCGCCTGGTGGCATCCCTGAATAATGCTGTCCCGGGTACTGCTGTCCGAATAGATCTTGTGGAACTCCCACACCGGGCACTTCTCCGGGTTACCCGGGTCGGTGCGCCGCACCCGTGCCGGGTCCGTGGGCATGGTTCGGATTTTCTTATCCACGTCGGCCACGCTGTCTCGCAGCGTCAGTGTGTTTCCGTAGGATTTGGACATTTTCTGCCCGTCCAACCCCGGCATTTTTGACGCCTCGGTCAACAAGGCCTGGGGTTCGGGGAAAATGATTTTACCACTACCTTCCAGATAACCATACAGTCTTTCCCTATCGGCCAGGGTCAGGTTCTGGTTGGCCGCCAGCATGGCGCGTCCGGCCTGCAGGGCTTCGGCGTTACCTTCTTCCTGATATTGCCGGCGCATTTCCTTGTATTGCTTGGCATTTTTCTTCCCGAGGCGGGTAATGGCGGCTTCGGCTTTCTCCTTGAAATCCGGCTCCTTGCCGTAAAGGTGGTTGAAGCGGCGAGCGACTTCCCGGGTGAGCTCCACATGCGCCACCTGATCCTCCCCCACCGGCACCTGGTGAGCCTTATAGGCGAGTATGTCCGCGCTTTGCAGCAAGGGATAACCGAGGAAGCCGTAAGTCGACAAATCCTTGGACTTGAGTTTCTCCTGCTGATCCTTGTAGGTCGGCACCCGCTCCAGCCAGCTCAGGGGCGTCAGCATGGACAGCAGCAGGTGCAGCTCCGCGTGCTCGGGCACCTGCGACTGGACGAAGATGCACGCCTGTTTCGGATTCAGCCCGGCCGCCAGCCAGTCGATCACCATGTCGTTGACGCTGGCGGCCACCACCGCTGGCGTTTCATATTCCGTGGTCAGGGCGTGCCAATCGGCGACGAAGATAAAACACTCGTATTCGTGCTGCAGGCGCACCCAGTTTTTCAACACGCCGTGGTAATGCCCCAGATGCATTTTGCCCGTGGGACGCATGCCGGAGACGATTCTCTTTAGCGTCTGTTCGCTGGCGGATGTCAAAGTGGTCTCCTATAAACCGAATATTTGATAGAAAAGCGTGGTGGCACCGTTCATCAGCGGCCACAGAACCTTGCCCAGCAGGCCGGTCAACAGCAGGGCCACCAGAATCAGAAAGCCATAGGGCTCGATGCGACTCAAGCGCCAGGCCAGGGGTCCGGGCAACAGTCCGGTCAGCACCCGACCGCCATCCAGGGGCGGCAAAGGGATAAGATTCAGCAACATCAACAGCAGATTGATCTGGATGCCCGCGTGGCCCATGAGAAACAAGGGCACCGCGACGTAGGACAGGGACGGCTCCAGTTCCAGCCCGATCTTCGCCACCACCGCCCAGGCGATCGCCATCAACATATTGGCGACCGGACCGGCGACGGCGACCAGGGCCATGTCGCGCTTGGGCCGACGCAGATTTTCGTAGGTCACCGGTACCGGTTTGGCCCAGCCGAAAATCAAGCCACCGAGCATCAGAAACAACAGGGGCAGAATCACCGTACCCAGGGGGTCGATGTGTTTGAGTGGATTGACGGTCAGGCGACCGAGCATCTGCGCCGTCGGGTCGCCCAGTTGCTTCGCGGTCCAGCCGTGCGCGACTTCATGCACGGTAATGGCGAACAGCACGGGCAATAACCAGACGGCTATTTTTTGCGGGATTTCGAGTTCGTGCATGAATGCTTAATGATGTTGCGTGATTAGTGGGAAATAGCCAAGGATGGCGTTCACATTACGTCTCTCAATTGAACAAACTGACATCACCCCTGCCCTGGCGCAGCACCTGCGGTAAATCGCCGGTCAGATCGATCACCGAGGTCGGCTCCAGGCCGCAGTAGCCGCCGTCGATCACTTCCGCCAGGTGGCGGCCCAGCAATTCCTGGATTTCATAGGGATCGGTCATGGGATACTCCTCGCCCGGCAATTGCAGGGTGCCGCTCATCAATGGTTGTCCCAGTTCTTCCACCAGCGCCAGGGCGATTTTATTGTCGGGGATGCGCACCCCGATGGTCTTGCGCTTGGGATTCATCAGCCGGCGGGGGACTTCCCGGGTGGCATCAAGGATAAAGGTATAGGGGCCCGGGGTAAACGACTTGATGATGCGAAAAGCCGTGTTATCCACCTTGCCATACAGGGCAATCTCCCCGAGATCCCGCATGACCAGCGTGTAGTTATGTTTATTATCCACCTGGCGAATCTGGCTGATGATATCGATAGCCTTTTTTTCACCCATGGCGCAGCCCAGGGCATAGCTGGAATCCGTCGGATAGGCAATGACGCCCCCGCTCCTGACCGCTTCCACCGCCTTGCGTATCAGGCGTATTTGGGGATTTTCGGGATGGATCACCAGCATAGTAAAATCAACCGCCTGGGAAAACATACCGGGAAATTTTACAGGAAAAACGCCACTTCCCCCACCCTTTTTACCAGGGAAAGACGCGCTCTGATCAGGGGATGTCCAGGCAGATGAATTTCTTTCCTGGCGTGATTTATGATAGATTTGGTGTCCCTAACGGCTGTGAGGTATGACGCTCTCACCCGCTACCCCAAGGAGCGGTGTACGGCGTTCACGCAATGAAATTTCTCTTCGATTTTTTCCCCCTGATTCTGTTTTTCATCGCCTTCAAGTGGCAGGGCATATTCGTCGCCACCGCGGTAGCCATTGCCAGTTCCGTGTTGCAGGTGGTCTTTTACTGGCTGCGTTATCGCCGCTTTGAAACCATGCATCTGGTCACCCTGGCGGTCATCACCGTTTTCGGCGGCGCCACCCTGTTGTTCAAGGATGACACCTTCATCAAGTGGAAGCCGACCATTTTAAACTGGCTGTTCGCCCTGGGATTCCTCGCCAGCCAGTACTTTGGCGCCAAGAATTTTTCGCAACGCCTGCTGGAAGCCAGCATCAGTCTGCCGCCGCCGATCTGGCGCCGCCTCAACGTCAGCTGGGTGATATTTTTCCTGTTTCTGGGTATGATCAACCTCTACGTCGCCTACCACTACGACACGGAAACCTGGGTCAATTTCAAAGTGTTCGGCCTGTTTTTCCTGACCGCGCTGTTCCTGGTCGGACAAATGGTATTTCTGTCCCGTCACGTGAAGGAACAGCCCGAGTCGCGGTCGTGAACCCCTTTTTCAACAGCATAACAGCAATAATAAATCGACACTGAAACCACTATGCTCTACATGATTCTGGGCGAGGACATCGCCGACAGTCTGAACAAACGCCTGGCCGCCCGCCCCGCCCACCTGGAGCGGGTCAAGGAACTGCAGAGGCAGGGCCGGCTGGTGCTGGCCGGTCCGATACCGCTGGTGGACGGCGCCGATCCGCTGCAGAGCGGCTTCGCCGGCAGCCTGATCGTTGCCGAATTCGCCGATCTGGCCGCCGCCCAGACCTGGGCGCAGGGCGATCCCTACGTTACCGAGGGCGTGTTTCGCCAGGTCAGCGTCAAACCTTTCAAGAAACTGTTGCCCTGATGGACAGCGCACAGCGTATCGCCTTGATCCGATCCCGCCTGAGCGACGCTCTGGCGCCGCAGCATCTGGACATCATCGATGACAGCCATAAGCACGCGGGCCACGAGGGCGCGCGTCATGGCGGGCATTTTACCGTACATATCGTCGCCGACGCGTTTCGCGGCAAGACACTGCTGCAACGTCATCGTCTGGTCTATGACGCGCTGGGAGACGCCATGCAGACCCAGATTCACGCCCTGAGCATCAAGGCGCTGACTCAGGAAGAATTCACCAACCGATAGGATAAACTTCGCATGAATTGCCAATCACTCGCAGCCACCCTCGCCGCCCTGGTCATCAGCCTGCCGGCGCTGGCGGCGGATAAAGCCACGGACAAGGTTCTGGCCACCGTTGACGGCCACAAGATCACCCAATCCATGCTCGACACCTATGCCATGCAGCGCGGCGCCCCCAGCCCGGCGGATGTCAATCCGGAACAGAAGGAGCGCCTGGTGACCGAGCTGATTAACCGCGAAATTCTCTTTCAGAAAGCCCTGGCGGAGAAAAAAGACAAGGATGCCCAGGCGCAACAGGAACTGGACAGCGCCCGGCGCAATATCCTCGCCAGCTTCATCATTCGCGGCCTGACCGAAGGCAAGAATGCCGTCACCGACGAGGTGGTCAAGGAGGAATACAACAAGTACGTGGCCACCCTGTCGAACAAGGAATACCAGGCACGCCATATTCTGCTCACCAGCGAAGCCGATGCCAAAGCGGTGATCGCCGAACTGGACAAAGGCGGTGACTTCAAGAAACTGGCGGAAGACAAGACCACCGACACTTCTTCCAAAACCAGCGGCGGCGATCTGGGCTGGTTCCGTCCGGAACAGATGGTCAAACCCTTCTCCGACGCCCTGGCCAAACTGGAAAAAGGCCAGTACACCAAGGCACCGGTACAGACGGATTTCGGCTGGCATGTCATCAAGCTCNNGCTGGACGGTGGTCGCAAGTTTCTCGATGGCCGCCCCTGGTTCGGCAAATCCAAGACCCTGCGCGGCATCACCGGCGCCCTGCTGGCGACCTTGCTGGTCGCCCGGCTGCTGCACCTGCCGCTGGCCATCGGCCTGTTGGTCGCCGCCGGCGCCATGGCCGGAGATCTCACCTCGAGCTTCATCAAGCGCCGCCTCAACCGCCCCCCCAGTTCGCAGGCCATCGGCCTGGATCAGATTCCCGAGGCGCTGTTCCCGTTGTTGCTGGTGCAGTCACTGATGCATCTGGGCGCTCTCAGTATCGTTTTTCTCACCCTGGTATTCATGGTACTGGAAATGACCTTGTCGCCGCTGTTGCACAAACTACATCTGCGCAAAACCCCTTATCTGTAACCGCCCGCGCTCGACCGCCGCCGCCAGCCCAGCCAGAGCAGCGCCAGCCAGGCCCCCAGGGCGCCGCCCAGGGTATTGAGGACCAGATCATCGATCGAGGTGCTGCGGTCGGCGAGAAAAAATTGCAGACATTCGATCGACAGGCTCAAACCGGCGCTGCCGATGCTGGCGATGAGCAGCGACCTTTTCCCTCTGCTCAGGCACAGGATCCAGAATCCGCAGGGAATGAAACCCAGCACATTTATCGCCCAATCCATCACCGCCGCCCGCGAGACGGAGTTCTCATCAGCAAAAAAAAACGAATACAGCTGCCGGTAGTGGCGCCAATGACTGTAGCGGGCGGGAACCGTCAACCTGCCCGGTTGCAGATAGTCGACCGTTTGCCCGGGCGTGGCAATGACCAGCTGCCGGATCTCGCCCAGCCAGGCGCGATTGAAATTGAATTCATTACCCAGCGCCAGCCGGTAATCCGTCGACCAGGACGCGAACCAATCCGCGGGAACCGGTTCCTGTAACCGGCTGCGGCCATCGACGTCGACCCGGACATGGTCGGCGCTCAGAGTGATACGCAGCGCATGCCAGCCGGGCGCGGCAAAAACATCCGGCACCGTCAGATAATGCGCCTGACTCGCCGCCTGCAAGATCACGGGCGCCCGCAGCACCAGATCCCGATCCCGCTGATCCAGGGTGAAGTTGCGCGCCAGCTGGGAGGCGGAGATGGCGAGAATGCGCGTGGTGCGGCCCGTCGCCTCGCCTGTGGATCGCAGCTGCAGCGATATTTCCAGCGCGCGGGCAGCGATGGCGGCTGCCAGCCACGGCGGCGCGTCGACGGTATAGGCGATGCCGGGCGCGGCGAAGCTCAGCAAGGGCTCGCTGGTGTACTGTGCTGCGTTGACGACCTCACGGCTCGGCCATTGCCAGTGAAACGGATACAGTCCCGCGCACAGATAAATCGCCAGCAGCGCCGCTGTCAGAGCTTTCGTTCGCATATCGATCGCCTGTTTGCCGGCACCGAGCGGGTATTGATCGGCGCCGACGATGCGCAGTACACATTGCTCCACCACCCTGCGCAGCGGAGCTCTCCCGGACGCCGCCACGGCGCGCAAACGCCCGCGCCGTCCCTGCCGATGGCAGCGGTCTTTACCCTAACCCAGGGGGGAGCCGGCGGCAAGCGCCGGCGCGCCGGCCGCAGCAGGCGAAGAACGGTGTTTCAGGGATTGACGGTGATGCGGGCGTAGGCCATGGATTTGCCGCCGGCGGCAATAGCTGTGTCGCGCATGCTGCGAAACTCCAGTTGCGGGTAGATACTGGTGGCCGCCGTCACCGACGGTGCCGTATAGATGAGATCAAAACGCATGCCCGGCATGACTTCCAGCACACCATTATTGTGCGTGCTGTCGTACACCTCGGCCGCCGCCAGTTCGCGCCCATCCTCGATGTAGACGGTAAACGGCAGCACCCGGCCGGCGCTGTCGCGGATGCTGAACAGGGCTTTGACCGAATGCGCGCCGATCAGGCGCAGGGCGACTTTCTGGCCGCTGCGGGCGGTCGTGGTCAGGGCGGGCGCGGTGGTGGACAAGCCCTCGCTGCCGTTGAGCATGAAATATTTCGGATTGTAGTCGGCAAAGACGGTGCTGTCGCCCACCGCCGTATGGTACGCCGGATCGGCGGTACTGATCATGTAGATCTGCTCCACGTCGAAAGCGGTGGCGCTGCGCGTGGTCAATTGCCGGGGCAGGGTATTGCCGGCCGTGTCCCGCGGCCGCACGATCATCGGCGCGTACATGCCCATGTCCAGGTGTTTTACGGTGTGCACATGGCAATGGTACATG
>DKAS01000029.1 GCA_002448875.1 Proteobacteria bacterium UBA6920 | reverse complement strand
GAGTACTGCGGACGCTTGCGCGCTTTGTGCAGACCCACTTTCTTACGCTCTACTTCACGCGCGTCGCGGGTCAGGTAACCACCCTGGCGCAGCGTCTTGCGCAAACCGGTGTCATGCGCCAGCAGCGCGCGGGCGATGCCGTGACGAATGGCACCCGCCTGGCCGATATCGCCACCACCGGCGACATTGACGCTGACGTCGAACTGGTCGTTGGTGTTGGTGGCCACCAGCGGCTGACGCACCAGCATGCGCGCGGTTTCGCGGCCGAAGTATATGTCCAGATCCTGGTGATTAACGGTAATCTTGCCACTGCCCTTCTTGAGGAATACTCGAGCCGTGGAGCTCTTGCGCCGACCTACACTGATTTGCTGCATGTTCATTTCGCCCGTAAATTAGATTTCCAAGGGTTTGGGTTGCTGAGCCGCATGCTGGTGCTCAGGACCCGCGTAGACTTTGAGTTTGCGGAACATTTCGCGACCCAGCGGATTCTTGGGCAGCATGCCCTTGACTGCGGTCTCGATGACCACTTCCGGCTTGCGCGCGATCTGATCGCGGAAGCTGGTGGACCGCATACCGCTGGGATAACCACTATACTCGTGGTAGAACTTGTCGGTCGCCTTGGTGCCGGTGACCGCAACTTTTTCCGCATTGATTACAACAATATAATCCCCGGTATCGATATGGGGAGTAAATTCTGGTTTGTGCTTACCGCGCAGACGGCTGGCGATCGCCGTGGCCAGGCGGCCCAGGGTCTTATCCGTGGCGTCGATGACATACCAATCCCGCCGGATGGTCGCGGGTCTTGCGCTGACTGTTTTCATCCTAATTCTGCTCCAACAGGGGCCAGTTGAAAAAGTGTGCAATACTACGAAGTCAGGCCCCGGGTGTCAAGTCCACTCTGGGAGACTGAGCATAAAAAAGGCACGGTACCGGGGGGATACCGCGCCTAACTGTCCACCAATTGGGGGAGGTGGAGGAGAAATAACAACATGAAAAACTACGGAAGAAAGTATGCAGCGCACCTTTAGTTTAGTCAATAGGAATATTTGAAATTTCTTATGCACATACCTCTATAATAACAATGGAATAATCCCGGGCCGGTGGGCACCGCCCAGAAACTCAGGGACAAACAACGGGAAGGAGCAGACAGGGCCACCGGTCGTCGCCGGCGCCCGGCCGAGGGGCAGCCACGGCTCGAAAACCGCAAGGGAGCTCAGGCACATTAAGCAGCACGGACTTACAAGCGCAGGCGTTCCACCACCCGCCCGTGCACCAGGTGCTCGTCGATGATTTCGTCGATATCGTCCTGATCCACGTAGGTATACCAGACCCCCTGGGGGTACACCACCACCACCGGACCCTCGTCGCAGCGATCCATGCAGCCGGCATTGTTGATACGCACACCGCCCTTGCCGGCCAGTCCCAGTTTCTTGCAGCGCGCCTTGGCGTGGTCACGCATCGCCTGGGCATCGGCGTTCTGGCAGCAGGCGCGGCCATCGGTGCGCAGATTGGTACAGAAAAACACGTGGTATTGGTAATATGGCATAAAGGCGAACCTGATTTGGATTGCTAAGGGCAATCTACCACTACCGCCGACCGGGCTCAATGCGGCGGCGGTACCCGCCATTCCATGTAACGGTATCCATGACTGAACCGACAAACAACGACGCGGCGCGGGAGATTCTGGCGCTGGCGGACCAATGCGTCAAATGCGGCATGTGCCAGACGGTATGCCCGACTTATCGCCTGCGCCGCCACGAAGCGGAATCGCCGCGGGGTCGCATCGCCCTGGTCCAGGGACTGCTGGAAGGCCGCCTGCAGGCGACACCCGGTTTGATCGGCCATCTGGACAACTGCCTGCAGTGTCGTGCCTGCGAGCTGATCTGCCCGTCGCGGGTCAGCTATCAGCGCATCATCGAGCATGCCGTGCAAAGTCTGTCCGCCCTGCGCAAACCGCCGCGGGCGGCGCGCAACCTGCTGCATCTGCTGACCGCCCTGCGCCGTGGCCCGTGGCTGGCCACGCTGGCGCTGACGCTGTTACGCCTGGCGCGCGTCTCCGCGCTGGGGCGGCTGGCGGCACGCCGTGCCGGTCTGCCCCGGGTGGACGCAGTCACACCCACCACCCTGGCGATTCCAGTGGCAAAAACGGCAGCGTCCCTCACCCCGCCGGCGACGCTCACCCTGTTCGCCGGCTGCCTGAGCGACCTGCTGCAAGCGCCGACGGTAAACGCCGCCACCGCGGTACTCGCTAGCCTGGGTTACCAGGTACGCCTGCCCGACGACCGCCTCTGCTGCGGCGGCCTGCACCGCCGTCAGGGCGACCTGACCCAGGCACAGGCGCTGCACCGACAAACCACGCAGACCCATACCGCCGGCACACCCCTGGTGTCGCTGGTCAGCGCCTGCACCCTGACTCTGCGCGAAGGCGGCCTCGGTGACGCGGTGGATTTCGCCAGCTTTGTCGCCAGCCACTGGCCGACGCAGATCAAGCCACGGGATTTCCCCCGTACACTGCTGGTTCACGAAAGCTGCAGCCTGCGCAATGGCTTGCGGGAACAGGCCTCGCTGTACGGCGTACTCAAACGCATTCCCGGCGCCCGGGTCATTGCCCTGCAGGACAATGCCGTGTGCTGCGGCGCCGGCGCCACCCACCGCCTGACCGACCCGCCGGCGGCGCGGGCAATGCTGGCGGACAAACTGCGCCAGATCCGTGCCGTCGACGATCCCATCGTCGTCAGCAGCAACCTGGGTTGCGCCCTGCATCTGCGCGCCGAACTGGAAAATGCGGGAATCCAGGCCAGTGTGCTGCATCCGGCGCAGGTGCTGGCCCTGGTGCTGCCGGACGACGGCGGAAATTTGCCGGTATAGCCTGACGTCACGACCGCGGCCGGCGCTCACGTAAGCGCAGCAGCGGCGGCAACAGCAACAGCAAGCTCAGCCAATCCATGACTCCACCGCCCCCGCCGCTTTTGGTTTTTTCCTTCATCGCCGGAGGCTCGCCGCCGATGGCATTGGCCAGCAGCGAAATCGCCAGATTGCCGCCGGTGCCGTCGTTGACGAAAGTCAGGGTGGCGGTTTCCGCGCCCGCCGCCTGCGCCGGCGTATAGCTGACACTGACGGCGATTTCCTGCCCACGCGGCACCATGGTGTTGACGCCGTTGTGGCTGAAGCTGGGATTGTCGAGACTGATGGCGGTGATCTTGATGTCGTTGTTGCCGCTGTTGCGAATCGTCAGCGTCGCCTGGGCGGTGGCACCGACGGCGACATCGCCCAGATCCAGCAGCGTCCGGTCCGCCGCCAGCGCGCCGGTCAGCACCCGCAGGCCCTGGCGGTGCATCAGTGGCAAGGCCACCGCCATATTGTTCAACAACTGCACGGCAGCGCCGGGATCGACGCTGAAATCGCCGTTCACCGGCCGGCGAAACGCCATGATGTGCTGGCTGTCGCTGACCGGCTGCTGCGTGGTGATGTAATCATCGTCGCCCCAGAACCCGGCCAGGCTGCCAAACGGCTGCGCCGCGCTTCCCTGGTCCACCAGCACATTGTACTTGCCGGTTTCGGTATTCAAGGCCAGGGCCGCGGACGCCACCAGGCCGGTGGCGGCGCTGTTGGTAAAATCGAAGCGGTCGGCGACGATGATGAAGTTGTTGTTGGCCGCAAAGCTGGGATAGCCGAGGCTGATTTCGGGATTCTGTCCGGGGACCGGATAAGAGATATCGTTGCGCTTGAGGTCGAGCACGCCGATGGACCAGTAGCGGTAACCGCCGCCGCTGGCGCAGGCGCTGTTCTGCAGATCCAGGCAATTGAGCGCGTCGAACACGATCAGGCCGCCCGAGTAATCGAAGGCCAGGGCGTCGGCGTAGAGGATGGTGTCGGCTCCGGTTCCGCCCTGATCGAAGGTCTTGGCGTACACCGGGTAGGCGATTGTCGCGCCGCTGGCGATATCGATGACATAGATGTTGTTGTCGTTCTCCCCCGCCGGGGTGTAGGCGGCGTAGGCACCGGTAGGCGCCAGAGCTATGCTGCCCACATCGCCGCTGGTGGTCAGCGGCTCATCGGTGGTGCCGATGCTGGCAACGTAGACATTGAAGTCTGCGGCCACGTATAACAGCAGGGTACCGTTGCGGCCGGTCAGCGCGGCGGGGCGGGTATAGAGCGCCGGTTGATCGTTGGCATCCCGGTTGTACGGCCCCCGCACGCTGGCCTGCAAAGCATCGCCGAACGGCCGATCCATGACCTGCAGGTAGAGATCGAAGGCTTCGCTGGCGTTGTCATGACTGCCATCGCGCGGCGACAGAAACACCATGGCATCATTGCCCGTCACCGGATCGGTGGGACTGGGCCGCGAATTGCCCGGCGTGCTGGCACCGGTATCGGTGATTTCCACCGCGTCGAAAGCGGCCGCCACCGCCTGCGTTTCCGCCGTGCCGGCGCCGTACAGATCCTCCGCCGCCTGCAGCAGCGCCCGCCGCGCATCGCTGAATTGCGACGACTGGGTCAGATAAACGGTGAGCGCGCGGTAATAAATCTGCGCCGTCTTGCCGCGGCCGATGCTGGTGCCCAGGCCTTCGGCGCTCAAGCCCTCGGCGATCAGGTAGGCGGCGCGATTGGGAATGCCGCTGTTGACATGTACGCCGCCATTATCCTGTTCCGGCGTATTGGCCAGATTGCGGTAGTCGCTCATCCGCGCCGGTTGTGGCGACAGCCCCAGCGAAGGATCCTGCAGGTTGCGCACGTAGCCGGGAGCGACGCGCGTGCAGTTTTCCGCCAGCGTCCAGTTGGCGCTGTCCACCATCGCCGCCATGACATCGGCGAAGGACTCATTGAGTGCGCCGCTCTGCGTCTCGTACAGCAAACCCGCGCTGCTCTGGATCACCCCATGGGTCATCTCATGGGCGGCAACGTCGGTACAGCCGGCGAAGTTGCTTACCGTGCTGCCGCCGTCACCGTACACCATATAGGTGCCGTTCCAGAAGGCGTTTTCCAGGCCATTGTCGAAACGCACCACCGCCAGCAGATTCATTCCCTTGCCGTCCATGCTGTCGCGGCCGAAGGTCTGCTTGTAGTAGTCGTAGACCAGGCGGGTGTTGTAGACGGCGCTGACCGCCGCCGCATCGTTCCAGGACTCGGCGCTGGGATTGCTGATCAGGGCCAGGGCGCCGCTGGTCTGATGCCGGGCGTCGTAGATGTACAGGTCGCCGGTGGCCTGCGGCCCCTCCTGCACCGGATCCGCCCGGCCGCCGGGTGTCGGCGTATCCACGTCCAGCAGGAAGTAGTCGGTGGTGCCGTGCCAGACATTGAAGCTGCGGTCGACACCGTTGAGATCCTTGCCCCGCCCCTGCACGGTTTCCGTCTGCAGATTGTTGATGCGGTGGACGATGACGCCACTGAGCGCATCCACCAGGTAGATCCAGCGCTGCTCGAGGCCGATGCTGAATTCCAGCAGGTAGCTCAGGCGCACGCCACCGGCGGCTTCAGGGTAGTAGACCAGCTCGCTGCTCACCGCCTGCGGCGTCTGCGCGAAACCACCGTGGCGCTGCGCCGCCGCCAGCGCCTGCGCGCCGCTCAGGCGCGGCGTGGTAGCCGCCGTCGTCGGGGCGGGTTGGTAGTCGCCTTGCAACAGATAGAGATTATCATCGCCGTCCAGGTGCACCCGCAGTTCCCGTCCCCACACCGGAATGCCCTGCCAGGTCTGCCGGTAACGCAGGTGGGTGGCACCGAGCCGGTCGCGGGATTCTCCGCTCAGTCGCAGCTCGCTCGCCGGATCGCGCAGACGCAGCAGCGCCTTATTGTCGTCGAGGAAACGCGCCACCCGCTGGCGTCGCGACCAATGGGGAGCGCCGGCGGCGGCGCTGGGCAAAGGCAGGCGACCGGCGTTAGGCTTGAGCCAGGCGATGCCACCGTCGGCGGGACGCACAGACAGCTTTACCCCGCCGCTGATGGCCGTTTGTTGCGCCAGGGCGCGCAGCGCGTTCTGCTGCGCCGCCGGCAGGGGCGGCGAGGATGTTCCGCGCAGGGCGCGCAAAGCGTCGACCAGTGCCGGCTGGGCATCGACGGATGCGCGCGGCCCGGCGCTGCGGCGCGGGTGAATGGCGGCCGGCGTCAAGATCCCGGTGACCGGCGCGGTCACGCCGGACCGGGCGGCCAGGGCGGCGATCTCGGCGGCACCCGCCGGCATCATCCCCCCGACCGGTACCAGCAGCAATCCCAGCAGGCACCTGCCGACCAACTCTCCCCAACGCCCCTTGCCGCCCATGGCCGCTCTCCGTGCCTCTGTGAATACGTCGTCACTGTATTGCCGATACCTTACGCGAAACTTGCGCCCGCGACCACGACCGCCCGGCCTTATCGCTTGCCGCGCCACCGGGCGCGGAGTATTGTTGAGCCATGCAGAATCAACGCAGTTATACCCCCCTCGACCGTCTGTGCATCAACCTGCAGCAGGCGCTGCACACCGTGTTCGGCCCCGCGCCGACCACCGAACGGCCGGATCCGGCGCGAACGGTGCCGGAAGCGGAACTGAGCGTGACGGAACGGCGTCTGGCCGGCGGGCTGATGCGGGTCAATCACGCCGGCGAGATCGCCGCCCAGGGCTTATATCAGGGGCAGGCGCTGACCGCCCGCCTGGCGGAAGTGCGTGACAAAATGCAGCGGGCGGCGATGGAGGAAAACGATCACCTGGACTGGTGCGCCCGCCGCATCGACCAGCTGCACACCCATACCAGCTACCTGGGTCCGTTGTGGTATTTCGGCTCCCTGGCCATAGGCGCCGCCGCCGGCCTGGCCGGCGACAAGTGGAGTCTGGGATTCGTGGCGGAAACCGAGCACCAGGTGATACGCCACCTCGATGATCACCTGCAACGCCTGCCGCCGCAGGACGGGAAAAGCCGCGCCATTCTCCAGCAGATGCGGGTTGACGAAGGCCGCCACGCCACCCTCGCCCTGCAATCCGGCGGCGCGCCGTTGCCGACGCCGATCCGAAAACTGATGGGCCTGACTTCGCGCATCATGACCCGCAGCGCCTTCTGGCTGTAAGCGCTTACTTCTTCGCCCGCGGCGTGGCCGCCATGTTGGCGCCGTAGAAGATTTCCTTCATTTCCCGCTGCAGACGCTGGCGAATCAGCCGGTCCTCGCGTGGCGTCAGATCCGCCGAGTCCATGCCGAACAGATAGTTGTCGATATGGAAATCCTTGAGGATCATCTTGGTGTGGAAGATGTTTTCCTGATAGACGTTGACGTCTATCATCTGGTAACGCTCCTTGGTGTCCTTCGCCAGATAGTTCTGGATGGAATTGATGTGGTGGTCGATATAGAACTTCTTGCCGCGCACATCACGGGTGAAACCGCGCACCCGGTAATCCATGATGACGATATCCGAATCGAAACTGTGAATCAGGTAGTTCAGGGCACGCAGGGGCGAAATACGGCCGCAGGTGGACACGTCGATATCGGCGCGAAACGTGCTGATACCGTTGTCCGGATGGCTTTCCGGGTAAGTATGCACCGTGATATGGCTTTTATCCAGGTGGGCAACCACGGAATCGGGCAGCGGGCCCGGCGCCTCGGTATTTTCCAGGTCCTTGGCGGTGATCGGTTCCTCGGAAATCAACATGGTGACGCTGGCGCCCTGCGGATCGTAGTCCTGGTGGGCGATATTGAGAATATTGGCGCCGATCAGATCCGCCACCTCGGTCAGGATGTTGGTCAAACGCTCCGCGTTATATTCCTCGTCGATGTATTCGATATATTTGCGGCGCTGGCTGCGCGTCAGCGCATAGCAGATATCGTAAATATTGAAGCTCAATGTCTTGGTCAGGTTGTTGAAACCCTTGAGCTTGACCTTTTTCAGTTGCTTAACCAACAGCGTGGCCCTTTGTTAACGAGTGTGCGACATCTTCATCCACCGTGGCCGGCGAGCGCGGCCAGGGGCGGATGGAAGATGAATTGTAGCGTATTACCGTCCGGATCATAACAATAAAAACTGCGCGCCCCGTCGCGATGCTGCATAACGGCGGTGCGCACCGTGACGGCGTTGGCCGTCAAATAGGCATGCCAGGCATCCACCTGGTCCGGGCTGTCCAGGATAAAGCCAATGTGATCCAGGCGCTGCGGACCGCTGAACCGCTCCTGGCTGCGGTGCAGGGCCAGGTTGTCCGCGCCGCCGGTAAGATACACGTTGTCGTTGTCCGGCCGCCACTCCACGTGCATGCCCACGAGGTCCACATAGAAACGCTCGCAGGCTTCGAACTGGTTGACATAAAGCGCCACATGGCGCAGGCCGGCGGTTGCCTTGGGTCGTTGCATGCTCTGCCTCGTCTGTTGCCCGGTGGCGGGTTAATGGGCCTTGCCGAATACCATCTGGCGCACGTCCCGCCAGGTGCCATGACCAAAGCGCTTGCTGATCACCGCCGGCAAAGCCACCGAACCCTCGGCCAGCAGCGCGTCGTGGAAGTCGCGCAGCGACAATTGCGGTTGCTGCAGGCGCAGGCAGTCGCGGGTGGCGTTGATCAGGGCCCAGCCCACGCCATACCCCAGGGGCACGGTGGGCGCCATGGAATACCAGCTCAAGTCGGCGTCCGCCTGCGCCGCGGTAAACCCCAGCAGCTGCTGCATGCGCTCGCTCGCCGCGCGCAGACTCATGCCCCGGGTCTGAATCTCGACGTCTATGATAATACGCAGAGCGCGCCACAGACGATCCTTCAACAGTAGAAATCGATTCTCCGGCGCGCCGAGAAACCCCTGTTCCTGCATCAACTGCTCGCAATACAGGGCCCAGCCTTCGTACAGGGTCGCCGACGGGCTGGTCAAGCGGGCCAGAGACGAGGCCTCGGGATTGAGATTGGCGGTAACGAACTGCAGGTGATGCCCGGGATAGGACTCGTGCACGCTGGTGTGCCGGATGGCCTGCGCGTTGTGTTCGCCCATGCCGGCGGCGTCGTCCACCGGGGTGACATAGTAGTAGCCCTGCTGGCGGGCGTCGCCGGCCGCCGGCGCCACGTAGGCGGCGAACGGTATCTGGTGCTGCAGAAATCCGGGGGTGGCCACCACGTCCAGGTGCTCCACCGCGGGAAAACTCACCAGATCGCGCTCGCGCACGAATTCACGGGCGGCCAGCATAGCCTGCCGGTAGTTCTCCAGCAGCGCCTGCGGCGCCGGGTGCTGTTGCTGCAGCTGCCGGGTCAGGGCTTCGACATCGAGGTCACCGCGCAACTGCTGGGTGACTTGCGCCAGTTCCTCCGCCGTGCGGCTGAACAGGCGCTGACCGAACTCCAGCAGCTGCGCCGGCGACAGATCGAGAAAATGCCGGTGTTGCAGATAGCGGCTGAAACGCGCCTCCCCCACCGCGAAATCACCCTGCGCCCGCGGCGCCAGTTCGCGCTCGAGAAAGCGCGCGAAGCCGCCCAGAGCCGCCGCGGCTTCGTCCAGTGCCAGACCCATGGCCGGCGTCAGCGCGGCGAACGGCGGCTGCAATTTGAGAAACTGCAGATAGTCGACGCCGCTGGCGGCTTCCTGCACCGCCGCCTCCAGCCAGACGGCGGGAATGCGCTCCGGCTCACGGCCGAGATAGCCGCGCGCCTTGCGCAACTGCCCGGGAACGGCTTCCAGGCGGCGCAGCATGCACAGCGCCGGATCCGCCACCGGTTTGACCGTTAACTGATAAATGGCCTGCACCGGCAGGAAACGCTGTGGACTGTTGAGCCGCCAGTCCATGGCCAGCATTTCGTGCCCCTCGATCATGGCGCTGCCATACAGCAGCTGGTAGTCCAGCTGCGCTGCCGGCGTCAGCTGATCGAGTTTGATTTCCTCCAGGGTGGACAGCACTTTCTCGTTGAGCGCCAGCAGGGCGCGCATGTCATCGTCGTCCAGCGGCGGCAGCAGATCGGCATAGCCGGCCGCGCCCACATCCACCGCCAGCTCCGGATGAAAGCGAAACCAGGCCTGAAAGTACCGTTGCTGCAACTCGACGAAACGCTCTTGATCAGACACGCTTGTTCCTTGCGACCTGCAAAATCAGGACGTGACCACGCTATATTCATGCGTTATCTGCACTCCCGCCTGCTTGAGCATGAGCGAGGCGGAGCAGTATTTTTCGGCGGATAATTCGACCGCCCGTTGTACCTGCGCGTCTTTTAATTCCTTACCTTTCACGAAGAATTTGATATGAATGCGGGTAAATACCTTGGGTTCGGTGGCCGCCCGTTCGGCTTCCAGCTCCACCCAGCAATCCTCCACCGGCTGCCTGGCCTTGCGCAGGATATGCACCACATCGAAGGCGGTGCATCCGCCCACCCCCAATAACACCATTTCCATGGGCCGAACGCCCAGGTTGCGCCCCCCCATCTCCGGAGGACCGTCCATAATCACGGCATGGCCGCTGCCGGATTCACCTAAAAAAGTGACCTCCTCAACCCATTTTACCCGTGCTTTCAATGTATTTTCCTCCCGCGCCCCGCCAAAGCCGAACAAAAGACTAAGGGTTTTGCGCAATCTGCCGATTAATTAACAAGTCCGGCGGAACCTGGTCCGCAAGACACGAAACCCAACCACGTTACAGGGTGTGAAAAATGGCTTTGAATCCTTCAGTCAATCTCAATACGCCGACCATGGAGCGCTTCCTGGAGCACTGCCATCGGCGCCGCTACCCGGCCAAGAGCCTGATTATCTACGCCGGGGACATCCCCGACGTTCTGTATTATATCGTCGCTGGCTCGGTTACCGTCCTTATCGAAGATGATGAAGGACGCGAAATTGTACTCGCCTATTTGAATGCCGGCGACTTTTTTGGCGAAATGGGCTTGTTTGGCCATGAATCCAACCGCAGCGCTTACGTGCGCGCCCGCACCCAGTGCGAACTGGCGGAAATCAGCTACAGCAAGTTTCGCCAGATCGCCAACGAACAGTCAGACATACTGTTCGAACTGGCCTCGCAGATGGCGCTGCGCCTGCGCCGCACCAGCCGCAAGGTGGGACACCTGGCCTTCATGGATGTCACCGGCCGCATTGCCCGCACCCTGCTGGACCTGTGCAACGAACCCGACGCCATGACTCATCCCGACGGCATGCAGATCCGCATCACCCGTCAGGAACTGGGGCGCATTGTCGGCTGCTCCCGGGAAATGGTGGGCCGGGTGCTGAAAAACATGGAAGACCAGGAACTGATCACGGTCAAGGGCAAAACCATCGTCGTCCTCGGCGCGCACCGCGACGCGACTCGCACCAGCACCGCCAAGGTGCTCAACGCCAAGTAATTCCACCGCCCTCCGGCCATCGCCGGAGGCGGTCCTGGATCTCCTTCAATAGCATCCCCCGTCGACCACGGCGGGACGGTGGCCGGGCGAACACAACGCACCGGCGACCGCGGGCTCGTCCGCCACCGGCCAAGTGCCCATCCTGCTTCCAGTAACCGCACACCGTTGCGCGTCAGCGCGCCAAAGCCATATATGGTTATGGCGCGTCGCCAATATAAAAGCCTGCACTCACCGGCGCGGCAAACTGCGCCCGGATAATTCCATTGCGCGCCAGTAACAATAACCGCGGCCTGTGACAATCAGCAGACCGGACGGATAGTTAGCTGCAATCCCCGGCGGCTGCCAGGGTCTACCACAGACGAAATACGTATATCGCAACCCGCGTCACAACGAAATTGCTGATAAGCACGCAAGCCGCACTGTGACTTAGTTCAAACTTTGATATCAAAGCAGCCGCATATACTTCCTTCCACATTTGTTGCCACCATCAGCCGACCGCACCATGCATGCCAGTGGTGGAAAACAAATAACAAACGCAAAAGTTATAACAGTACATTGCTATCAAATTTCTGGAGGTTGAGGATGATTACGCGTTACGTGTTCTTACTGGCGGGTTCGCTGCTGTTTACCGGTTCGGCCCTGGCATTTCCTGGCGGCAATACCGAATGCCCCGTTGACCTGGTAAGCGGCAAGACCCTGGACGAAGAGTTCGGCGTCGGTTCCCAGGAACTCACCCAGTGCGTCAAACAGCGCCACCATGTGAAACTGCTGATCCAGATCAACAACCTGTGCGCGGACACTGCCTGCAGCAAAGCCTACGCCCTGCACAACATCGTCAATGTCATCAACGACTATGAAATCACTGCCGGCATGAAACGCGGTCTTGACTATGAGATCGTGGCGGTAGTGCACAGCGGTGGCGGACCGATGCTGTTGAAAAACGGCTACACCTTCGTCGACAGCGTCAAGGGTACGGTCACCAACAGCAATCCGTTCGAGAAAGACGTGGTCAACCTGATGAACATGGGCGTGCGCTTCCTGTTCTGCCAGAACACCACCCGCGGCATGATCTCTTCCGGCAAGTTGCCTGACGTTGCGGAAAGCACTTACGGCGGCGGCGCCACCGAGGCGCTGATCCCCGGCGTGGAATACGTTACTGCCGGCATCGGCGCCATCGCCGACCTGCAAAAACAGGGCTATCAGTACGTGCAGCCCTGATCGCGCAAGCGCTACCCGCGGTTATGCGCAAAACGCCACGCCACAAGCGTGGCGTTTTTCTTTGTAACGGCCGTTATTTCTGCAGGTGACCGCTGATATGGGCGTGCAAGGGCTTGGTTTCCTCGAACTGCTGCAGTTGCTCGGCGCTGGCTTCCTTCTGGTATTTCTCCTTCCACTGGCCGTAAGGCATGCCGTAGACCGCGATATGCGCCTGGCCGATATCCATGTCCAGCCCCCGCTCCTTGGCCGCCGCCAGGTACCATTTCGCAAGGCAATTGCGGCAGAAACCCGCCAGGTTCATCAGGTCGATGTTCTGCACATCGACGCGCCGGCGCAGGTGCTCGATCAGGCCGCGAAAAGCGGCAGCTTCCAGTTGTATGCGTGTCTGTTCGTCCATCGTCTACCCTCCTTATCAATAATCCGCGAACAGTTGCCGCAGCTTGTCGCCGGGTTCGGGTTCGCGCATGAACGCCTCGCCCACGAGAAAGGCGTTGACCCCATGCCGGCGCATGCGCTGCACGTCGTCGCGGGTGTGGATGGCGCTTTCGGTCACCACGATGCGATCACCGGGGATGGCGTCCAGCAGTTCCAGAGTGGTCTCCAGACGGGTGGCAAAGGTATGCAGATTGCGGTTGTTGATGCCGATCAATGGCGTCGGCAGGCGCAGGGCGCGCTCCAGTTCGGCGCGGTCATGCACCTCCACCAGCACATCCATGCCCAGGTGCAGCGCCAGCGCCGCCAGGTCGTGCAACATGACATCGCCCAGGGCGGCGACGATCAGCAGGATGCAATCGGCGCCGATGGCACGGGCCTCATACACCTGATAGGGATCGATGATGAAATCCTTGCGGATCACCGGCAGCGCGCAGGCGGCACGCGCCTGCTGCAGGTAGGCGTTGCTGCCCTGAAAGAAATCCACGTCGGTCAGCACCGACAGGCAGGTCGCGCCGGCCTCGGCATAGGAGCGGGCAATGGCCGCCGGCTGGAAATCGGGCCGGATCACACCCTTGCTGGGCGAGGCTTTCTTGATCTCGGCGATCACCGCCGGCTGCCCGGCCGCCAGGCGGGCGCTGATGGCGGCGGCGAAACCGCGCGGCGGATCGGCCTGCAGGGCGCGCTGGCTGAGGGCGCGCAGATCCAGCGCGGCGTTGCCCTCGCGCACTTCCGCGAATTTGCGCAACAGAATGCGGCGCAGAATATCCGCCTGGCTCATGTCGGCCTGAAGCGGTTGCTGACCGCGACCAGCTGTTCGAGTTTCTCCAGCCCCAGACCCCGATCCAGGGTATCCGCCGCCAGCTTCACCCCGCCGGACAGGCTGGAAGCGACATCCGCCGCGTACAGGGCGGCACCGGCATTGAGGGCGACGATATCACGCGCCGGCCCGGGCTGACCGGCCAGCGCCTCGCGCATCATCGCCAGCGAGGCCTGCACCGAATCCACCCGCAGGGCGCTGATATTGCTCTGTTTGATGCCAAACTGCTGGCCGGTGATATCGAACACCCGCACCAGACCGTTTTTCAGCTCCGCCACGCGGGTGGGCGCGCCGATGCTGATTTCGTCCAGACCGTCCTGGGAATGCACCACCAGCACGTGGCGGCTGCCCAGCTGGGTCAGCACCTTGGCCAGCGGCTCCACCCAGGCGTCGTCGAACACGCCTATCACCTGATGCCTGGCACCGGCCGGATTGGTCAGCGGCCCCAGCAGATTGAACAGGGTGCGCACCCCCATTTCGCGGCGCGCGCCGATGGCGTGCTTCATCGCCCCGTGATGACTGGGCGCGAACATGAAGCCGACGCCGGTTTCGTCGATACAGGTGGCCACCTGCTCGGCCGTCAGGTTGAGAAACACGCCGGCGGCTTCCAGCACATCGGCGCTGCCGGAGCTGCTGGACACCGAACGGTTGCCGTGCTTGGCGACGCGGGCNNCCGCCGGTGCCGCAGGTATCGACCAGATGATCGCCCTCGACTTCGACCGGCAGCACCAGCTCGCGCATGACACGGGCACCGGCGACGATTTCCTCGACGGTCTCGCCCTTCATCCGCAGGCCGATGAGAAAACCGGCGATCTGCGCCGGCGTGGCGCCGCCGCTCATGATGGTATGCATCACCGTCTGCATTTCATCGCCGCTGAGATTGCGGCGCTCGGTTACGTAACGTATGGCGGTGGTCATATCCATGGTCTGTGCCCCCTTGCTGCCGGTTTTACATCGCCAGGAAATTGCGCAGCAGATCGTGGCCGTGCTGCGTCAAAATCGATTCCGGATGATACTGCACCCCTTCCACTTTGAATTCCTTGTGGCGTACGCCCATGATCTCGTCACGCCGGCCGTTACCCGCCTTGGTCCAGGCGGTGACCTCCAGGCTCTTGGGCAGGCTGCGCTGCTCGATGACCAGGGAATGATAGCGCGTCGCCTGATAGGGATTGCTCAAGCCCTGGAACAGGCCCTTGCCATCATGATAAATCATCGAGGTCTTGCCATGCATCACTTCACGCGCATGCACGATCTTACCGCCGAATACCTGACCGATGCACTGGTGACCCAGGCAGACGCCGAGGATGGGCACCTTGCCGGCGAAGGCCCGGATCACCTCCATGGAAATCCCGGCCTCGTTGGGCGTGCACGGGCCCGGCGAGATAACGATATGGCGCGGCTGCAGTTTTTCCAGTTCCGCCAGCGTCACCTGGTCATTGCGGAACACCTTCACCTCCACGCCCAGCTCGCCGAAATACTGCACCAGGTTGTAAGTGAATGAATCGTAATTGTCTATCATCACCAGCATGTTCAGCCCTCCCTGCCCAGACGTTCCACCCCGGCTTCCGCCAGAGTGACCGCGCGAAACACCGCGCGCCCCTTGTTCAGGGTCTCCTCCCATTCGCTGGCCGGCTGTGAATCGGCGACGATGCCGGCGCCGGCCTGAA
>DKAS01000081.1 GCA_002448875.1 Proteobacteria bacterium UBA6920 | reverse complement strand
CCGTTGATGGTGGAAACCACGGCGGTTTTCAGGCCGGCGGAGCCGAATTTCTTGATATCGGACACGATGCTCTGCCAGTCGCTGTGGCCGAACGGCGTGTAGTTGATCATGATGTCCTGTTGTTTGACGCCTTTGGCCTTGAGGTAGGCTTCAAGAATCTTGTTGGTAGTGCGCGGATAAACGTAGTCGGTGCCCGCCAGCACCCAGCGTTTGACGCCCAGGTCCTTCATCAGGTAGTCCACCGCGGGAATCGCCTGCTGGTTGGGNNGTTTCGCTGATCGCCATGGTGCCGGACAGGGAGTGCAGGATACCAACCTTGATGGTATCCGCCGCCACCGCGCCGAGACTGGTCGCCAATAAGCCCGCTGCTGCTCCTAGCTTTACTATTTTTTTCATTACCCTTTCCTCTCGTTGTTATCACTGCCGTGAATTTCGGTCCGTACCTGTGAATGCGAAGGTCGTCCCTGACCGTGAGTAGATGAATTATTATTTCATCGGGACGGTGTAGGAAAACACCACCAGCGGATCGCCTTCGATGCCGTCGTCGCCCACCGCATTGCCGGTGGCCATGCTGAGCGTCACCGAGGCGTTTTCGTTGAAGGAGTAGTTGACGTTGAGGTCCGCGTAGTCGGCGTTGGAGTCCGCGTCGCCATTGCCATCAACGCCCAGGGTGTAACCAGCGTGCAGTTTGAACTTATCCAGCGGATAATCCAGGCTGATGTACTTGTAGTCGTTTTCCGTGTTGAGGTATAGCGCCACGCCCAGGTTCATGTAGGTGGCGTTGATGCCGATTTCCGACACGTCGGAATCGGCCAGGCCGTCACGCACGGTGTTGCCACTGCCATCGACCGAAGTGGTTTCCGGGTACATGTATTCATAAATGCCGATCTTCAAATCGACCGGGCCCGCCTTGCCGCCCCAGCCCGCGTACACGTCCCATTCGTAGCTGCCGGACGCGCCTTCGCTGGAGGCCCAGGTGCCGACGAACAATCCCGACTCATGGCTGTAGTCCAGGTTGCCAGACACCGCCGGTGCGGAGTTGCTCACATCCTGGCCGCGCCACAGATACATGGAGGCTACACTCATGCCGCCACTGACCTCGGCCTGGCTGGCCAGCGGGCACATCAGTATGGCGGTGGCGATACCGGCCGCGGACAATGCATGTTTGTTATTACGTACTGCTTTCATCGCAATCTCTCCCAAGTCAGTTGATTTTGAGTGCCCGCAGCGACTGGCGCCGTGGACAAAAGACGAGTCTTCGCTGGCGGTAAAAGCAGAAGCTGTGCCACGCGCTGAATTGTCAGGTGAAACAGCCAATTAAGATCAACGACCGGGGTTGCGGCAAAAATTCGTGAATCATCTGGCACCGGAATGGTGCGGGAAAAAACAGGCCGCGGAAAATTTTGGTGCAAGGCCCGCGCTCGCGAATTCACCGGCCCACTCCCAGCATGCCCTGGGTGACGATGAAGTCGACGATGTGGTCGACGTTGTGACCGGTCTTGATGTTGGTGAAGACGAAGGGTCGGTCGCCACGCTGTGCCCGGGCATCGCGATCCATCACTTCCAGCGATGCACCGACATGGGGGGCGAGGTCGATCTTGTTGATCACCNNGGTGATGCCCGGGCCGCCCTTGCGGGGAATCTTGTCGCCGGCGGCAACGTCGATGACGTACAAAGTCAGATCGGACAATTCGGGGCTGAAGGTGGCGCTGAGATTGTCGCCGCCGCTTTCCACCAGAATCAGGTCCAGATCGGTAAAGCGCTGCTGCAGAGTGTCGATGGCCGCCAGATTCATCGAGGCATCCTCGCGAATGGCGGTATGCGGGCAACCGCCGGTTTCGACGCCGATGATGCGTTCCGGCGCCAGCGCCTGGCTGCGGGTGAGAAACTGGGCGTCCTCGCGGGTGTAGATATCGTTGGTGACCACGGCAATCTGAAAGTGCTCGCGCATGCGCTTGCACAGGCTGTCGACCAGCGCCGTTTTGCCCGATCCCACCGGGCCGCCGACCCCCACCCGTAAAACCTGTTTCGCCATTTTAGTCTCCTATGAGCGGAATAAACGTGAATACTGCGTTTCATGGCGCATGCTGGCCATCACCTGACCCGGCAGGCCGTTGCCCATGGCATCGTCGTCCAGGCCCAGCGCCTGCGCGGCCTGGTCGGGAATCAGCGTCAGCAGCTCGGACAGCAGTTGCTGGCCCGCGGATTGTCCCAGCGGAATGAGTTTGATGGCGGCACCGACCTGGTTTTCGCACCAGCTCCACAGCAGGCCGCAGGCTCCGGCCGCGAGTTCGATCTGCCAGTGGTGCAGCGCCAGGGCGTACACCGCGGCGAAGGTAGCGTCGTCGCGCTGCGCCCAGGGCCGCGCCGCCTCCACCTGCAGATTGGCCAGCAGCCGCGCCAGCGCCTTGCCCTGATGACAGTCTTCGGCGCGCAATTCGGCACTGCCACGGCAGGCCAGCAGCCAGGCGTTCCAGTAGTCGATGCGCGCAGCATCGGCGTCGCGCCAGGCACGGTACAGGCGCTGCAGCAGCGGCAGGTCGCAGCGGCACAGGTTATGGATCAGAATGCCGCGCAGCCAGTCCAGGGCCTGCTGCTGATTGCCGACCGCGCCGCTGCTCACTGCCCACTCCAGACCCTGGGAATAGGCAAAAGCGCCGATTGGCAGGGCGGGGCTGATCAGCTGCCACAAGCGCAGAGTGGCAATGCCCGGCAGCGTGCCACCGGGTGCTTCAGTGTTCATGCCGGCCATAGGCGCCGATTTCCGGCTCGAAGGTCGCGACCTCGTGGCGGGGTTGCAGACCAAGATGCTGCAACATGTGTTCGAGCACATGGTCGCGGCGAAAGCGAATACCACCGGCGTCGATTTGCAGCGGTACATGGCGGTTGCCCAGGTGGTAGCAGGCACGCGCCAGCAGCAGTTTGTCGCTGCTGTTGACGCTGGCCACCGGTTCGGCGGCAGCCTGGACCCGCAACACGCTGCCATCGTCGGCGCGCAGTAGATCGCCGTCGCGCAGGGAACTGCCGCGCTGCAGAATGATGCCCGCTTCCCGGCCGTCCGGCAGGCGCACCCGCAGGCGTGACTTCTGCCTGTCGTCATAGCCCAGCGTGATGTCAAGGCAGGGACCGGTATGGGAGGAAATGCGTTCTTCAAAAGTAAGCATGGATGACGTCTCGTGTGGTAATGGTGTATCAGAACAGGAAATAGCGCTGGGCCAGCGGCAGGCTGCTGGCCGGTTCGCAGGTCAGCAATACTCCATCGGCACGCACTGCGTAAGTCTGGGGATCCACGTCCATGTGCGGTTGATAGTCATTGAGCTGCATGTCGCGCTTACCGATGCGGCGGGTGTTTTTTACCGCGGCCAGCGTTTTGCCCAGTCCAAGACAGGCACCGATATCGCCGGCCAGGGCCGCCTGGGAAACGAAGGTCAAGCAACTGTGCTGCAGCGCGCCGCCCAGGGCGCCGAACATGGGACGGTAGTGCACCGGCTGCGGCGTCGGAATCGACGCGTTGGCGTCACCCATGGGGGCGGCGACGATGCTGCCGCCCTTGATGATCAGCGACGGTTTGACGGCAAAGAACGCTGGTTTCCACAGCACCAGATCCGCCAGTTTGCCGATGCTGACAGAACCGACATGGTCGCTGATACCGTGGGCGATGGCAGGGTTGATAGTGTATTTGGCGATATAACGTTTGGCGCGGAAATTATCGTTACGCGCGCTGTCCGCAGCCAGGGCACCGCGCTGCTGCTTCATCTTGTGGGCGGTCTGCCAGGTGCG
>DKAS01000020.1 GCA_002448875.1 Proteobacteria bacterium UBA6920 | reverse complement strand
GACCATCGGCGATGGCCTGGTGGCACAGATCCCCGCGCTGGTGCTGTCGACATCGGCCGGCATTATCGTTACCCGCGTGTCGTCCGCGGCGGAGCTGGGTAGCCAGGTGATCAATCAGTTGTTCGAGCGTCCGCGCGTGCTGTATACCACGGCCGCGGTCATGGCGTCCGTGGGCCTGGTGCCGGGCATGCCGAACGTCGCGTTTCTTACCCTGGCCGGGACGATCGCCGGCATCGCCTATATGATTGGCAAAAAACAGCAGGAAGAAGCCGCGACGCCACCGCCGGTAGCGGCAGCGCCGCCGCCAACCGCCGGCGAGCCGGTGGAACTCAGCTGGGATGACGTGCAGCCGGTGGATCTGATCGGGTTGGAAGTCGGCTATCGCCTCATCCCCCTGGTGGACAAGAACCAGGGTGGGCAACTGATGGGGCGGATCAAAGGGGTACGCAAGAAACTGTCCCAGGATCTGGGTTTTCTCATTCCGGCGGTACATATCCGCGATAATCTCGATCTTTCGCCCAACAGCTATCGCATCACCCTNNTGCCCATGAGTTGCTGGGTCGCGAGGAAGTACAGAACCTGCTGAACAAGCTTGCCGCGTCCGCGCCGAAGCTGGTGGAGGAACTGGTGCCCAAATCCATGCCCCTGGGAACCGTGGTCAAGGTGCTGAAGAATCTGCTGGCGGAAAATGTACCCATCCGCGATATCCGCGGCATAGCCGAATCCTTGGCGGACAATGTCCAGTTCAGTCAAGACCCTGTCATGCTGACGGCTGCGGTGCGTGTGGCCCTGGGCAGGTCGATCGTGCAACAGGTCAATGGCATGGATATGGAAATTCCGGTGATGACGCTGGACCAGTCGCTGGAACATATATTGCATCAGGCAACTAAGTCCGGGGCTGACGAATGGGCGGGTATCGAACCGGGGCTGGCTGAACGTTTGCAACGTTCACTGGCAAGCCAGGCTCAGCGTCAGGAAATGGCGGGGCAACCGGCGATACTGCTGGTGTCGGCGATGGTGCGTCCGCTGTTGTCCAAGTTGCTGCGGCACGTGACACCGACCATACATGTGCTTGCTTTCAATGAGATACCGGACAACAGGCAGATCAGGATTGTCGCCTCGATCGGGGGTAAATCGGCGGCCTGAAGTGGGAATTCCGAGCTTAGTTTATTCTATCGGTATTAGCTTATATGAAAATTAAACGATTCGTGGCGTCAGACATGCGCCAGGCCATACGCAGCGTCAGCAAGGAACTGGGTCCGGACGCGGTCATTCTTTCCAACGCCAAAACCGCCGATGGCATTGAGCTGGTGGCGGCGGTGGACTACGACGAAACTCTGTTTCGAGCCAACGGCAATTCCTACGAGTCCGCTGCGGTGGAAGACACTGACGATACCATGTCAGGTGGGGTTGCCGCCGGCACGCATGACACCGGCAGCGCGGATGACGAGGCGGCGCAGTTTGCCCTGACGGGGCGCGCCACGGACTCCCAGGCCAACGCGGGCGGCGATCTGCTGCTGGACGATTCGATGCTGGTCGATGCGCCGGAACCGGCGGACCGGCAGCCGGCGACTCAGGGCGAACGTCCGCCCTCGGCCCTGAAGGATCTGCGCTCCGAACTGGGAGAGCTGCGTTCGATGATGGAAGCGCAGATCTCGGAGCTGACCTGGGGCGAGCGGGCACGACGCCATCCGCTGCGCAGCAAATTGATTCGTTATCTCACCGGCTACGGTTTCGACCCGGAGCTGTGTCGCCGTGAAGCCGACCGGATCGCCGATAAGCAGAGTTTCGAGGAAGCCTGGCGCAGCATTCTGTTCAATATCAGCAAGGCGCTGCCGGTGGTGGAAGAAAATCTGCTGGAGCGCGGCGGCGTGCTCTGTCTGGTCGGACCCACTGGTGTAGGTAAAACGACCACGATCGCAAAACTCGCGGCGCGCTACTCGCTGCGCAACGGCAGCAAGAACGTCGCCCTGATCACCATGGATAACTACCGTATCGGTGCCCACGAGCAGTTGCGTACCTATGGACGCATCCTCGGCATCGACGTGCATGTGGCGAAAAACGCCGGTGCGCTGATGGAGATTCTGGATGTCCTGGAGGACAAGAAACTGATCCTGGTGGATACGGCCGGTCTCGGCCAGCGCGACGAACGCCTGGTGCAGCAACTGGAAATGATGCAAAGCGCCCTGCCATCGGCGCAGAATATTCTGGTGATGTCCGCGGCCACCCAGCCCGGCAGTTTCGCGCAAATTGTCAAAGCCTATCAGCGTGTTCCCCTGGCCGGTTGTATTCTTACCAAAATCGACGAGGCGGTGAACATCGGTGGCGCATTATCTGCAATGATCAAGTTTCAATTACCCATAGCTTTCATCAGCAACGGTCAAAGAGTGCCAGAGGACATGCAGCCGGCAAAAGCCGGAATGCTGCTCAAGCAGGCGATATCCCTGGCGCAACGTACTCCTGCACCTGGCAAAGAAGAAGCGGTGGAAACAGCTCCCAGGGGGAATACGTTGAATGTTAACGTCTGAGTCCAATGCGGATCAGGCCGCCGGCCTGAGATGGATGCAGCAGCGTCCGGTGCGCGTCGTCGCCGTAACCGGCGGCAAGGGCGGTGTCGGCAAGACCAGTGTCGCGGTGAACCTCGCCGTCGCTCTGGCCCTGGAGGGCAGGGAAGTGATGCTGCTCGACGGCGACATGGGTCTGGCCAATGTCGATGTGCTGCTGGGTCTGCATCCCACCAGCAACCTCAGTCACGTGATCAAGGGCGAACGTACCCTGGATGAAGTCATCGTCGTCGGGCCGGCCGGTATCCGGGTGGTGCCCGCCGCCTCCGGCCTGCAGGAAATGGCCAACCTGGGTCCGGCGCAGCATGCGGGCCTGATCAACGCATTCAGCGGGTTGAGTACCAATATCGATACCCTGGTGATAGACACCGCCGCGGGTATTTCCGTCAATGTCACCAGTTACAGCCGGGCCGCGCAGGAAGTGCTGGTGGTGCTGTGCGACGAGCCGGCGGCGATCACCGATTCCTATGCCCTGATAAAACTGCTGAGCAAGGACTACGGCGTCACCCGCTTTCGGGTGATAGCCAATATGGTCAACAGCGCGCAGGAGGCCAAGAGCCTGTTCAACAAGCTGCTGCGGGTGACGGATAAATATCTGGACGTGGCGCTGGATTTCATCGGCACCATTCCCCAGGATGAATACTTGAAACGGGCGGTGCAGCGGCAGCGTACGGTTATCGAAGCCTACCCGCGCAGCAAGTCGGCCATAGCGTTTCGCAAGCTGGCGCAGAAAACGATTTCGCTGCCCATGCCTACCAGCGCGCAGGGCCATCTCGAATTTTTCGTGGAGCGTTTGATTTGTGCTAGTCAGGTTTCCGGGGGTGAATAACAATGAGTGCTGCGGCAATGTATATGGCGAAGAACGCATCGGCGAAAAATAAGACTGAGGACGATGACCTGGTCACCAAGTATGCGCCCCTGGTCAAGCGCATAGCCTACCATTTGATCAGCCGTCTGCCGCCCAGCGTGTTGCCCGATGATCTGATCCAGGCGGGCATGATTGGCCTGCTGGAAGCGTCGCGCAATTACAATGCCGGTCAGGGTGCCAGCTTTGAAACCTACGCGGGTATCCGTATACGCGGCGCCATGCTGGACGAAATACGCAAGAACGACTGGGCGCCGCGCTCGGTGCATCGCAAGGCGCGCATGGTGGCGGAGGTGGTGCGGGAGATCGAAAATCGCACCGGACGCGATGCGCGTGATCACGAAATCGCCGATTCCCTGGGGCTGAGCCTGGAGGAATACCATCAGCTGCTGCAGGACGCCAATGGCCACAAGGTGTTCAGTTATGACGATCTCGGCGTGGACGACGACTCCATGTCCCATGGCCTGTCGGAGTCGCTGCCGGAACCGCTGGAAGGGCTGCAACGCGAGGATTTCAAACGCAATCTGTCGCAGGCTATCGCCAGTCTGCCGGAGCGGGAACGCCTGGTTATGTCACTGTACTACGACAAGGAGCTGAACCTGCGGGAAATCGGCGCGGTGATCGGCGTCAGTGAGTCCCGGGTGAGCCAGATCCACAGCCAGGCGGTGATTCGCCTGCAGGCGAGAATGAGCAGTTGGAATAGCTGAACAATAGCGGCGCACCGCGTGCGGCCGCGCCCGTTTGACCACCAAAGCTGACCGCGACACGCTCCGGTCAGCTTTGCGCTTATCTGGGGTATCGATAAATGACAATTATTTGCATTCTCCGCGTAAAGTTTGCACGAAGTTTGACAACATAGTGGTGGAAGCGGGAATCTCGGGAGAATACTGTTGAATAAAGATATGCATATTCTCGTCGTCGATGATTTTTCGACGATGCGCAGAATCATCAGGAATCTGTTGCGCGATCTGGGTTTGAACAACACCCAGGAGGCGGACGACGGAACCACCGCTTTGCCGTTGCTGCAATCAGGAAAATTCGATTTTCTGATCACAGACTGGAATATGCCTGGGATGCAGGGTATAGATCTGTTGCGGGCGGTACGCGCCGACGAGAAATTGAAATCTCTGCCGGTGCTGATGGTTACCGCGGAACAGAAACGTGAGCAGATTATCGCCGCCGCCGAAGCCGGAGTTAACGGTTACATTGTCAAGCCGTTCACGGCGACGACCCTGAAGGAAAAAATAGACAAGATATTCGCCCGCGTCGATGGCGGAAAGTAAGCTCCGTGAACCCCAAGGTGCCCCATTGCAGAGGAAAACATGGCGCTGGGAACCGATCCTGAACTGCTTGCGGATTTTCTAACCGAAGCCGGAGAAATCCTTGAACTGCTCAACGGCCAGCTGCTGGATCTGGAGAACAGTCCGGACGATGCTGCGCTGCTGAACGCCGTATTCCGCGGTTTTCACACCATCAAAGGCGGTGCCGGATTCCTGCAGCTGCATCCAGTAGTTGAAGTCTGTCATCGCGCCGAGGACGTTTTCAATCTGTTACGCAATGGTACCCGGCGGGTGGACTCCACTCTGATGGATGTGATCCTGCCGGTACTGGATGTGGTGAATGCGCAGTTCGCCAATATGCGGGCGGGGGCAGAGCCCCCCAGCGCCACGCCGGAACTGTTGCAGGCGCTGCAGCGTCTGACCGTTCCCCCTGTGGCTGAGGCGCCCGTGGCGGCGCCGGTGCGGCCGGCGCCAGATCCCGGCGGCGGCGATGCCGTGGACGAAGAATTCGAACAGCTGCTGGCGGCGGCCCAGCAGCCGGCGGCAGCTCCGCTCGACAACGCCGCCGGCGGCGACGACGACATTTCGGACGAGGAATTCGATACGCTGCTGGACAAGCTGCATGGCAAAGGGGGAGCGCCGGGCCAGGCACCGCCGGCGGTTGCAGCGGCCGCTGGTGAGGACATTTCGGACGAGGAATTCGATACGCTGCTGGACNNTGGTGGGCGAGCTGGTGCTGGTGCGCAATCGCATCGCCACCTTGCAGCGTGATCGCAACGACGAAGCCAGTGCGAAGGTCGTGGCCAATCTCGATCTGGTCACATCCGATCTGCATGCGGCGATACTGAAAACGCGCATGCAACCAGTGAAAAAAGTCTTCAGCCGTTTTCCCCGCGTGGTCCGCGACTTGTCCCGCACCTTGCGCAAGGAAGTCAATCTCGAAATGCAGGGGGAGGAAACCGATCTTGACAAGAACCTGGTCGACGCCCTGGCGGACCCGATGATACATCTGGTACGTAATGCGGTGGATCATGGCATCGAAATGCCGGAACAACGCCTGCAGGCGGGCAAGCCGCGGGCCGGCACGGTGCTGCTGTCCGCGCGCCAGGAAGGTGATCACATTCTCGAGGATATCAAGGATGACGGCGCCGGTATGGACGCGGAGGTGCTGCGGCGCAAGGTCGTGGAAAAAGGCTTGATGGACACGGCGGCAGCGCAGCGCCTGGATCGTAAAGAGTGTTTCAATCTGATCTTTCTCCCCGGCTTTTCCACCAAGGAGCAGATTTCCGACGTGTCCGGGCGCGGCGTGGGCATGGATGTGGTAAAGAGCAGCATTAGCCAGTTGAATGGTACGGTGGAAATCGAGTCAGAACCGGGCAAAGGGACGACGTTAACCCTGAAGGTGCCGCTGACACTGGCCATCATGCCGACCCTGATGGTGCGTCTGCAGTCACAGATCTTCGCTTTGCCACTGGTCAACGTCAATGAAATCCTGAATTTCAACGAGGTCAGGGCCAACAGCGTCGACGGCCAGCGGGTGATCACTCTGCGCAAGAAGGTGTTGCCGCTTTTTCATCTCGGGCAATGGCTGGAGATGATGGACTGCGACGGGTGCGTCGATGGCCACGGCTATGTGGTGGTGGTGAACGTCGGCAGTCAGCAGATCGGTCTGATGGTGGACCACCTGATCGGCCAGGAAGAGGTGGTCATCAAGCCGCTGGGAGCCATGCTGCACACGACGCGCGGTCTGGCTGGCGCCACCATTACTGGCAATGGCCGGGTGGCACTGATTCTCGATCTTCCGGAATTGCTGGCGGTACATGCCGTAGCCTGTTGAGCAACGTTGGGTTTTCACTGGTGAGATCCGGTGCCCATCCGATATAGAAGTGGGTTAAAGGCACAGGTTTCTGCGGTGGATTTGCTGAGTTTTCTTGGGCTAATTATCGGTTTCAGCGGCATCCTCATCGGCCAGGCGTTGGAGGGGGGGCAGCTGGAATCGCTGCTGAACGGTCCGGCGTTGCTGATAGTATTCGGCGGCTCGCTGGGAGCCGTCATGGTGCAATCGCCACCGGAGGTTTTTATCAGGGCGCTGTACCTGCTGAAGTGGATAATTCTACCGCCGGCAAAAAATCTGCCGATTCAGATCCGCAAGATCGTCGCCTGGAGCCATATCGCGCGCAAAGAAGGCTTGCTGGGATTGGAAGCGGTGGTAGAGAACGAACAGGATCAATTTGCACGCAAGGCACTGCAATTGCTGGTGGACGGCAACGAACCGGAAACCATACGCGGCATCCTCGAAGTCGATATCGATACCCGCGAACGGATCGACATCCTGGCCGCCAAGGTCTGGGATGGACTGGGCGGCTACAGTCCGACCATAGGCATCATAGGTGCGGTGATCGGTCTGATCCATGTGATGCAGAATCTTGCCGATCCGGCCAAGCTGGGCAGCGGCGTCGCCACCGCATTCGTAGCGACCATTTACGGTGTGGGGCTGGCGAATCTGGTGTTTATCCCGGTGTCGGCCAAATTGCGGGCGATCATCGCCGATCAGAGCCAGACCAAGGACATGCTGGTGGCGGGCGTCGTCGCCATCGCGGAGGGGGAAAATCCCCGAAATATCGAAGTCAAGCTTAAAGGCTATCTGAAATAGGGCGGCGCATGCGGCGGCGGAAACGACATGAGGAAGAATCAAATCGCGATCGCTGGTTGATCTCTTACGCGGATTTCATCACCTTGTTATTCGCGTTTTTCGTGGTGATGTACTCTATTTCTTCGGTGAACGAAGGCAAATACCGCGTATTGTCCGACTCCATCGTGCGCGCGTTCAAAGTGGAGGCCAGTACCCTGTCACCGGCAGGCGAGCAGGGGAACGATAGTGCAGCGGAAGTCAGCGTGCTGTCCCCCGTAGTGGTGCCGATTCAACCCATTCCCCTGCAGGAAAGTCTCAGCCAGCGCGCGCAACGCATGGAGGCCATGCAGCGGATGGCCGAGCAGGTAGAGGCGGGGTTCGATGATCCGTTGTTACGCGGTCTGATCAGCGTGGAACGCAACAAGGATTCAATCAGCGTCGAGATCAATTCGGAATTGCTGTTCGAAGTCGGCAGCGCCAGGCTGCTGCCGGCGGCGCTGACTATTCTGCAGCGCGCCGGAGAAACGCTGAAGAAAAGCGCTGTTTATATCGAAGTCGAGGGATTTACCGATAGTCTGCCGATCAACAGTTCGCTGTTTCCCTCCAACTGGGAGTTGTCGGCGGCGCGCGCCGCCAGCGTGGTACATTTGTTCACAGAGCTTGGCATCGATCCTGCTCATATGGTTGCGCTGGGTTACGGTGAATTCCGACCGAAAGGCGATAACGGCACCGAAACCGGCAGAAAGCAGAATCGTCGCGTTGTCCTGGTGATCACCACCAGTCCGCGTCATGGAACCAGCGTCACCGGATTGGAGAATTTATGACACAAGAAACACGTAGCGAAGCGGTCGATGTTTCCGGCGCCACCGCGGTCGGCGCCGTCATCGAACCGGCGCGCGCCACTGCCTTGCAGGTGTGGACCGTGGCGAACCAGAAAGGTGGCGTCGGTAAAACCACGACCGTGGTCACCCTGGCCGGGCTGCTGGCGCGGGAGGGCAAGCGGGTATTGATGCTGGATCTGGATCCACAGGGATCGCTTAGTGTTTACTTCGAATACAGCCCGGAAACCAACAACGGCAGTGTTTACAATCTTTTTGTCGATGAGCCCGCCGATCTGCGGACCGCGGCGCGGGCGATGATTCAAGAAACACATTTTGACAATATTCAACTGTTGCCCGCCGCCAGCGTCATGGCGACACTGGATCGCAAACTGGGGGCCCGCACCGGTAAAGGGCTGGTGATTCGCGATCTGCTGCGCGCATTGCAGGACGAATACGACCATGTGCTGATCGATTGCTCGCCGTCCCTGGGCATACTCCTGGTCAATGCCCTGGCGGCCTGCAATCATTTGATTATTCCGGTGCAGACTGAATTTCTGGCGGTAAAGGGGCTGGAGCGCATGTTGCACACGCTGAAAATGATCGCCCAGTCCACCGGTCGCGTTCTACCCTACATGATTCTACCGACCATGTATGATCGCCGCACCCGCGCCTCCACCCAAAGTCTGGAATTTTTGCGAGAAGCCTATGGCCAGGCGGTTTGGGATACGGCGGTGCCGGTGAACACCGAGTTCCGCGAGGCCAGTCGCACTGGTATTCCCCTGTCCATGCGGTCCCCTCAGGACCGGGCAATCGCAGTCTATCGTGAACTGTGTCATTACCTGATGATCGCCGATCAGGTCGAGCAGCAATAAGTCAGGTGCCGGATCATGGATTCCACGGCGACGGTGAACGACGGACTGTTGGCTGAATACTTCGATGATCTGCTAAGCACCGGAGCCACCGACCGTCAGCCGCCGCCCGCGCCAGCGCCAGCAACCGAGGCGGCGGAAGAATGCATGATTTTCGTCTGGCATGGGCTGCGTCTGGCCATTCACCGGAACGATTTGCGCGGAGTCTGCGCATTTCCCGCCAGCCTGCAGCCGGCGGCACACCCGCGGACCCTGGGCAGCCTGGACTATCAGGCAAGCCTGTCCCGGGTTATCGATTTGCGTCAACTGCTGCTGCCCCAGGCCGGCGCGGCGGTCGCGCCGGCGCTGACCTACGACTACCTGCTGGTGTTACGGGACGGGCAGTGGGCGTTACCGGCCCAGGCAGTCAGCGGCCTGTGCCAATTCAACGCCGCCGAGGTGCGTCGGCGTACCACGGCCACGCGCCGACCCTGGCTGGCCGGTACCAGTACCCTGCAGCAATGTGCCATTCTCGATGTGGATGCCGTGCTGGCCTGGGCGGAAGAGACACCCCGGGACCAATCATGAAATTAGTGAGGGTATCAAGGCTGGTACATATTGTGCTGGGTTTTAGCCACAGATGACGGCCGGTCGCCGGGCGGGGATTTTCCGGCGCGCGCAAATCAAGCGCGGCTGCTGGTCGTATAACGTTCCAAAAGAGGTGGTTTGGTATGGCTTTGCAGGAATTACAGGCGGCGGAAGACCCTGTAACCCGGTGGGTGACATTCAATCTTGCCAATGAAAAGTACTGCGTCGACGTGATGCTGGCGCAGGAAGTGCTGCACCTGACGGAAATCACGCCGGTGCCGGGCGCGCCTTTTTATGTCCTGGGGATCATCAACCTGCGGGGCAATGTCGTAACCGTCGTCGATACCCGCAAACGATTCTCCATGGCCAGCAAGGAGGCGGACGAGCTGTCGCGCATTGTCATCGTCGAGGTCAATGACAGTGTGCTGGGTATGCTGGTGGACAGCGTCGCCGATGTGGTGGATCTGCGGCGGTCGGAGATCGAATCGGCACCGAATGTGGGCAATCGCAGCAGTGCCAACTATATCCAGGGCGTTGCCAACTACAATGACGAGCTGCTGATCATTATCGATCTGCGGAAATTCGTCGCGCAGGAAGAACTGGCGGGCAATATTTCATTTTGATACGGGCGATCCGGGGGCACAACCATGCAGATAAGCGATACGATCTTTCTTTACGTCAACCTGTTTCTCATCGGCCTGGTTTCCGTCGGCCTGATCATGGTGTCGCTGCATCTGCGCAAGCTGGAGCGGCAGATCGCCGTGCACGAACACCGCTGGAAGCACGAGAACCGCTCGCTGCGTACCGGCGAAGACCGGGTCAGCCAGCGCATCGACCAGGCGGAATACAACCTGAAGTTTCTGGTCGAGCGGCTGGGCCAGCTGGAGAAAAATTCGCCCGGATCCAATACCTATCAATACGCGCAGCATCTGGCGGGTCAAGGCGCGCCGGTGGAGGCCATCGTCGATCAATGCGGTGTATCGCAGGGCGAAGCCGAGCTGATCAAAAGCCTGAAAAATCTGCAGCGCGGTTCACTGCATTCCTGAGACGGCGCCGCGCCGGAAAAAAATGAGTGATCATAAATTGTGGTACACCCGCCGCGGCGAGGTGGTGCGTGGTCCTTTTCCCTCGGGTCAGATACGCCGCTTCCTGCTGCTGGGACGCATTCAGCCCGGTGACGAACTGAGCGTAGATCAACGCAGCTGGAGTCCGGCGCACACCCACGCCGACCTGTATCCAGAGGAGCTCAACGCCGATCCCGGCGATGCCGCGGCCATGGAACGCCTGCGCCTGGCGCGCATGCGTGCCGACGAGCGTATCCGCGAGCGCCGGCAGGAGCCGCGTCACGAATCTGGCAACGCCGCGCCCCGCAGCGATCGCCGCCAGGCCGAGGACGCGGCCACGCTGGCCAGCCGCGAACAGCGTGAACGGGTGATACTGCGGCCCGCCGTGGTCAACAACCGGGTGCGGATGGCGGCGTTGCTGGCCGGCAGCCTGTTCTGCGCTGTGCTCGCCCTGGCCTTTTTTCTGGCGCCGCAGACCGACAGTCTCAATCTGCAGTGCGTCCAGGCCCCGGGGCCGGGTGTCAACTGGAGCAATTGCCGCAAATCAGAGCAGGATCTGAACGGTGTCGATTTGACGCACGCGCAGATCGTCAACACCTATTTCGACCGCAGCCGTTTGCGCAATGCCGACCTGAGTTTCAGTAATCTGGACTACAGCAATTTCGTCGCCGCCGATCTGAGCGGTGCCCGCCTCGATCACGCGTCGCTCAAGGGCGCGGTGCTGCGTCAGGCCAGGCTGGAACAGACCAGTCTGTTTGCCGCGCATCTGCCGTACGCCATTTTTCAGGATGCGGTTCTGCAAGAGGTGAACCTGGAAAACGCCGATCTGCGCAACGCCGATTTCAACGCCGCGCAGCTGCGCGCCGTCAACCTGCGCGGCGCCGACCTCAGCGGTGCCGTCTGGATCGACGGCACGCACTGCCAGACGCCATCGCTGGGGGAATGCAGACCCTAGCGGATTGAGTTCCCGCCCGCTTTTCGCAGCGGCGGCGGTCCGCTTTNNCTGGCGCTGGACGTCCCGGGAAGGTGATTTGATGCTTGGTTTTGCCGCTGCTGCGGGCGGGAAGATGGTGCTATGGCTTGGTATTTACGCGTCGTTCAGCTGATGTATTCAGCGGTGTAGCGCTCCACCTGCAGGGTGGTCGACCAGTGGTCCGGCGCCAGCCCGGCTTTCAGTTTCAGGTGACGGAGAAACTCGGTGGCGTCCGGCAGTGATTCCCAGACGCTGGGTAGAAAGGTGCCGCGCCGCCGGCCTTCGCTCAGAATCAAACCGTCCACGCCCGGGCGCAGCTGCGCCAGCAGATCCCGCTCGCTGCTGAAGTGCATGGCTTGCGGCGGCGACAGCACGGAAATGGCGATGGCCAGCAGCGGCAATTCGTCGCTACGCAGCGGCGCGAAGCGCGGATCGTGGAACGCGGCGTTGAAGGCGTTGACGCTCACATCCAGCGCCAGCGGCTGCCGCGCCTCCAGGCTGCCGATGCAGCCGCGCAGCTGCTCGTGCAGGGTCAGGGTGACGAAGCTGGCGCGCGGTTCGCGCAGCGCGGCCGAACAGCGTTCGAGCGCGGGACGCAGCGCGACGCCGTGGCGCAGACCGTGCTCGATGGATTGCCGCGCCAGCGCCAGCAGCTCGCTGCGCTCCGCCGGTGAATAGCGCTGCTCGTCATTGCAGGACATAGGCGCCGTATCCTACCACCTGATCGCGCGGGCCGGCGGTGTCGCCGGAATTGCGCAGATCCAGGGTGGAGCATTGCATGCCTTTGTTGCGCGCCAGCAGCAGCAGGCCGCGCACGGGGTTGCGGCCGCAGGCGTCATCGTAGCCGATAGCTTCGTAGCGCAGGTTTTCGATGGCCTGGCTGGTGGCCTGATCCAGGCGCCGCGCCGTGGCATAGTCGTGGTAGTGGCTCAGATCGGAACTGACCACGATCAAGGTCTCCGCGCCGCCCCACAGCGTCTCCAGCACCGTGGCCACATCGGCGGCTGCGCATTCGCCGACGACCAGAGGTACCAGGCTGAACGGCAGGGGCAGGCTGAGCTGGAGAAACGGCAGGTGCACCTCCAGGCTGTGTTCCAGGCGGTGCGCTTCGTCCATGCGGGATACCAAAGCGTTCTGCGCCAGTAGCAGCATCGCTTCCTGATCGATGCTGATCGAGCCCAGGGGGGTGGCGAAAGCTGCAGCGCCGCTGGCGGCGATGCCGCGCAGGGCGACGCGATGCGACGGGCCCAGCAGCACTACCCGGCGGATTTCCCGCCGCTCGCGCAGCAGGCGGTAGGCGGTGGCCGCCACCGGGCCGGAGTAGACGTAGCCGGCGTGGGGCACGATCAGCGCTTTGGGGTGCAGCGGGAAATCCCGGGCCTGCGCCAGCATGCTGGTAACGGTTTTACGCAAGGTGGCGGCGTCGCCGGGATAGAACATGTCGGCCACCGCCGGTGGTCTGGTCGTGTTCATCGTATGCGTCCTCATTGTTCGACCGCGATGCCCGGGCGACGACGCCTGCCGTCGCTAGATCTGTCTGCGGTTGTGCACCAGGTTGTCGACTACCGAAGGATCGGCCAGGGTGGAGGTGTCACCCAGGCTGTCCAGTTCATTGGCGGCGATCTTGCGCAGAATGCGCCGCATGATCTTGCCCGAACGGGTCTTGGGCAGGGCCGGCGCCCACTGGATGATGTCGGGTTTGGCGAAGGCGCCGATTTCCTTGCGTACCATTTCCACCAGCTCCTTGTGCAGATCGGCCGACGGTTCCACTCCCGCCATCGGTGTGACGAAGGCGTAGATGCCCTGGCCCTTGATGTCATGGGGGTAGCCGACGACGGCGGCCTCGGCGATGGCTTCGTGCAGCACCAGGGCGCTTTCCACTTCCGCCGTGCCCAGACGGTGGCCGGAGACATTGAGCACGTCGTCTACCCGGCCGGTGATCCAGTAGTAACCGTCCTGGTCACGGCGGGCGCCGTCACCGGAAAAATAGTAACCGGGGAAGGTCTTGAAATAGGTGTTGAAGAAACGCTGGTGGTCGCCGTAGACGGAGCGCATCTGCCCCGGCCAGGGGCGGGTAATGACCAGGTTACCGGAGGTGGCGCCGTCGAGAATCTTGCCCTGATCGTCCACCAGCGCCGGCACCACGCCGAAAAACGGCCGGGTGGCCGATCCGGGTTTGAGTGCCGTGCAGCCGGGCAAGGGGCTGATGAGAATGCCGCCGGTTTCCGTTTGCCACCA
>DKAS01000085.1 GCA_002448875.1 Proteobacteria bacterium UBA6920 | reverse complement strand
CGAGATCGTGCTGCATCTGCGCGAGGGCGAAGACGAGTTTCTTGACGGTTACCGCCTGCGCTCCATCATCAGAAAATACTCCGATCATATCTCGCTGCCGGTGATGATGCCCAAGGAAGCCACCGGCAAGGAAGAAGAGGAAGCGGCCGCGGGTGAAAGCTGGGAGACCGTCAACAGCGCCTCGGCACTGTGGGCGCGCTCGAAAAATGAAATCAGCGAACAGGAATACCACGAGTTCTATAAGCACGTGGGCCACGATTTCGAGGAGCCGCTGCTTTACAGCCACAACCGGGTGGAAGGCAAGAACGAATATATATCCCTGCTGTACGTGCCCAAGCGCGCGCCCTTCGATCTGTGGAATCGCGATCAACGGCATGGCGTCAAGCTGTATGTGCNNGCGCCGTTCGACCTGTGGGACCGCCAGGCGCGCCACGGCGTGCGGCTCTACGTGAAGCGAGTCTTCATCATGGAGGACGCCGAGCAGCTGCTGCCGCCCTACCTGCGCTTCGTGCGCGGCGTCATCGATTCCAATGACCTGCCGTTGAACGTGTCGCGTGAAATCCTGCAGAACAACAAGATCATCGATACCATCCGCGGCGGATCGGTGAAAAAAGTCCTGAGCATGCTCGAGTCCCTGGCGAAGGAGGATAAGGAGAAATACGCCAAGTTCTGGCAGGAGTTCGGGCGGGTGCTGAAGGAAGGTCCGGGCGAGGACTACGCCAATCGTGAGCAGATCGCGCGTCTGCTGCGTTTCGCCACCACCCATCATGACACGGACGCGCAGAGCGAATCCCTGGCCGATTATATCGCCCGCATGCGGCCGGGACAGAACAAGATTTACTATATTACCGCGGACAGTTTCACCGCGGCCAGGAACAGTCCGCATCTGGAAATTTTCCGCAAGAAGGGCATAGAAGTGCTGCTGCTGTCCGATCGGGTGGATGAATGGCTGACGTCATCGCTCAATGAATTCGAAGGCAAGGCGCTGGCATCGGTGGCCAAGGGTGAGCTGGACCTGGGTGAAATGGCGGACCAGGAAGACAAGGCGCAGCAGGAAAAGAGCAGTGAGGAGCTGAAGGACGTGCTTGATCGCGTCAAGGAAACCCTGGGTGAGCGTGTCAAGGACGTGCGTACTACTTTCCGCCTGACCAGTTCCCCGGCCTGTCTGGTCAACGACGCCTATGATATGAGCGCCAATCTGGAGCGCATCCTCAAGGCGGCGGGGCAGCAGGTGTCCACCAGCAAGCCCATCCTCGAACTCAATCCCGATCATCCGCTGATCAAGCGTCTGGCCGGCGAGGGGGATGGGCAGCGCTTCACCGACTGGACCCATATCCTGTTCGATCAGGCCCTGCTCAGCGAGGGCGGGCAGCTGGAGGATCCGGCGACCTTTGTCAGCCGCCTCAATCAAATGCTGCTGGAACTGGCCGAGCGCTCTTGAGTCAACCACATGGCGATCGGCGTGCCGCCGATCGCCATGTCACTTTCACGTATAAGCTTATAAGCAATTCATTGCCGCCGTCGGCGGCATCCCGGCGCTTTTCTGCACTGGTTAAGAATTCTCCCGCGCTTCCGATAAACACCACGGAGCAATGTCTGTTATGACATTGTAAATATCAGGTATAGGTGTGACGTGTACGATATTTTTGTGGGTCGCCAGCCGATTTATACGCCGAATCTGGAAGTTTTCGGTTATGAATTGTTCTTCCGCGAACGGGAGGTGGGAGAGGCGGAGATCAATGATCCCAGTTTTGCATCCTACCAGGTGATGCTGAACAGCCTGCTGGAAATGGGGCTGGACCAGCTGGTGGGCAAGGCGCGGGTATTCTTCAATGTTACGCCGGAAGTGCTGCGCAGCGAGTTGATGGATTCCTTGAACCGCGATCAGGTGGTGCTGGAGCTGATGGACGGCACCGAAGTGACGACGGAGCTGGTGGAGCTGCTGCAGGATGTCGCCAATCGCGGCTTTACCCTGGCGCTGGATAACTATGTGTATCTGAACTCCACCCGGCCGCTGATGAGCGCGGCGCGCATGGTAAAGGTCAATCTGCATGCCCTGGACCGCGAGGAGCTGGCGACCCAGGTGAAGATACTGCGTGGTTACAAGGTGAAGCTGGTGGCGGAACGGCTGGAATCCCGCGCCCAGTATGAACTGGCGCGTTCCCTGGGGTTTGACTATTTTCAGGGCTATTTTCTCACCTACCCCAATATCATCCGTGGCAAGCGCCTGCCTACCAACCGGGTGACGGTGCTGCAGCTGATGGCCAAACTGCATGAACCCGATCTCAAAATGAGCGAGATCGAGGAAATAATTTCCAAGGACGTGTCGCTGTCCTACCGCCTGTTGCGCTATATCAACTCGGCCTATTTCGCCTTGCAGGAACCGATAGAGTCCATCCACCGGGCGGTGGTGATGGTCGGTCTGGAGCGCATTCGCCATTGGATCAGCCTGCTGGCGCTGTCGCGAGTTGACGACCAGCCGCACGATCTGCTGGTCACGTCGCTGACCCGTGCCAAGATGTGCGAGCTGCTGGCGCAGTCGGCGGGACGGGCCAATCCGCAGTCCTATTTCATGGTCGGTCTCTTTTCCCTGGTGGACGTGATGATGGATCTGCCGTTGGAAGAAGTGATGGCCAATATGCCGGTCACCGGCGAAATCAAGGACGCACTGCTGCAGCGCGGTGGTGACATGGGCGGTGCGTTGAATTGCGCCGTTGCTTACGAGCGCAGTAATTGGGAAAAAGTCAGTTATGCGGGCCTGGATAACCAGATAGTCATCGCCAACTACATGCGGGCGATCGAGTGGGCGGGGGACCTGGGTACCGAGTTGTTGATAGCGTAGATCTGTCGAGTGCGTTCCAGTCGCCGGTTTGCGCGCGATTGTAGTTGGTAAATACGGGAAAAGGTGTGAAATGAAAAGTACAGTTCTGGATCTGGGTACCAAGCAGAACCGTCGCACCCTGGATAAGGTGGGTGGCGTTTCCAGTGTGGTGGGGGCGGGATCAAGTTTCAAGGGCGACATCAAAGGCCAGGAAAACTTCGTGATTTACGGGCAGGTGATCGGTAACAGCGATGTCGATGGGGCGTTGGTGCTGGAGGAAGACGGCAAGTGGACCGGCACCATCAAGGCAAAATATGTCATTGTCGCCGGTGCGGTGGACGGTGATGTGATCGCCGGCGAGAAGATCGAGCTGGCGCCCACCGCCAAGGTGACTGGCAATGTGATAGCCCCGGTTATCGCCATTGCCGAAGGGGCGGTGATCCAGGGCCAGATGAAGATGCTCGGCAGCAAGGATGCGACGCATTTTACCGATCAGCGGGACAATGATTAGCCGGCAACGGGCCGGGCGTCGTCTCGCCAGGGGGAATCCATGTTGAAACGATCCGTGCTGGCTGTTGTTCTGTTGCTGCCCGTTTGCGGCATGGCCTGGGCGGCCGAGCCGGCTGCCGGCGCCCAGCAGCAGGCGCAGCCGTTTGCCGCGCCGTTCTCGCGCAATATGCAGATTATCAGTGAATCTGATGAATTCGGCCTCGGCCAGTTCGGTCACTTCGGTTTGACCGAGCGCGTAGTCAAGCCGGTGCCGGGCATGGCGGCGCAAAACTATCAGTCTTTCGACGAGAGCATGGTGGTGACGGTTAACGCCGGCGGCAAGATAGCACCGGCCACCCTGGATTTCATCCGCGGTCTGGTGCGGGATCAGGTGCGCCAGGCCAATTTTACCGTGGCACCGCCCGATCGCTCGCAAGCCGGCATCGCCAGCATCCTGTCCACGTTTCGCACCGCCGGCGGGCAGATTACCACTGAATTACTAGTGGTGGTATTCGATCGGGCGAAGATGCGCGCCTTACAGCAGGCCAACCCGGAGCTGCGCGGTCTGGACGCGATATTTCAGGCGGCGATTCGCGCCATGGTGAGCCATTTGTATCCGGCTACGCAGCTTGATCTGCTGCACGGCGCGGAAGCCGGGGCGACGCGCGACGGTCTGCAAATCCTGTTCAAGCGCTGTTTCTCCCATTTCATGGAGCCTGCGTCCGCCGGCCCGGAAAATCCCTCCTGAACAACGCGCGGCCGGCGTCGGCGCTTGTTGTCGCCTGCCGCTACTGTTGATTACAATGCCTGCTATGAACACTCCAGTCGCCGCTATCAGCCCGTTGCCGGGGTTCAGCGAGCCCTTCAGCTCGTTGTCGCATCTGCTGGGCGGTGGCTTGTTTCTGGTTATATCCATTGTTTTTTTAGTGCGGCAGCATACCCGGGCTTATCGTTCGATCGCCGTCGGCGTTTACATTTTCGGCGTGACGTTCGCCCTGGCGATGAGCGGCGTGTTTCATCTGCTTACCCCGGGTACCGTGGCCAGGGAAGTGTTTCAGCGTTTGGATCACGCGGCGATATTTTTTCTCATCGCCGCTACCTATACGCCGGTGCATGTGATTCTGTTTCGCGGTTTTCTGCGCTGGGGCGTGCTGATTTTTGTCTGGCTGGTGGCCGTTACTGCCATTACCCTCAAATCGATCTATTTTCACTCCATTCCCGAATGGTTGAGTCTCACTCTGTACCTGAGTCTGGGCTGGTTTGGCGTCTATACCACTTATCACCTCTACCGGCGCCTGGGCTGGCAGCCCATCCGCCCCATTCTTCACGGCGCGCTGGCTTATACCGCGGGCGCAGTCATGGATTTTCTGCAGGTTCCGGTGCTGATTCCCGGCGTCATCGGCGCCCACGAAGCGTTTCACGTGCTGGTGCTGCTGGGGGTGTTTTTCCACTGGACGTTCATTTATCGTATTGCCCGCCGCGAGCGCTTTGCGACGGCGGAACCGGCCGGCTACGCGGCCGGTGGCGGCTGAGCGGCCTATCCCCAATGGGGTCATGTCCGCCGCCGGCACCTTCTATATACTGGGCAGTCCGCCCCAATCACCAGAGCAAGCCACCGTCACCGGGGATCTGAAGCATGCGTCCAGTGTCTCTTGCCAGAATGCTAAGTCAGGAATTCGCCAGTGTCGCTTCCGGCGCGCACACCCCGGCGATGATCTGGGGTCCGCCCGGGGTCGGCAAGAGCCAGATCGTGGCGCAGGTGGCGCGCGCGGCTGCGGTGCCGATGATAGACATCCGCTTGAGCCAGCTGGAACCCAGCGATCTGCGCGGCATCCCGTTTCGCAGCGGCGAGCATGTGGTCTGGGCGGTGCCGGCCATGCTGCCGGACGCTGCGCGCCAGGGAGAACGCGGTATTCTGTTTCTCGATGAAATCAACGCCGCGCCGCCCACGGTGTCGGCGGCCGCCTACCAGCTGGTGCTGGACCGGCGTCTGGGCGAGTACCAGGTGCCGGCCGGCTGGGCGATCTTTGCCGCGGGCAACCGGCAGGGGGATCGCGGCGTGACCTTTACCATGCCAGCGCCGCTGGCTAATCGCTTTTCCCATTATGAACTGGACGTCAATCTGGATGACTGGGTGGCCTGGGCGTATCACAACGCCGTCGACCAGCGCTTGATCGCGTTTTTGCGCTTTCGTCCCGAACTGCTGTTTTCCTACGATCCCGGCAGCGATCCCGTGGCTTTTCCCACGCCACGCTCCTGGGAGTTCGTGCATCGTTGTCTGCGCAAGTTCTCCGTTGATGATCCGCTGCTGGGCGAAGCCGTGCAGGCTTGTGTGGGCGCGGCGGCGGCGGCGGAACTGCTGGCGTTCCTCGCCTGCCTTGAACGCCTGCCGGATATCGACGCTATTGTCCGCGGCGAGAACGTCGCGGTGCCGCAGGAGATCGATTTGCAGTATGCCGTGGCGTCGGCGCTGGTGGCACGCGCGGTAGCGGCGCCGGCGGCGGATGCGGCGCGGATTCATGGCCATATTCTCAATTACGCCGGCCGCTTTCCGCAGCGCGAAATGGCGGTGATGCTGGTGCATGATCTGGCCAAGACAGTGGGTGAGCAAATCTACGGACTGCCGCAATTCACCGTCTGGGCCAAAGACGTCGGTCGCATCCTGTTGTGATATGGCGCAGGATCTGGCAGACAAGTTGACTCAGGCACGCACCCGCCTGCTGCTGGACCATCCGTTTCTCGGCGCGCTGGCGCTGCGCCTGCCTCTGGTGGCGGCGGACTGGTGCCAGCGGGCCGGCAGCGACGCGCGCAATTTCTACTACAATCCGCAATACGTCGCGGCCTTAAGCGTCGGCCAGTTGGAATTCATCATCGCCCAGGAAACCCTGCGCTGCGCCCTGGCGCATTTCAGCCGTCGCGGTCATCGCCAGCCTTACCGCTGGCAACGGGCCTGCGATTTCGCCATCGTCCCCATCCTGCTGGAGCAAGGCTTGCGGCCGCCGCCGGACGTGCCGCTGTTCATCGAATACCAGGGCATGACGGCAGAGGAAATCTATCCGCTGCTGGATCAGGACGAACAGGAGCAGCCAGCCGGCGGCGGCAGCGGGCAGACTGGCGGCGGTGCCGGTCAGCACGCTGCCGACCCGGGGCGGCAGATGCCGCAGCCGCCAACGCCGGCGGAGCAGGAGCAGCTGGCGATGCAGTGGCGCCAGCGCGTAGCGGGTGCCGCCCAGCAGGCGCAGCAGGCGGGGAAACTGCATGGCGAGCTGGCGCGGGTGGTGCAGTCGTTTTTACATCCGCAACTGCCCTGGCGGGCGTTGCTGGCGAAATACATGAGTCTCAGCGGGCGCGATGATTACAGTTACGAACGACCTTCGCGCCGGGAAGGCGAAGCCATCCTGCCAAGCCGGCGCAGCCGCGAGGTACAGGTCACGGTGGTGGTCGATAGCAGCGGCTCGCTCAGCGACGGTGAAATAAGCGAATTTCTTTCCGAGATTAATGCACTCAAGGGTCAGGTGCGCGCCGGTATCGTCCTATTGGCCTGCGATCATCAACTGGCCGCTGACTGCCCCTGGGAGTTCGCGGTCTGGGAGGACGTGCATTTGCCGCGGCAAATCACCGGTGGCGGCGGAACCAGTTTCCTGCCGCCCTTCGCCTGGCAGCAGCGACAGGACAGACAGCCGGATGTGCTGGTGTATTTCACCGACGCCAACGGCGAATTTCCCCCACGTCCGCCGGCCTATCCGGTGATCTGGCTGGTCAAGGGCCGGGCCGCGGTTCCCTGGGGGCGGCGCATCCAGTTAAACTGAAAGCAATGATGCGGGAGATCACCTTACCTTGAGTGAATTGAGCAGTGAAGATTTGTTGCGCTTGAACGTATTGCTGGCCAACGCCAGGGCCATACGTATCGACGAGCAGCATATGCGGGTGCATGGCCTGGGGGATGAGCGCGAATATGAAGTGCAACTCAACCCCCGTGGCGGCGAACAGGCGTATCTGACCAGGGTGCGGGAGTTTCTTTCCACCGCCATGTTCGGTTCGCCGCGCCGTTACCCCAAGTATCTGCATCGCTGGGCGGGCCTGGGTCAGATCAGCACGGTGCCGGTCGACAAGCTGTTGATGCTGGGCGAGCCGGAGGTGATGCTGGCGGTGGCGCACAGCGCGACCCTGACCGCGCAGCAGGCGCAGCTTGCCTGGTGGGCCTATCCGGGGCCGGAGCTGGGGCGTCGCCTGTTGCACAAGCACAGCCTGCTGGCGGCGGATTTCGCCCGCGAGTTGGTGCGCTATCTGGTGGAGTATCTGCCATTCGAAACCCAGTCCCGGGATATTCTCCATACCGTGAGTCTGGTGCTGGCTACGGGCCTGGTCAGTGATGCGCTATGCCTGAGCATGTGGAATCGTGGTCAACGCCGCAAGAGCTATCGTATCGCCTTTCTCAACCACGGCTCCGCCCACATACCGCAGCGTCAGTCGGCGCGGGCGGATCTGCCGGCGGCGCATGCCAGCTTGCAGGATCTGGCGGCGCACCATCCCCTGGCGGCGAAATTGCACGACCTTCTGGACGAGCCGGGGCAGACCTTCATCGCCGCGGTGCTTGATTGTCTGCCGCGCTGCGCTGATCAGGAAGAGGTCAATGCTCTGCTGGAGGCCATGCGCGCTTATTTCACGCTGCCGGCCTTGCCGGTGCCGGCAGCGATCGTGGAACCGTCACCGCTGGAGCAGGCGGCGGAGCAGATGCTGCAAAGCGATGGTGCCATTGCGCTGCTCAGCACGTTGCCGGCGCTGCACTCTACCCTGCGGTCCATGCTGGTTTTGTCCCTGGTGGGGCCGGAGTTGACCACCCCGGTTTTTTCCCGTTCTGACGCCACCGGTACGGTGATGCGCAAACAGCTGGCGGAGTTGACGGACTTTCTGCAAACTCACTTGCGCAATCTTTGCGCATAATGCCCTATGCCCTGCCAGGGAAAAGCCTGGTTATTGTTAAATCATGATCGGTGCAGGCAGAAATTAAATGCTGCCGCTTGGCTTTGAATCCACGATATTTTCGCTTAAACTCCTTTAAGCTTTTTGGGCAGGGTAACACCACTAAAGGTCCAGACCATGATACCTTCCGTGTTAGCGCAATTTCTCGCAGGCAACCAGGTGTGCTATGAAGTCATCGCCCATCCTGAACAGGACTCGGCGTTGCAGGCGGCGCGGCGGCGCGGCATAGCGCTCAATCGCCTGGCCAAGAGCATCATGCTGCGGGATCGTTACGGTTTCGTCATGGCGGTGTACCCCGCCGATCACAGTATCAATCTCGATCGCATCCGCGCGTTGACCGGCCGCAAGATGGATTTTGCCGCGCAGGCGGAATATGCGCCCCTGTTCGCCGAAATCGACGTGGCGGCGTTGCCGCCGCTGGGCAGTATTTACGGAGTGGACATGCTGGTGGACAGCTCGTTCACCGCTGGCGGCGAGGTCTTCGTCGAAGCCGGCGTACGTTCGGCGCTGGTGAAGCTGGCGCAGGGCGAGTTCAACAAGATGATCGTCGGTGCGCTCACCGGCCCGATTTCCACGCCTCTGGTGGTAGCCGCCAGACAGATTGCCGCCGCCGCCGGACGCCGGGGTCTGGGCATGCGGAAGAATATCGCCGTCGCCAATAGCGATGGACTGTACCAGCGTTTTGCCGTCGCGCTGGGGGAGCTGCAATTGCCAGCGACCGCGGCGCAGCTGCTGCGCTGCGCGGTAGAGGGCGACTACGATTGCGATCGGCTGGTGGCGCTGGTGGCGCAGGAGCCGGATATTGCCGGCGTGCTGGTGCAGATGGCCCAGTCACCGCTGTTCGGCGGCGCGTTGCCGCAACCGACCCTGCGCTCCGCCATCATGGCGCTGGGCGCGGAAACAACGCTGGGATTCGCCATCGGCTGCAAAATCAATCAGAGTTATCGTCCACGCACCGGTGGCGTGTTCGGGCACATGGGATTCTGGCGGCAGGCCATTTATTGCACCGCCGCCATGCATCTGCTGGCGCGTACCTGGCCGCAGGGTGAACGCTGGCAGGCCTATCTGGGGGGGTTGCTGCACAATTTCGGTTATCTGCTGCTGGGATATCTCGATGCCGGCAGTTTTCAAGATCTCAACCGCCTGCTGCTGCAGGCGCCCGACCGCGATATCCTGGAAATCGAGTCCTTGCTGCTGGGGGAGAGTCATTGTCATCTGGGCGCCCGCTTGATCCAGCAGTGGCAATTGCCGGACGCGGTGACCTTTGCCATTTGCGAGCATCACAATGAAAATTATACCGGTCGTCACAGTCGTCTGGTGCACAGCATTCTGGTGGCCAACCGCCTGTTGAAGCGCTACGGTATCGGCGATGCACGGCGTTTGCATCTGCCGCAGGAGCTGTTGTCCCACCTCGGGATGGACCTGGCTTCCCTGCACCGGATCATGGACGAAGTGCTCAATCACTGTCGGTTCCTCGACGATCTGGCGCGGCAACTGGCTCTCACCGAAATTTCCTGATCGCCATTGCGCGGGTCGCGGAGGCTGACGCCGTCCGCGACTCCAAGGGACGTATCAGCGAAAACCGCCTACATCGTCGGTGCGGAGACTGGCTGCCCTTGCGCCCTGTATCGATTGCTGGTTTATTATAGTCTCTATTGCTGTTTTCTCCGGAGTTGTCGACGAGCGCGATTCCATCCTGGTGTCCCGTCTGTCGGTATGCCGTCTCCGCTGAGGTTGTCGGGTCAGGCAGCCGGCGGTCCTAGTCCGCCGGGCAGTGCGTCTGACGGGGTATGCTGTTGACGGCTGGACAGGGCGGGTGGTTATGAATTTGCAGTTGCAGGCAACGCGGGAGTTTCCCCTGGAAAATCCCCTGGCGAAAATATTCCGGCTGCTGGATGTGTTTGCTGTCAGCGCCGATGGTCAGGTGTATGTAGCGCATATCAAGGACTTGCTGCGGGCCACGCAGCAGCGTTACGAGGATTCGGAACAGGTCCATCAGGAAGTCATCCGCCAGATCATCAGCCTGTTGAGCCCGCATACGGGCAACAATCCGGCGTTGCGCGCCAAGTTCAATATTCTGAAAATACATCTGCAGGCGCCTGTCAGCGGCAGTGATTTGTCGTTCGTGCGCCAGTTCATGCACCAGCTGGCCGGTGAAGCCACTCCTGCGGCTGGTGAAGAAAAATCCTCGATACGCCCGTTTGCGCCGCCGCTGAAACGATCATCGTTGAACACCGCCGCGTCCGTGCCGGCCACGACGCCGTTGCCGGCGGAAACCGCTGCGCAGAGCCGCGCGACCCAACGCAGGATCAGCGCCCGCGACCGCATCCGGCGCGAGAATGAAGCCAGTCTGGCCTATCGCCACCACCTGTCGCGGACGACGCAGGAAATCAGGAAAATTCGCGATGACTTCGCCCGGCACGTCGATGAGGCGATCGCTCACAACCAGCAGTTTGGTGTGCTGCTGGAGATCGAGCTGGACGCGCTGCAAACTGCGGTGGAGATGGAGACGGTCGAGGAAAGGCGGGCGGTGTTGATCGAAGAGCTGGAGAAATTCATCAAGCGCCACCGTGTGCTGGCGCGTAAATTTGACAGCGCCAGCAAGTATCTGCAGGTCGTGGAAACCGACAACAAGGCACTCAGCGACGAACTCGACCGCGTGCGCCTGTTGAGCCTGACCGACGAGCTGACTGGCCTGCCCAATCGCCGCGCTTTCATGAAACGGCTGGAGGACGAACTCGGGCGCGTCAATCGCTACGGCACGCCTATTTCCCTGGTGCTGATCGACCTGGATCTGTTCAAGGAGATCAATGACAGGCACGGGCATGCGGCGGGCGACGCGGTGCTGCGCGCCTATGCCGACAATGTGCTGTCCGCCTTCCGCCATCACGATATGGTGGCGCGCTATGGCGGCGAGGA
>DKAS01000025.1 GCA_002448875.1 Proteobacteria bacterium UBA6920 | reverse complement strand
GATGCGGAAACCGCGGGAAATTATCGCCCACAGCAGGGAACCGACGATTACCCCGGCAACCGCCATCAGACCAAAAGTGACGAAGCTGCCGGCGAAGCCGTTGACCGCATAACGCAGGGTCTGACCTATGGGATTGATGAAGGTGAAAGACTGAATGCCGACGTCGCGCGGCCGCGGTGACTCTTGATACATGACCCAGACATCGTCACCGGTATAGGCTTTCCAGCTGAAGGCTTCGCCTTCGGCATTGATGGTTACCAGGCTGGAAGTTACATACCAGGCGGCGATGACCGCCAGACCTACCACCAGGCCGCCGAGGATATTGTCGAAACGGCCACGGAAATCCTTGGACTTGAAGACGACCACCAGCAGCGCCAGAGCGATCACGCTACCCAGCACTACGCGCAGGGTCGCCGCGTCCATGCCCGTCACACCGCTCAGCAGACCACCCAGATCCTGCTTGCCTGCCAGCGCTATATTGGTGGGGTTGGTCCAGGGATAGAACAGCTCCGAATAGATCGTCTTGTCCGTGCCGGGAAAGGGATTCAACATGAAATAGGCGCAGACGGCGATGAGCGCGAACACCATGATGGATTTCAAATTGCCGCCGCCGATGCGAATCAGGGTCTTGTTGCCGCAACCACTGGCCAGGGTCATGCCGACGCCGAACATCACGCCACCGATGATGTATTCCAGCCAGGCGAAGTTTCCGCCCCGATACGGCGGAATCGTGGCTCCCAGATCGATGACGCCAGTGAATTCCAGCAGCGTCGCGCCTATCATCGCCACCGCCATGGCAAACAGCCAGGCGCGCATTCTGCCGGTGTCGCCGATATTGACCAGGTCGGAAACCGCCCCCATGGTGCAGAAATTGGTCTTATTGACCACGGCGCCCATCACCAGGGCAATGGCAAAAACCGTCCATAAAACAGTGGCATGTGCATCAGCAAAATTTTCAAAAGTCATGTTGCTACCCCCCAAAATACGATTCCAATATCGAGCAATCCCTTGTCACGCTGGCAGCGATGCCGCATCGACCTCCCACGGGCCTGCCTGGGCTGCATCCAAACGTGCGTTCCCCGCCACGGACTATGCGTAAACACCCGGCGCGGCGCAATATTACAAAAGGAATGGCGTAGTATATCAGTCCATCACGGATTTGGGCGCCTGCCCCCAGGGAAAATGGCCAGCGTGGCGCTGCTATGGGGGGGATAGCTGTAAAGCGGCACGGCAAAACGCCGGGCGACGCGGGATCGGGAAAAGCGAAGGCCGGGGTTATCCCGGCCTTCGCTGGTAAAACGCTGTCAGGAGCTGCCTCAGTCGGCTTTGCTGTCGCCGGCTTCCGCCGCTTCCACCTGCGGACGATCCACCAGTTCGACGATCGCCATCGGAGCGGCGTCACCGGCGCGGAAACCGCAGCGCAGGATGCGCAGATAGCCGCCGGGGCGTTTCTCGTAGCGCGGACCCAGCTCGGTGAACAGCTTGGTGACGATTTCCCGATCGCGCAGGCGGTCATACGCCAGGCGGCGGTTGGCCAGACTGTCCTTCTTGGCCAGGGTAATGAAGGGTTCCGCGTGACGACGCAGTTCCTTGGCCTTGGGCAGGGTGGTCTTGATGACTTCCTGGCGCAGCAGCGCGGTGGTCAGGTTTTTTAACAGCGCCTTGCGACTGCTGCTGTCTCTGCTCAATTGCCTGCCGATATTCTGATGACGCATGATACTTTCTACCTATTGCTTTGATAATCCAATCAACAACGCCTGGTGGTCTGCGCCGCGCTTACGCGGTGGCGCGATCCTTGTCACGCAGACTGGCGGGTGGCCAGTTTTCCAGACGCATACCCAGTGACAACCCGCGGGTAGCCAATACATCTTTGATCTCGGTCAGCGACTTCTTGNNTTCAGGCAGTTGGCCGAACGCACCGTCAGTTCCAAGTCGTCCACCGGGCGCAGCAGGGTGGGATCGATTTCCACATGCTGTTCTTCCTGGCGGTGTTCCGCCTTGCTCTGCAGATCGACGAAGGTCGACAGCTGATCCTGCAGGATGGTGGCGGCTTTGCGAATCGCTTCTTCCGGACCGATGGTGCCGTTGGTTTCCAGCTCGATGATCAGCTTGTCCAGGTCGGTGCGCTGCTCGACGCGAGCGCTTTCCACGCTGTAGGCCACGCGATGCACCGGACTGTAGGACGCGTCCAGCTGCAGGGTGCCGATGCTGCGATCACCCAGCTGTTCGGACAAACGCACGGTGGCCGGCTGGTAGCCGCGACCCTTGAGGATCTTCAGCTGCATCTTGATTTCGCCAGCTTCCGTCAGGTGCGCGATCACGTGTGCGGGATTGACGATCTCGATGTCGTGATCGCCCTGGATATCGCCCGCGGTCACTACACCCGGACCCTTTTTCTGTATGGTGACAGTGCTCTCATTCTTGGTATGCATACGCACCGCGATACCTTTGAGATTGAGCAGAACGTCAATGACGTCTTCCTGTACGCCTTCCAGGGTGCTGTATTCGTGCAGCACGTTGTCGATTTCCACCTCGGTCACCGCACAGCCGGGCATCGAGGACAGCAAAATACGCCGCAGGGCATTCCCTAACGTATGGCCGAACCCCCGCTCCAGAGGTTCGAGAACTACCTTGGCGTGCCGTTCATTAAAAGCCTGCACATTGACGATACGCGGTTTGAGAAATTCAGTAACTGAACTTTGCATGTGCGTCTTTCTCCAATAACCGGAATAATTAGTCCTGAGCTGATCGCACCCCTCGCGGGGCCGTGTACTCTATTACTTGGAATACAACTCAACCACCAGACTCTCATTGATGTCCGGCGACAGATCACTGCGCTCAGGCGCGGCCTTGAACTCACCACGCATGTTCTTTACATCCACGTCCACCCACTCCGGCAGGCCCTGCTGCTGCGCCAGATCCAGAGAGGCCTGAACCCGCAATTGCTGGCGGGAGCCTTCGTTGACCTGAACAACACTGTTCGCGCCAACCTGAAACGAGGGTATCGTCACCACCTGACCGTCAACCATTACCGCTTTGTGACGCACCAGCTGCCGGGCTTCATTGCGGGAAACCGCAAAACCCATGCGATAGACCACGTTGTCCAAGCGCGATTCGAGAATCTGCAGCAGCTTCTCACCGGTCGCACCCTGGATGCGGTCGGCTTCCTGGTAGTACCGGCGGAACTGACGTTCCAGCACGCCGTAGGTCCGGCGCAGCTTCTGCTTTTCGCGCAGCTGGCTGGCATAGTTGGACAACCGGCCGCGTTTCTGACCGTGCTGACCCGGCGCCGAGTTGCGTTTCTCAACCGGGCACTTGGCGGAATAACATTTCTCGCCCTTCAGAAAAAGCTTGGCGCCTTCTCTGCGGCACAAACGACATCTTGGACCTACGTATCTAGCCAAAGCTCGCCTCCATTAACTATTAAACACGGCGCCGCTTGGGGGGGCGGCAACCATTATGCGGAATCGGGGTAACATCCTGGATGTTGGTGATCTTGAAACCCTGGGCGTTCAACGCGCGCACGGCGGATTCACGACCCGGGCCAGGCCCCTTGACCCAGACTTCCATATTCTTTACACCCATTTCCTTGACGGCGGTGCCGGCCTTTTCGGCGGCGACCTGCGCAGCAAACGGGGTGCTCTTGCGGGAGCCACGAAAACCACAGCCACCGGAAGTCGCCCACGCCAGGGTATTACCCTGACGATCGGTAATGGTGATAATCGTATTATTGAACGAAGCGTGGACGTGGGCGACGCCGTCGCTTACATTCTTTTTAACCTTTTTCCGGGTTCTAACTGCGGTTTTAGCCATGTTAGTTAAATCCTAAAGTCATTATTTACGAATCGGTTTACGCGGTCCCTTGCGGGTACGGGCATTGGTGCGGGTGCGCTGGCCACGAACCGGTAAACCACGGCGATGACGCAGGCCACGGTAAGCGCCCATATCCATCAACCGCTTGATATTCAAAGAAATTTCCCGACGCAGATCGCCTTCCACGGTGTACTTGGCGACCTCGGAGCGTATGCTTTCCAGTTTCGCTTCGTCCAGATCCTTGATCTTGGTCTGGGGACTGATCCCTACGGCGGTGCAAATATCCCTTGCCGTGGGACGGCCAATGCCGTAGATCGCCGTCAGAGCGATATCTGCATGTTTATGAACAGGAATGTTGATACCTGCAATACGGGCCATGTAACCTCTCCAAAAATAACCAAAAATACACCCGACGCGAAACCGCCGGATGTTAATACCTTAAGACAGTAAAATCAAGTCTAATCCGGGGTTTTTTCAACCTTGGCGCTGTTTGTGCTTAGCATCGGAGCAGATCACGCGTACCACGCCATTGCGGCGAATGATCTTGCACTTGCGACACATTTTCTTTACTGATGCTCTAACTTTCATTGTCCCTACCTCAATTGTTGCCGCGGCCCGAACCCATCGGCGTTATTTCAATTTTGCCTTCTTCATCAGGCTGTCATACTGGTGCGACATCAAATGGGCTTGTACCTGCGCCATGAAATCCATTACGACAACAACAATGATCAGCAACGAAGTACCGCCGAAATAAAACGGTACGTTCCAATACAGAATCAGGAATTCGGGCAGCAGACACACTGCGGTAATGTAAGCCGCGCCCCACAGGGTCAGGCGGGACATCACCCCGTCGATATACTTGGCAGTCTGATCGCCGGGACGAATACCGGGAATGAAGGCGCCGGAACGCTTGAGATTGTCCGCGGTTTCCTGCGGTTTGAAGACCAGCGCGGTATAAAAGAAACAGAAAAATACGATGGCGACCGCATACAACATGACATACAGCGGCTGCCCCGGCGACAGGGTCGAGGCAATATCCTTCAACCAGCTCATGCTTTCGGTGGAACCGAACCAGCCACCCAGAGTGGCGGGAAACAGAATAATACTGGAAGCGAAGATCGGCGGAATGACGCCGGACATATTCACTTTCAGCGGCAGATGACTGGTCTGGCCGGCGAACATGCGCCGCCCCTGCTGCCGCTTGGCATAATTGACGGTGATGCGCCGCTGGCCGCGTTCCATGAACACCACGAAGGCGGTAACCGCCAGCACCAGCACGAAGATAATGAGTACGGAGAAAATATGCATTTCACCGATGCGCGCCAGCTCCAGGGTGCCACCGATAGCGCGCGGCAGACCGGCGACGATACCGGCGAAGATGATCAACGAGATACCGTTGCCCACGCCGCGCTCAGACACCTGCTCACCCAGCCACATCAGGAAAATGGTACCGGTCACCAGCGACACCACTACGGTGAAGATGAAACCGATGCCGGGGGTCATCGCCACGGAGACGCTGCCCACTTTCTGCCCTTCCAGGGCGATGGCCACGCCCAGGGACTGGAACAGAGCCAGAACCACGGTAAAATACCGCGTATATTGCGTGATTTTGCGCCGCCCGGACTCCCCTTCCTTGCGCAGCTGCTCCAGGCTCGGTACCACTACCGCCAGCAACTGGACGATGATGGAGGCGGAGATGTAGGGCATGACCCCCAGGGCGAACACCGACAGGCGCTGCATGGCGCCACCGGAAAACATGTTGAACATGTCCAGAATCGTGCCCTTCTGCTGTTCGAACAGCAGGGCGAAAGCTTCCGGATTGATGCCCGGCACCGGTATGAAGGTACCGATGCGGTAAACAATCAGCGCGCCGAGCACAAACAGCAGGCGCTGTTTGAGCTCGGTGAGCTTGCCCGTACTCAGGGCGTTCATCATGTCGGAGCGAGTGGCTGCCATGGGGTGCTCTTTAAAGTTATTCCACTTTACCGCCGGCTTTCTCGATCGCCGCGCGCGCACCCTTGGTGACGCCCAGGCCCTTGATCGTTACTGCCTTCTTGATTTCGCCGGAAGCGATCACCTTGGCGCGCTCGATGGCGCCGCTGATGATGCCCGCTTTGCGCAGGGACGCGATATCGACCACGTCGCCTTCGACCTTTTCCAGCTCGTGCAGGCGCACTTCACCGGTCACCCGGCTCATACGCGTGGTAAAACCGATCTTCGGCAGACGACGCTGCATGGGCATCTGACCGCCTTCGAAGCCGACTTTGTGGAAGCCGCCGGCACGGGCATGCTGACCCTTGTGGCCGCGGCCGCTGGTCTTGCCCAGGCCGCTGCCGATGCCGCGCCCCAGACGCTTGGGAGTGGTGCGCGCGCCTTCTCCGGGTTTCAATGTGTTCAGCCGCATGGTTACACTTCCTCCACTTTCAACAGGTAGGAGATTTTATTGATCATCCCGCGATTTTCCGGGGTGTCCTGCACCACTACCGAGTGATGCATGCGACGCAGACCCAAACCGGTGACGCAGGCTTTATGCGCCGCCAGGCGGTGCGCCTTGCTCTTGATCAAGGTAACTTTGACTTGTTTTCCCGCCATGACTTTATTCCAATATCTGTTTTACGGTCATGCCGCGCTTAGCGGCGATGTATTCCGGCGACTTGATGCTCTGCAGGCCTTTTACCGTGGCCCGCACCACATTCACCGGGTTGCTGGAACCGAAGCACTTGGCCAGCACGTTGTGCACGCCCACCGCTTCGAACACGGCGCGCATCGAACCACCGGCAATGACTCCGGTACCTTCCGACGCCGGCTGCATATAGACCGTGGCCGCGCCATGCTCGGCTTTGATGCTGTAGTGCAGAGTGTCGCCGTTGAGATTTACGGAGATCATATTTTTGCGGGCGGCGTCCATGGCTTTCTGCACCGCGACCGGCACTTCACGCGCCTTGCCACTGCCAAAACCCACGCGACCCTTGCCATCGCCCACCACGGTAAGCGCGGAGAAGCCGAACTGCCGGCCGCCCTTGACCACCTTGGCCACGCGCCTGACGGAAATCAGCTTTTCAATCAGGCCATCTGTTTCATTCACTTCTACACTTACCATAGCAATGCCTTTTCCCGATTGTCTCGACTATTAGAACTGCAGACCCGCTTCACGCGCGGCATCCGCCAGCGCCTTGATGCGACCATGATATTTGAATCCGGAGCGATCGAAGGCCACGTTGGTGACGCCGGCCGCTTTCGCCGCCTCGGCGACGTGGCGACCAACGATGGTTGCCGCTTCGCTGTTGCCGGTGTACTTGCTCTCGCCCTTGGAAATATCGGTCTTGACCTTGGCGTCCAGGGTTGAGGCGCTGGCCAGGACCTTGTCGCCTTGCGGCGTTAATACCTGGGCATAAATATGCCGCGGCGTCTTGAAGACGACCAGGCGATTGGCGCCTTGCTCACGAATGAGCGCTCTGGTTTTGCGTGCCCGACGCAACCGGGCCTGCTTCTTGTTCATGCGATTCAACCTCGTTAAATTACCGGCGTCAGCCTGTGACGCCCGCCTTAATCTGCCTTACTTCTTCTTCGCTTCCTTCATCACGATCTTCTCATCCGAGTACTTCACGCCCTTGCCCTTGTAGGGCTCNNCCCTTGATCAGGATTTCGGTCTGACTCGGCGTTTCGATGGTGATGCCTTCGGGAACCGGAAAATCGATGGGATGCGAATAGCCCAGAGTCAGGTTCAGCACCTTGCCCTTGGCATTGGCGCGATAACCTACGCCAACCAGCTCCAGTTTCTTCTCGAAACCCTTGCTCACGCCAAGCACCATGTTTTGCAGCAGGGCGCGCGCGGTACCGGCCTGCATGCGCGCGGCATCGGTGGGGTTCTTGGTCGTCACCCGCAGCGTTTTGTCTTCCTGCTTGACTTCGACATAACGGTGCAGACGCTGCTCCAGCGTGCCCTTGGGGCCTTTGACGGAGATCTTGCCGGCACCAACCGAGATTTCGACCCCGTTGGGCAGGCTGATGGGCGCATTAGCTACACGAGACATAGTTCACCTTGAAATATCTTATTGCACGAAGCAAATCACTTCACCACCGTGGCCGGCCTGACGGGCCGCACGGTCGCTCATCACGCCGGCGGAAGTGGACACGATAGCCACTCCCAGCCCGCCCATTACCTTGGGCACATCACCCTTCTGCTTGTAGATGCGCAGACCGGGCTT
>DKAS01000157.1 GCA_002448875.1 Proteobacteria bacterium UBA6920 | reverse complement strand
GATGAGGATGGCGGCGCCGGCGGTGAAACCGATGACCACCGAGTGCGAGATGTAGTTGATCAGCACCCCCAGTTTGGCCGCGCCCATCAGCAGTTCGATGGCGCCGACCATGAAGGTCAGAGTCAGGGCCAGGGATACGTAGTGCGCGCTGCCGGGTTCGGCATAGACGCTGAGACTGGAAAACAATACCAGCGACGCGGCGGTGGTGGGGCCGGATACCAGATGACGTGACGAGCCGTAGAGGGCGGCGATGATGGCCGGCACCATNNTACTCGGGCGGCATGCCGGCGATGGTGGCGAAGGCGACCCCCTGGGGCAGCACCACCACGGCGCCGATCAGGCCCGCCATCAGGTCGATGCGATTGGAATCGCGATTGACCAGGTGTATCCACTTGATGAAAGGGAACAGGCGAACGACCCACAAGGGGCAAACGGCAAGAATGCTATTGTTCACTAGGCTTGTCCAAAAATAGTAACCGGTTCAGAAGATTAGGCGCGGAACAGGCGCAGCATACCATGTCCGGCACAGTGGCTGTATATCAACTATGGGGTGGATTTGCGGCCCTGGGGGGCAAGGAGAAGGGCGCGGCCGCCGTCGGAGAAGCCGTGATGGCCGCCGCGCCACGGGCTAGAGCATTTTCCGGTATTCCTTGATCCTGGTTTCGGCGAAACCCTTGCGCTCCTTCGCTTCCCGGGCCTTGGCACCGTCGGGATGCTGGTCCAGGTAGCTGTTGATCTCGCCTACCATGTCTTCCAGATAATGCAGCTTGAGGTGGATTTTTTCGGAGCTGCTGTACTTCTCCCACTGTTCCTCGACGTAGCCGTAGTCCGTGATGTCTTTTTCTTGCAGGGCTTTTTTACTCCAGTACTCCATCTGTTTCTTCAGCTCGGCGTTGTCGGGGTAGGCGTGCAGGGCATCATCGAGATAGGCGTGGACGCCCTGGGCGCCCGGCAGGTCCTTGCGGCCAAAATACTTCACCAGCTGGCTCTGGGTGTCGCCCAGCATGACCACACCCATGTTTTCCCGGAAGAACGACCCCGAGTGCACATGCACCATGGTGCCGTCAGGCACCGGCTGGTCGAAACTTAGTTCATACATATCTTTTTCCGCCAGCGGCTTCACATTGGCGCGGACGGGACGGATATCCACCACCGTGTCGATGGGGCGCAGTTCGAAAACGAAATTGTCCGCGCTGAAATCTTTCGCGTAGACGATGATCTTGAGTTGCTCGCCGGCGCGTTTGACCCAGGGCACTTCGTTGAGGTATTTGAAATCCACGAAGTTGTCCATGTGGTTATAGGGACCGAATTTTATATAGCCCTTATCCGCCACTACGTAGACCCCATAGTCGTTGATCTTGTCCAACGAACTGACCTGGGCGGCCAGAGGCAATGCTGCTAACAGCGCGACAGCCAACATCAGTGTCTTGTTATTCGTCATGAGATGACTCCCTTAACCTGACTGAGGATGAGCGAAGAACAGCTTTACGCAGGCAGTATAGTCGTCATTTCTCGACCCGCACTCCCGGTTTTTCCACTTTGTCATGGTGGAATTGCGCGTACTTAGGGTTCCGATCGCCGGGTGGCAAGGGAATCGGCGTCATTACCTCTTATAAAAAGGAAGTATTCAAATGCTCACTGCGTGCGCAAAAGCTCCGCCGGTGACGGCAGCCAGCCGGCCAGGACCAGAATCACCATGACCATGGAGTAGGCAACGGAAACCAGCAGTGCCCGCCGAATGCTGATAGTGTCGCGGCCATGGTAACTGATACCCACGCCTCCCCAGTGCAACAAAAGGAAGCCCAGGAGATTGGTGAACCAGTAGCCGAGGATGAAGGCGGCGGGAAACAACCCAGGGGAGAGGCGTGCCACCGGCCAGGACAGCATATAAGCCAGCGGCACATTGACTACCATGTCGTTCCACCAGGACAGGGGCGACAGGATAAATCCGGCGCTGATCATCACCAGCGAGAGCAAACGGCGCGGCATGGCAGATTTCTAATCGGGCGTAGCTGAATCACAGAAGTTTACAATGTACCGCTGGATATCGGCAGCTGACGCCAGGGGCATCAGTGACTGGCGGGGCGCGGCGCCAGACCTCCGCACAGCCCTGTGGTCGGCCAGGATGCCCGTGGGCGCCGGGGTCGCGTTCAGGGGTTGACCTGTCGGTTAAGGCCAGGCTAAGTTCAGGGGCACACTCTAGTCCTTCTATATACCACAGGGTTGCATGCGCGGGGGAGCCATGGATAGAGCGGAACGGGGTAAAACTTTCAAGCAGGCCAAGGTGTGGCTGCTGGCGGCGATGCTGGCCCTGATGGCTGCCTGTAACAGCGGCGGCGACAGCAACGGTAGCGGTAACGGTGCCGGTGATGATAACATCGGCGTTGCCCCTGCGGCCGGCGGCGAACTGATCAGCGACCCGCCGCCGCTGAGCGGCGGCAGCGGCGACACCACGGGCGGCAGCCCCACGCTGAACGGCGGCGTGCAGAACACCTTGCTGAAACTGACCGCCACCGCTTCCTGCGAAGATTACAAGAATTACCTCACCGAATCCCTGTTCAAGATGTACACCCAGCCGGTGGTGATCACCGCCGGCGGCGTCGTCGTCGATGCCAGCACTACCGGCATGCCGGCACCCACGCCGGCGCCCGCGCCCACACCGGGCGGGGGTGCGAGCGCGTCCACCGGCAGCAGCGCCGCGCCCACCGGCGTGTCGGGCACCAATAACCAGGAAGCCGGGGTCGACGAAGCCGACATCGTCAAAACCGACAGCCAGGGCAATTTCTACATCATCCACAACTCCCTGTTGATCATCGCCCGCGGTTATCCGCCGAGCAAATTGCAGGAGCTTGGCCGCCTGGATCTGCAGACCGGCGGCCGGGTCACCTTGTTTCTCGATGAGGCGGGCAAGCGCCTGCTGATCCTGGATGACCAGCCGCGCTACATTATGCTGGGCGACCTGGCCCCGGGTCCGCTGCCGCCGATGCCGGTGAAAGGCTGGAATTCGCGCCTGCTGTTCGTCGATATCAGCGAGCCGGCCAAACCCCAGGTGCGCAAGGCCATGACCTTCGACGGCAGTCTGCTGCACGCGCGCATGGTGCAGCAGCGGGTGCACCTGGTCAGCCGCTTCAACACGCCGCCGCCGGCGGCCTTGTCCACGGCCGAGTTCCAGGCCCTGCTGCAGAAATACTTCACCTTGCTGCAAAATCCACCGAGCGCCGACAACGACCCACAACTGGCCGTCGCGCTCAAAGCGATCCATGACTACATCGCCGCCGCCGTGCAGGCCACGCCCGACGGCGAGTTGTTGCCACATCTGGTGCTGGAGGAAAACGGCCTGTCCACCCTGCTGCCGGTGGTGGAGTGCGCCGCTATCGACAAACCGCAGGTCATCGTCGGCAGCGGTCTGCAGGTGCTGTCCAGCCTGGATATCGACGGCGCCAATCTGCAATCGCTGGCGGTCACCGGTAACGCCTGGCAGTTCTATGCCAGCGACAACAACGTATACCTGGCGCAACCCAGCGGTGGCTTCTGGCTGCTGGGCGGTGATGAAGTGCCGCCGCATACCGCGATCCAGAAATTCGCCATCTCGAAGGACGCGCCGCGTTACCTGGCCACCGGCGCGGTGGCCGGCTTCAGCCACGACCAGTTCAGTTTCAGCGAATACGCCGACCACCTGCGGGTGGTGACCACCGAAACCCGCTATGACAAGAGCTCCGGCCAGACCAGCATCGGTAACAACCTGTTCGTGCTCGGCGATGACGGCCAGGGCAATCTGCCGGTCAGTGGCGCCGTGCGCGATTTCGGCAAACAGGAAACCGTGTTCAGCAGCCGCTTCTTCGGCGGCAAGGGCTACGTGGTCACCTTCCGCCGCGTCGATCCGCTGTTCACCTTCGATCTGAGCGACCCGGCGGCGCCGAAACTGGTGGGCGAGGTGGAAATTCCGGGGTTCAGCACCTACATGCATCCCCTGGGTGAGGACCATCTGCTCACCATCGGCCAGGCGGCCGACAGCAACGGCCGCGTCACCGGCCTGCAACTGCAGATCTTCGACGTCAGCGATCTGGCGAAACCGACACTGGAATCCAGCTACCAGCCGCCGGTGCCGGGGGGCTACAGCTGGTCGCCGGCGCTGTACGATCACCTGGCCTTCACCTATTACGAGCCGGCGCACCTGCTGGTGATTCCGTTCTCCTACTGGAGTATCAACGGCAGCGACGCGTTCAACGGTTTCGCCCTGTTCAAGGCCCAGGCCGGTGGCGGCATCGATGACCTGGGGCGCATCGACCACGCCGATCTGGCTTACCAGCAATTGTGCTCCTCCAGCACCGCCGCCGATTACAGTTATTACTGCACCCAGAACAACTATCCCTGGATGGTCAATCCGCAGCGCGCCATCATCCTGGCCGACGCCGACGGCAACTACGTTTACACCCTGTCCAACGCCGGCCTCAAGGCCAACGACGCCGCCGACGTGAAGAAAACGCTGGCCAGCCTGGTGTTTCCGCCCTAGGCGACCGTTTTAACCCTTCCCCTCGACGCCCCGCCGCGGGCCGCGATTTCCGGCAGGATGCCGTGAAACCGGTCCCGCGGCGGCCGCGTTTTCCAATTTTGCCTCCGCGCCAGCCCGCCAGGGCAGAAAATAAAGGTTTTAGCCCTCGCGCCGATAACCGGTGATGCACGGTTGAGCCGCTATCTTGCTGTCAACTAAAGAAAAATTTGGTGACAGCGGCGGGACGGAGAAGCGAAATTATGACGTATTTCACGGAAAGTGTCTTGGGACGTGGTCTGGGGCGTGGGCTGGTCTTGTCTTTGGTTCTGAGTTGGTTGGCGCCGGTGACAGTCTGGGCGCACAGTAACGGCTACACCGGCGGTTCGGGTATGGGGGCAACCACTTGCGCCAGCGGCGCGGGTTGCCACACCGGCAGTACTTCCTATAGTGGTAGTGTCGCCATCTACAAAACCGGCAGCAGCATCGTTCCCGATACTGCCACGGCGGGAAAATCCTACAACTACACCGTGGTGGTGCAGGGTACGGGCATGGGGCTCGGTGCTGGCTTCGATCTCGCCGCCACCGGGGGCAGTTTGAGCAGCACCCAGGCCAATGTGAAATTAGCTAGCGGCGAACTGACTCACACGGCCACGCAAAGCATGGTAGGCGGACAGGCGTCCTGGGATTTCACCTGGACCGCACCCGCCAGCAGCGGCAGCGTGACTCTGTATGTTTGCGGTAATGTCGTAAACATGGACGGAAAACAAAAGAATGATCAACCTGTATGCCCCTCCGCGACAATCACGGTATCTCCTCCGGTGGTGGACACCACGCCGCCGGCATTCGCCGTACTCAGCGATATTTCAGTCAATGCCCTCAGCTATTTCACCCCGGTCACCCTGCCGGCGGTGACCGCCACCGATGCGGTGGACGGTACGTTACCGGCGTCCACTACCAGCACCGGGCCCTATGTCACTGGCACCACCCCCATCACCTGGACAGCCACGGATTCCAGCAACAATACCGGCACCGCCAACCAGAATCTGCTGGTGCTGCCGCTGGCCGGCCTGGGCGCCGATGCTACGGTGATGATCAATGGCACCTATTCGCTGCTGGCGCAGATCAATGGCAGCGCCATCGCCTATCCCTTGAATGTCCCCCTGACCAAGGGTGGTGATGCTGTCGATGGTGTTGATTACACCCTGGCTCCCAGCAGCGTGACGATCAACAGCGGGCAAAGCATCGGTACGGTTTCCCTGAGTATTCTATCCGGTGCCACCGCCGGCAGGACGCTCACGCTCACCCTGGGCAGCTCGACGGAATACGTCAATGGTAATCACGCGACCCAGACGCTGACCATCGCCGGCGGCAATGCCCGTCCGCTGGTCGCCCTGAGCGTCGATCAGGGGGGCAAGGGCGGTCCGGTAGTGATCGCCGGTGCTGGCCAGGTGACCGTCACCGCCAACGCCGTCGATCCCGATGCCAGCGGAAGTCTCACCTATGACTGGTCTGCCAGCGATGCCGTGCCCGATTCCGCTCCGGGTAATTCGTTTTCTTTCACTCCGGCACAGGCGCAAAATTCCCATCTGGTAGTCACCGTCAGCGACGGCTCTGCATCCACCACCCAGGATATCTGGGTGAAGGTGTTGACCGCCGCCAACAGTTCACTGACCGGCGCCGACACCGACGGTGACGGCATCGCTGACAACGTGGAAAACATCTACGACGTGGACCAGGATGGTGTGGCCGACTATCTGGATTTCACCGGCCTGCCCAATGTGCTGGCCATCGATCCGGCAGCGGCCCTGCATGCCTATATCGAGTCCGCCCCCGGCGACGCCCTGCGTCTGGGCAGCCTGGCGCAGCAGTACGGCCAGGGCGGGGCGCGGGTCTACGCCACCGACGTGGCGGCCGTCAATGCCAGCGGCTCGCTGATCCCCACCGAGATCAATACCATCTATGACATCGAAGTGTTGACCCCGCCGGATACCACCGGCGGCGTGCTGCTGACCCTGCCTACCCTGGATGTGCTGTTCGACACCAATAATCTCTACGTGGACGGCGGCAATGGCAGCTGGCATTTGTTTATCGCCGATGCCAGCAACACGGTGACCTCCGCTGCCGCTGACAGTGAGTTGTGTCCGGCCCTGGCTTCGGCCTATGCCGCTCCGGACGGAACGAACACTCAACTGTGTCTTGCTTTGCTGGTGCAGGACGGCGGCCCCAACGACGCCGACGGCGTGGCCGACGGCAAGGTGACCCTGCGCATGGGCAGCAGCGGTACCTATGTGCCGCCGGCGCCGCCAGGCGGCAGCGGTACCGGCACGACCACCACGACAGAAATATTCGGGCCGGTGACCCCGGATAGCGGCGGCGGCGCCTTCAACATCGGTCTGCTGCTGACCCTGCTGGCCATCGCCCTGGGCGCCGGCGCGCGCCGCGCGCTTACCAAGAGCGGGCAGGCGGCGGGGCAAAGCACGGCGGAACTCTCCGAGGAAGGACCACGCATTGACCCCGCGTTGCTTATAGAAATCTTTTCCCGCGACGGTGCAGCTTTTGACGAGGATGTTTTGAA
>DKAS01000016.1 GCA_002448875.1 Proteobacteria bacterium UBA6920 | reverse complement strand
CGTGCCGCCGAGTTGCTGGCCGACCAGCAGGCTGTGGAGCTGGCGCGCCGCCTCGCCGAGATGGATGTGCTGCGTGGAAACCTGTGGGCGGAGATCGGCCAGCCACATGCCAGCCGGGAGGGGCCATGAAGTCGATCATCCGCTACCTGGTCGAACGTCGGCTGGTCGTCAATGCGATCTCGATATTTCTGGTGCTGCTGGGCCTGTATGCGGCGTTCAAGATCAATCGCGAGGCATTTCCGAACGTCAACCTCGACATCATACAGATCGATGCCAGCTATCCGGGCGCGACCCCGCGCGAGGTGGAGCGGCTGATCATCACGCCTNNGTATCACGCTCGAGCTCAATCCGTATGCCAGCAACCGCAACCGGCTGGCGAGCGATGCCCAGCTGGCCGTGGAGCGCGCCAAGTTGCCCCAGGACCTGCCGCGCCAGCCGTTTGTGACCGAAGTGGATGGCAGCGTTTTTCCGGTGCTGCGGCTTGCGATTGCAGCACCGCGCGACGCGCTGGCGCTCAAGCGGCTTGGCGATTCGATCCGCGACGATCTGCTGGAAATCGGCGGNNCGCTGGAACGTGAACGCCCCGGGCGGTGATCTTGTCACCGCAGAAGGGCAGAAACAGGTGCGGATCGCCGGCGAATTCCGCGGCGCGCGCGACGCGGCCGGGATCGTGTTGCGGGCCAACGAGCTCGGTCAAGGAGTACGTCTCGGGGACGTGGCGGACGTCACCGAGTCACTCGAGAAGCCGCGGGTCATCTATGAGGTTTCAGGTGAACCGGGCGTGGCACTGTTGCTGCTCAAGCAGACCGAGGCCGACATAATTAATACGGTCGACCGGGTTAACGACTATCTCGCCACCATCAAGACCCGTTATGGTGAAGATGTGACGGTCAGCACGTTTCAGGATTTCTCGCGGTTCGCGCGCCTGCGCCTGGGTGTGCTGACCAATAACGCCATGGTCGGACTGGTCATGGTGCTCGCCACGTTGCTGTTGTTCCTGCGTCCGTCTGTGGCCGTGTCGACCGCCTGGGGACTGCCCATCATCTTCCTGTCCGGTCTGTACACCATCTATCTCTTCGGCATCACGCTCAACATGATTTCCATGTTCGCGTTCATCATGGTGCTGGGCATGCTGGTGGACGATGCCATCATCATCGGCGAGAACATCACCTATCACATGGAACAGGGCATGGCGCCGCGGGAAGCGGCGGTGGTGGGCACGGTGGAACTGGTCGGGCCCGTGACCGCCACCATCATGACCACGGTGGCCGCTTTCATCCCGATGATGTTCATGTCAGGCATCATCGGCAAATTCATCGTCGCCATCCCCATCGTCGTCATCACCCTGCTGTTGCTGTCCTGGCTGGAATCGCTGCTCATTCTGCCCAGTCACGTGGCCTCGGTGACCAACCCCAACAAGCATCCGCCGGAACGGGCCTGGCTGCTGGCGCTGGACAAGTTTTATACCGCGGTGCTGACCCTGGCGGTACGCTTCCGCTGGCTGACGGTGCTGCTGTCCTATGCCGGGTTGATCGGCGCCCTGGTGCTGGCCAAGAGCCTGTCGTTCCAGTTGTTTCCGCCGGCCGGCGTCGAGGAATACATTGCCCGCGTCACCGCCCCGCCGGGCACCAGCCTGCAGCAGATGTATGCTTACCTGCAGCAGATCGACAAGGAAATCCGCGCCCGCTCCAATACCAAGTATCTGGAGGAGACAGTGCTCAAGGCCGGCGACATCTCCCAGGACGAAGGCGACCCCCTGACGCAGCGCGGTTCACGCTATGGCCAGCTGCGCGCCATTTATACGCCGGCGGTGGGCCGCCCCGAGCATGACGCGCTGAAGGAAATGCACCAGCTGGCCAAAGACATTCCACCGCTGTTCCCCAAACTGGAAATTTCCTTTACCGAGTTGCGGCCGGGACCGCCGGTGGGTCGCGCCCTGGAGGCCGAAATCTCCGCATCCCGCGACAAGGACAGTGAACAGGCCGCCAGGCAATTGATGGACTATCTACACACCATCAAGGGCATCACCACCATCGACAGCGGCCTGAAGCGCGGCGACGATGAACTGCACGTCACCCTGGACCGCAAACTGGCCACCTATGCCGGCATTGACCTGGCCACCGCCGCCAGACACATTCGCGCTGCTTCCGGCGGCCTGATCGTCTCCAACGTGCGGCACGGCACCGAAGAAATCGATGTCACCATCCGCTATCCGGAACGGGCCGGCAACGACCTGGAACAGTTTCGCCAGATCCTGATCCCCAACAACCGTGACGGCCTGGTGCCGTTGTACAAAATCGCCAGGCTGGAATCGAAACCGGGGCTGACCACCATCCGCCACAAGGACGGCATCCGCATCGTCAACGTCGTCGCCGATGTGGATCCGGAGCGGATCAGCAGCCTGGAACTCAATCGCAAGGTGCGCGACCACGAAGATGCGTGGCTGGGCACACTCAAGGGCAGCGTCGACATCAACTACGGCGGCGAAGAGGAAAAGAACAAGGAGTCCTTTGTCAGCCTGGTGGTGGCCTTCCTGTTCGCCCTGGTGGCAATCTTCTTCATTCTCGCCATTCAGTTCAACAGCATGGGCTATCCGCTGGTCGTCATGATCGCCATCCCGTTTGGCGCCATTGGTATCATCGTCAGCTTCTATCTGCACGACATGTTCTGGAAGCCCATGCCGCTGTCGTTCATGTCCATGCTCGGCATGGTCGCCCTTACCGGCGTGGTGGTCAACAGCTCCCTGGTGCTGCTGGTGTTCATCCAGCGTGCCGTAGCCGACGGCATGGACCGCATCACCGCCATCATCGAAGCTGGCCGACGCCGGCTGCGGGCGGTGCTGTTGACCGCCGCCACCACCGTATTCGGTCTGCTGCCCACCGCCTATGGCTGGGGCGGCAACGATCCGTTCGTGGCGCCAATGGCGCTGGCTCTGTCCTGGGGTCTGGTATTCGCCACCACCGTGACCCTGATCACCATTCCCGCCACCCTGGCGGTTATCTACGACGTGATCAACCGCGGGCGGCGCGTGTTCGGCCGCCCCCCTCTGGACAGCGGGCGCGGCAATGCGCCGCAACGTTAGTTATACGCGCCTGGTGATTGCGGCGATGTTCGCCACGCCGCTGCTGCTCAGCGCCTGGTTTCTGCTGGCGCAACGGCCGGAGCTTACCCGGCTGAGCGCCGTCGACCCCTATCAGGCATGCGCGCGCCTGATGACACTGCTGGACAGCGCCCAGGACGTTACCCTGGCCGTCGCCCTGGCGCTGGCGCTGCCGCACCTGGGCTTTGCCGCGCAGCGGGTCTTTTCCGACCGCCGGCTGCCGCTGAGCGGCTGGTTCATCGGCGAGGAATTCTCCCTGACGCGGGAGGTATTACTGGATACCTGGCTGGCCGCCATGACCGGCCTGGTCATCGGTCTGATCGAAGGCGTGCAATGGCTGTTCAATTGCGATCTGCTGCTCGCTGCCTGAAGCGCAAAGGCCAACCATGTCACCGCAACCCATTCTCATCCGGCTCCAACGCCTGACCGCGGCACCGCCGCTGAGCTGCTTATGAACGCCGCCGCGCTTACCCTGCTGCAGGATCTGTGGAACAATCTACGCGCCGGCCTGCTGCTGGCCTGCCTGCGTAAAAACGCCATCGGCCAGTTCCGCCCCGCCGCCGACCAGATCGCCGCCCTGCTGATCTGCAATCTGCTCATTATCCTGGTCAGCGACTACCTGCGCTACGGCGCCGCTGGACAATTCAACCCCTACGCCTTCAACGCCATTGCCACCCTGTTTCTCGGCAGCGTCGGCCTGAGCTATATCGCCGGCAGAAACAGCGGCAATGTCCGCAGCATAGTCGGCAGCAGCGTCATGCTGCTCAGCCTGTCCGCAGTGTTCAGCGCCGTCGGCAACCTGCTGGTGCCGGAATTCGACCTGAGCTGGTGGAACATCGAGGACAACCTGATTCTCGTCCCCTACCTGCTGTGGATCGCCAGCGTCATTGTTTTCGCCTTCCACGGCTGGCATGGCGGATTGCAGGCGGCCGCCCTGGCGCTGCTCTACCTGGCCTTGCTGCTGGCACCGCCCAATCTGCTGCCCAGCGGCGCTTTCTGGTATGTCGACGACTTTGCCGCGGACAATGCACCGGCCGGCGACATCAATCAGGAAGCGGTCTACTACAGCCAGCCCTACCTCATGAACGAGGTGGAAGACGGGTTGCTGCCCGGCCGGCCGCGGCTCACCGACGCTTACTTCGTCGGTTTTGCCGGCGACGCGGCCCAGGATGTGTTCATGAAGGAAGTAAACTTCGCCCGCCGTCTGTTCGACAACCGTTTTCATACCGGCGGCCGTTCCGTCAGCCTGGTTAACAACGCCACTACCGTCGGCCGTCTGCCCATCGCCAGCTTCTCCAACCTGGATCGGGTGTTGCACGATGTGGCGCGGGCGATGAATCCGCAGGAAGACATCCTGTTTCTCTACCTTACCAGTCACGGTTCGGAACAGCACGAGCTGGCGGTAAACTTCTGGCCGCTGACTCTGAACCAGGTCACGCCACAAGCGCTGCGCGCGGCACTGGACGATGCCGGCATCAAATGGCGGGTCCTGCTGATCTCCGCCTGTTACTCCGGCGGGTTTATCGCGCCGCTGGCTGACGATTCCACCCTGATCCTGACCGCCGCCGACGCCGACAACACCTCGTTCGGCTGCGGCAGCATCGATGATTTCACTTATTTCGGCAAGGCGGTCCTGGAGGAACAACTGACGCAGAACCAGCAATTCATTGCCGCCCTGCGCAATGCCATCACCGCCATCGGCGAGCGGGAGCGCCGGGAGCACGTCCATCCTTCCAACCCGCAGCTAAGCGTCGGCGCCGCCATCGAGGAAAAACTGCGGCAATTTGACCGTGAAAACGGCAGCTGATAGCCGTCGCCCCGGGTTTTTTACTGGCCGTCTTGACGTCGGCTATACTGCTGCATCTATACTCAGCTAAATACCCTGACCGGGAGGCCCCATGGCACTGCTCGCCAAGCAACCGCAATCCATAGGCAAGGTACTGGACAGCGGCTTCAAACTGTACACCAGCACTTTCCTGCAGACCCTGCCGCTGTCCTTCCTGGCAGTAGTCGTTCCCCTGGTAATTGTCATCGCCCTCGTCGGTCTCGACGGCTATCTGCAGATAACTGCCACTCAGCTGCCGCCCGACGCCTCGCACCTGATCCGAATGATGGCGGTTGTAGGCACCGCCACCAGCATCGCCATGATTTTTGCCTTCGCTTTCTACACCGCGATCTACTACCGGCTGGTGGCCGTCGCCCTCGGCCGCACCCTGACGTTCGCCGCCGCCGTGACCGCTGGTACCAAGGCCCTGTTGCCCTTGCTGCTCGCCAGCGTGTTATACAGTCTGGCGGTGTCTATCGGTTTCATTCTACTGATCATTCCCGGGGTGTATTTGATGATTTCCCTGGTCTTGTACACACCGGCCTATGTCATGGACCGACGCGGTATCATCGACAGCCTCAACAAGAGTCACAAACTGGTGACCGGCAACTGGTGGCGTTCCTTGGCCGTTCTGTCGGTGCCGGTATTGGTGGCGATTGCTTTATTCGGCGGGACGGGAGCCATTACCGGAGGTGCCGCCGCCCTGGGAGCTGCCGCGGCTGGGGAAGGCAAAGCGTCGATGTTTTTCCTACTGTTGCAATTGTCCCAGTACATTATCGAAATCTTCATGGTTCCCATGTTCTCCGCCTTCATGATCGTACTCTACCATGACCTGAAGCTGCGCAAGGAAGGTGGAGATTTGCGTGCGCGGATCAATGCCGGCGACGGGCAATAGCGCCGGCCATGAAACTATGTGCGACGTGGTCACTGCTGCTGTGCGTGAGCGCCGCACCGGTGGCCGGCGCAGGCACCTCCGCTTTCGATGCGCCGCTGTCCCGGGAGCTGGATCGCTGCATCAATCTCGCCCGCCAGCGCTATCAGAACGAACGGGAATTCGATTTCAGCCTGCGTCAGCACTGTCCAGCACTGGCGCGCTTGCTGACCCGGCGCGACTTCGGCGAGCTGCAACAGGCGCCGGGCACGGACATCGATTTCAATCAAATGCTGGACCTGCGCCACATCGACACCATCCTGCGTACGCCGGTAAACGCGTCTCCGAGTTTCGATCGCGCCGCCCTGCCGCAGATTCTGCAGACCACCCTGCGTCCGGAGCCACAGACCGATCTCGGCGGGTTACGGCGTTTCCTCGACTGGCTGGCGGAAAAATTCGACAATGGCGCCGCCCAGCCGCCGGACTGGCTGCGTCAATGGCTGGAGCAGATGTCCGTTCCGCCCTGGCTGACAGAAGCTTTGTATTACGCACTCGTACTGCTCCTGGGACTGTTGCTGCTGGCGGTGGTAGTCACGGAATTCCGCGCCGCCGGCGGTTGGCGCGGCCGCCGGCGGCGGGTCACCACCGGTGGGCAGGATGCGACACGAATGCCGGCGCATGCCGTCAGCCTCACCTGGGACGCGATGCAGACCCTGCCGCCGGCGGATAGCTTGCTCGCCTGCTATCACAAGCTGTTACAAATACTGACGGCGCACCAGCTGTTGCCGACCGACAGCAGCCTCACCAACCGGGAGTTGCAGGCAACGCTGGAAGCGGCGCTCGGCGCGGAGCAGGTTGAGTTCCGCCGGCTGTTGCGCGCCGTCGATGGCTTGATATACGGCGGCCGCACGCCGGAAGCGGCCGCGGTCAGCGACCTGGTGCGTGACAGCCAGCGCTTCGCCGCCGGCCTGGCGTCGCGCTGAAGGAGGCAGCATGCGCGACCGTCTGATCAGCCTGCTCAGCGCCGCCGCCACCCTGCTGCTGGTCATCATCCTGCTGACACCGGCAACGCCGCCGCAGATACCACCCTCCCTGCCTTCCAGCCTGGACCGCGGCCGGCAGGGGCTGGCGGGGCTGAAAGCCTGGCTGGATCATAATCAGATCGCCAATCAGGGTCTGCAGGCATATTACGACCGCCTGCTCGACGATGCGGACCTGCCGGCCCGCGGCAACCTGCTGATCAGTTCGGCGCCGGCCCTGGTGCCCGCCCGCGAGCAGGAACTGTACAGCCTGTTGAACTGGCTGGCGCAGGGGAACAGCATCCTGCTGCTCAGCGCCTGGAGCGATGAACCGCCCTGGACGCAACTGGCCAACCGGGACACGGACGAAGATATTCTCGACCGTCTGGGTTTCGCGTTCGAGGACGACGACGCCGAAGACACGGAAGACGCGACCGACGCGACCGACGCGACCGACGCGAATGATACAGCGCCAGCGGCGGATGCCACGGCTGCGCCGGATCAGGCCTCGCCTTCCGATCTATTACGGCAAATAAGCAAGCAGCTGGCGGCGCATGAAGCGCAGCAGATCCTCCTGACACCGGTGGCACTGCTGTCCTCCGCGGTGCGCCAGGTCAGCGCCCGGGAAGTCCCCGCTGCCGTTGGCAAGGTTGTGCTGCAGGGAGTGGATACCCAGCGCAGCCTGCTGGTGGTGTTGCGCGATGCCAGGCAGCAGCCGGCACTGTGGCTGACCCGAATCGGCAACGGCCAGTTGTGGGCCAGCCGCTTTGCCGATCTGTTCGGCAACATCACCCTCGGGGAGCAGGATAACGCGGCATTGCTGGCGGAAATCATCAGCCACTCCCTGGGCGAAGGCGGCAAGGTGATTTTTGATGATATGCATTTCGGCGTCAGCGCCCTGTACGATCCGCGGGCGTTTTTCGCCGATTCACGCCTGCATCGCACCCTGGGGTTCATTCTTGCCTTCTGGCTGCTCTATGTGGCTGGTCGGAGCAATCGTTTTGCGCCGCTGCACGCGGCGGCACGCACCCCGCCCCAGCCGGATTTCGCCCGCGCGGTCGGCGGCTTTTTCGCCCGCACTCTCAGCCCGCAGGCGGCGGCGGCGGCCTTGTTCCGCCATTTTTTCAATGACCTGCGCGAACATTACAAACTGCCGCGCAACGGCGAACCGGTGTGGGAACTGCTGCAACACCATCCACGGATCGAGGACCGCACCCTGAACTGGCTGCAACGGCAATACGGTGGTTTGTCTGGCAATCAACGCTGCAATCTGCCTAAACTACGCAACACACTGCTGACACTGAGGAATCGGATCATCCCATGAAACCCGCGGAGCAACTCAAGAGCAGGCTGGATGGCGCCATCGGTGAAATCGTCTTCGGCGCCGGTGAACTGATCCACGGCCTGTGCCTGGCACTGATCAACGGCGGTCACATACTGCTGGAAGGCGTACCCGGCGTGGGCAAGACCCTGCTGGCCAAGACCCTGGCGGCGCAGCTGGGGGGAGACTTCAAACGCATCCAGTGCACCGCTGACCTGATGCCGTCGGACATGACCGGGGTCCATGTTTACAACGAACAAAGCCGCGGCTTCGAGCTGGTGCGCGGGCCGCTGTTCGCCGACGTGGTACTGGTGGACGAAATCAACCGCACCGGCCCGAAAACCCAGTCGGCGCTGCTGCAGGCCATGGAGGAAGGCGCCATCAGCATAGACCGCGAAACCTACCGCCTGCGCGACAACTTCCTGGTGATTGCTTCGCAGAATCCGTTCGAATTCGAAGGCACCTATCCGCTGCCTGAATCACAGCTCGACCGCTTTCTGCTGCGCATGATCATCAGCTACCCGGATCCACAGAACGAAATCCGGGTACTGCGCACCTATGACCGCCCCGGCGGTGGACACGGCGAAGCGACAGCGATCAGCGCGGCGATCGATGCGGCGCTGATCGCCGCCGCCCGCGAGCAAACCGCGCAGGTGCACGTCGCCGACGAACTCTACCAGTACATCACCGCCATTGCCACTGCCAGCCGCCAGCACGCCCTGATCAGCCTCGGCCTGTCCACCCGCGGCGCCCTGGGCTTGATGCGCTGCGCCCGTGCCCACGCCGCCTTGCGCGGCGGCGACTTCGTCACTCCTGAGGACGTCAAGGCGGTGGCGCCAGCGGTGATGGCCCACCGCCTGATTCTGACGCCGGAAGCGACGCTGGAAAATATCGGCGCCGCCGCCCTGGTCGACGCCGTGTTCGCCCAGGTGGCGGTGCCGCGCGCCCCGGCGGCGGAGACCAGCAACGGCTGACGCGGCATGCATCTGTCCCTGCGCGCCTATCTGCTGTTTCTGCTGGTCACTGTGCTCGGCATTGCCGGCCAGTGGTCGGATACGGTATGGCGGGATATCTGGCGCTTGCCGGCGGCGGCGCTGGTCCTGGCGCTGCTGCTCGAAGCGATACTGATCCGGCGCGCTCCGCTGAGCGTGCGACGACGGCTGCCGGTCAGCCTGGCGCTGGGGCGGCATAGCGAAGCCGAACTCATCATCCATAATCAAGGCAATTCACCGCAGCGCCTGCAGCTGCTGCAACCGCTGCCGATCGGAGCCGGCGGCCAGGTAAGCGTATGCCAGCTGCGAGTCGGCGCGGCGGCCAGCGCCTGCCACAAATTTACCTTTCAACCCCTGACCCTCGGCAATCTCAGCTGGCACACAGTTTACACCCGCGTGCTCGGCCTGTTCGGCCTGGCCTGGTGGAACCGGCGGCTGCAGCAGCCTGAGCAGGTACCGGTCAAACCCGATTTGTTGCGCCGCGATGAGCGCAATGTGGGGCTGCGTCGCACCGGCGGCTACGATAAGCAACTGCGCGGCGGCGGCAGCGAGTTGCTGTTCCTGCGCGACTACCACCCGGGCGATTCCCTGCGCGCCATCGACTGGAAAGCCACGGCGCGCCGCGGCCGGCACACCGTGCGCGTGTTCAACGAAGAACAACATCTGAGCATCGCCCTGGCGATCGACGCCGGCCGCACCAGCGGTCTGCAACTGGGAACCCTGAGCCGATTTCACCACTATGTCAATCTGGCCGCGCGCCTGGCGGAAACCGCCGTGGCCCACGGTGACCTGGTGAGTCTGGTGGTGTACGCCGATGCCCCCCTGTTGACGCTGCCGCCGGCCCGCGGCACGCCGGCCTTGAGCGCACTGCGCCAGGCCCTGGCGGCCAGCCGCGCCCTGGCCCGCGAATCCAACCCGCTGGCCGCGGTCACCGGCCTGCAAGCCTGCCTGCGCCAGCGCAGCCTGGTGGTGCTGTTCACCGATCTGGACATCAGCGACGCCAGCAGCCAGATGCTCAGCGCCGTGCATCTGCTGCGACGCAAGCATCTGCCACTGCTCGCCACTCTGCAGGATCCGCAGCTGCAGGCCCTGGCCGACGCGCCGGCGACCCACGCGCAGGCACCCTACGATGCGCTGGCCGCCATGGAACTGGAACAGAGCACGCGCGCCACCATGCTGCGCCTGCAGCATCAGGGTGCTTGCGTGGTACGGGATCACGCCGAACGGCTGGACGACGCGGTGCTGAGTTTTTATCAGCGCTTACGCCAGCAGCGGAAGATTTGAAAGTAAACCGCACCATCACTCAATCGTGGCGTAGAAACTGTTTGGGCGTTGCAGACACCGTAAACGATGTGCGGAAGTTTACGCTCGGTCTGAGTGCGTGGTAAGTAAGGTGTTCCCGCCCGCTTTTTGGCAGCGGTGGCGCTCCGCTTTTCCGGGACCGCCAAGGACGCATCCCTGCGCGCTCGACCAGCGCCTTCCCTGGCGCTGGACGTCCCGAAAAAGCGGAGCGCCACCCCTGCCGCGGGCGGGAAAGCAAATATCATCATTTTCATCACCAGCGGTGGACACCATCGCTATTGCTGCGCGGGGGCGCGCAACAGCCGGCGCCAGCGGCCGCTGACCGCAAGATACAGCAGCACGCCGTAACCCAGGCCGATCACCACCCGGGCGACCAGCGGGATGCGATCATCCGGCGAAACGAAACCTTCGATCAGGCCGGCGCCGATCAGGAACAGCGCGCACAACAACAGCAATTTGCCGCCCTGCTGCACCGCTTCCTGAAATGCCTGGCCACGGCCGCGATCACCGGGCCGCAGCAGCGCCTCCCCCAGACTGACGCCGGCGGCGCCGGCCAGGCAGATGACGCTCAACTCCACCACGCCGTGCGCCACCACGAATTTGAACAAACCACCGGCCAGACCGTACTCGCCGGTGAAAGCGAAGATCGCACCCAGCATCAGGCCGTTCATGCCGATGATATACAGCGTACCCAGACCGTAGAAAGAGCCAAGCAGGAAAGCGAAGATGGCAACGACGATATTATTGGTCATGATGCCCAGCGACAGCAGCGACGAAGGCATGACATTCAGCAGATTGTCGGTCCATAAATTACCGGCCCGCACCATTTCTATCATCTGCTCCGACGCGAACAGGCTGGCCAGCGGCGGATAATTGAACACCAGCAACCAGCCGCACAGGGCACTGGCGATGAACAGGGTGAACGTGGCGGCGATCACGCCGCGCAGGCGTGCGGCGACCGCGGGAATATCCCGCAGGAACAGATCCAGCAACTGCTGGCGGGGAAAAAACGGCGGCCGGTGCAATTCCTCGTGCGCCGCCAGAAACAGGGATTGCAGCATCGCCGCCAGCCGTCCCTGAGGCAGCACCCCGCGCGCCAGTGACAAGTCGCGCGCCAGATCGCGGTACTGCACCACCAGTTGCATGGCCTCCGCCACGTCGCTGCCGCGCTGTGCCGGGCGACGCAAGCGCCGGGCGACGGACTGCCAGTGCGCAACGCGCTTTTCCAGCCAGTGCGCCAGATAGGTATCAATCACCACCGCCACTCCCCTGCTGGATTTCGAGCAGGCGCTGGTACAACACCTGGTCGTTGCCGGTACCGCCGCTGCTGACAGGTAATATTTCTCCCAGTGAAGACAACAACTGGCTGGCCAGCGCCCTGCGCTCGGGGGAATCCAATTGTTTCCAGCGCGCCAGCAATTCGTTCACCAGTTCCCATTGCTGCGGATTCAGTCTGAACCCGGTGGTGTTGGCAGCCAGCGCCTGCAGGGTTTTACTGGCGACTTTCTCCTCGTATACCAGCAAGGTGCCGGCGGCGATATCGCCAATGCGCACGGCGTTTTTCGTCACCATGGTAGTGAGCAATCCCAGCATGTACCACGCAGGCAGCGAGTCAATCAGGCGGAAAATATTGCGAATCAAGATGGGACCGACGCCAGGAGTATGCCCTTGCAAGGTTACAATGCGCACCCCTGCCATGCGCTTGCCCGGCGTGCGGCCGCGCATCAGCCATTCCAGCAACGGATGATAGAGGAAATAGACGATCAGCGGCGGCGCGAAAAACAGCCAGAGCAGCCAGCGCGGGTTGGCGTTAAAGTTCTGGAAAAACTCCGTCCATTCCGCCAGCGGTGAAAACACCAATGGAATGGCTAAGATCCAGCAGAGAACAAACAGCACCCGGATGTGCCAGTCGATAATAAAGGCATAGCTGCGACCGCCCGGCCCGGCAATAGGTAACTGAATCTGCAGGGCATCCGCCGTCTGAATGTCGAGTTGTCGGTCCATAAACGTCCGCGAATGACTGATCGATCAACCGGCCGTCGCTACGGCCCGCCCCGGGAGGGATATACGTTTCTCGGACCGAACCTCCACCATCTTTAGCTTCCCTGGCTGCAAAAATACCGCAGCACCGGCACCAGCGGCGACCAAGCATTTTTCAATGCTTATCTTATAATAAAACTCCCGGCGCCGAAATCACCGGTCATGACCTGCCCAGCGCCGCTGCGTCCTGTCCAGGCGCCGCCAGCAAATGCCGTCAAGGCCTGCGGCCACTCCGTATCGGTGATCAAGAGCCGGTGCTGTTTTGCGACTCGCGGTGTGTAAAAAATCGCCGGTCTTGACAGGTTGCCGCGCTTCTGCTGCCATAGTTGGCAGAATTCCGCGAGGAAGCAGTATGCAAGGACTCCGTAATCCCCGTCTGGCCGGCATCACGCTGTTGTTTTTTTTCTGGATGACGCTTTTTCCCTCGGCCTACGCCCGGGAATTTTCCGTCACGTCTCCCGCCACCGGGCAAGACCCGGCGCTTGCCGGCGATACCGCCGTCTATGCCGTCGATTCCACGCAGCTGGACGGCGTGCAAGCGCAATTGCACCAGCAGGGGTACGCGCTGCGACCGGCGTCCGCCGCGGAATTGCGCCAACTGCAGGGCGCCGCGCATGAGCAACCGTGGCAAGGCATGCAACTGGCGCTGAATGACAGCACGGTTGCGCAGAAAAAAACCGCAGAATGCAACGGCAAAGCCGCCACCGGCAGCCAGACGCAGGCCGACCCGGCAACCGCGACCAGCGCGCCGGCCACGCCAACCCCGGCCGCTGCCACGGCAGCGCCAGACACCGCTGCCGCCCCAGCTCCCGGGGCAACGTCCCCAGGCACCACGGCGACCGGCAACGGGCAGACCGCTACCGGCGCGCCGGCAAGCTCGGTGGAATCTGCGCCGCCAGCCACCCCGCCCTGCGAATTNNCACCGCCGACGGCGGCCAGAACGAGGCCGGCACCACGCCCGCGGGCGCACCCGCCGAACGTGAACCCGTCCGACCGCATGGTCACGTCTCGGTCGGCGTCGGCGGCTCGGTAAATGTCGTCACCCCTCCCCCCAGCCTGCCGATGCCGCCGCTACCGAAAATCGACAACGGCAAGGGCGGCGAAATCGCTGCCGTCCTGTTCGTCTTCATCGGCGTGGTGGTGGTCGCGGTGCTGGTGGTTTACGCGGTCAAGTACATCCTCGACGTGCTCACTAATGGCGATCACGACTACTGGTGGGATCTGACGCTGCAGCAGGACAGCCTGTCCACCTCCCACGGCGAACACGGCGATTTTTTTGCCGGCAAACTGGCCAGCGGCTACATCGCCAACAGCATTTTGTATATCGGCCTGGTCGGTGAACTGGGCTATATGGACATCAAGCTGAAGGTCGAGCGCACCAGCGGCGATGACATACTCGATCTGGCGGGCGCTTACTGGCTGCTGGGCGGCGCTCTGCGCCTGGGCAATTTCGCCGAGGTGCGGGAGGGCGCCTCGGGCGCCAACTACTTTTTCATGGAAGTCATGGGCGGCACGTCTGAGTTTTCAGAGACCGATATCATAGGCAGCGCCAAACTGGGATTTAACTATGAACCGGCCCAGCGGCTGCGTCTGGGCGTGCATGTCGGCGCCCGCTACATCGGCCTGAACGAAAAAGCAGGTTTCGTCAACGGCGACAACAGCTACTGGCTGACTTACGGGGTGGATGCCGGCTGGCGCTTTTGAGTGGGCCGCCGCCGTCAAGTGGCGTCGATCTGGAGAAACGCCCGGATTTCATCGCGCATTGTCAGCGTATCCCGGTAACCGAGCTCGATCAGAGCGTTGCAGTATCCCTTTTCGAACAGCAGATAACTGACGAAACTGCTGTTGCCCTTGGAGTAGGCACCGATGCTGCGCATCAGCGCGCGCAGTGTCCAGGGCAGTTCGCTCACATATGCACTCGCCACATCGCCCAGATCCTCGCTGGGATAGATGACCTGAATATCCACGTGCCGCAGACTGATGCCGTGTTCTACCCGCCGGTTTTTTTCGATCAGACTGATGGTGCGGTTGATACGTTGCAGACGTTCGATATCGGCGCCCAGACTGTCGAGAAAAATGCTGTCCAGCGCGTGGCCGGCGATTTCACCGAGGGTGGGCTGCGCCGCGTGCAGTTCACGCGGCAATTCCGGCAGGTTCTCCGGGCGATTGCCTATGACCAGCACACGCTCGGCGCCCAGGTGCAGGGCCGGACTGATGGGGGCGGTCTGGCGCATGGAGCCGTCGCCGAAAAACTCCCGGTTTATTTTCTGCGGCTGGAACAGGAAGGGAATCGCCGACGATGCCAGCAGATGATCTACGCCTATGGGCATGGCGCAACCGATGCGCTGCGCCCGCTTCCAGGCCTTCAATTCCGGCCGGCCGTGAAAAAAGGCCACGGACTGGTGACTGGAATAGCCGGAGGCGCAGACGCACAGCGCATCGAGCACACCCTTGTCGATCGCCGTCTGAAACACCTGACTGTCGAGATACTTTTCCAGCAGGCGGCGCAGCGGCTGGCGATCGAGCAGATACAGGGAGCCATGCCCGCCCAGCCCGCCCAGCATCATGGTCAGCAGCCAGTGCGCCCCGGTCTTGGCCACGCCCAGGGCATCGGTGCGAAACACCTGATCACTGGTGAAGCCGGACCAGATGTGATGCAGCTGGCGCACCGCCAGCTGATAGTGATCGGCACCGGCGGCCAGGGCCGCAGCATTGATGGCGCCGGCGGAAGTGCCGCAGATGATGGGAAACGGCGACGGCGCGCCCATGGGCAGCAGCTCGCCTATGGCTTTCAACACCCCGACCTGATACGCGGCGCGCGCGCCGCCGCCGGTCATGATGATCGCAAGCTTGGCTTTGGTCGCGGTCTCGGCCACGGGAATTTCCTGCGGGTGTATACCTAGGGTATATCGACACGGCGAGCGCTAATTTTACCCTGGAAACAGCGGTTTGCGGCCCCCGCCGGCAGGCGGGAGCGCGGGCGAATCATGAACATTTGTCACCGGGCACGGCGACCACCGAGGAGCTCGGATCAGTGGTGCTGCTGACGCGCACGGGCGACGGCCGCTTTCACCTGTTGTGGCGCGGTGCCGCCGATATGATTGCGGGCCTGCACCGAACCTTCCAGGGTCAGCACCGCGAACACGTCGTCACTGATGTGAGTGGAAAACTGGCGCAGTTCGTCGAGGCTGAGCGCCGCCAGATCGCGACCGGCGGCAACGGCGAACGCCACGGTCTTGCCGACCACTTCGTGGGCGTCGCGGAACGCCACGCCCTTGCGCACCAGATAGTCCGCCAGATCGGTGGCGGTGGCGTAACCCTTGAGGGCGGCGGCGCGCATGGCGTCGGGCTTGACGTGGATACCGGGCACCATGCGCGCAAACACCGCCAGGCAGTCCTTCACCGTATCGCAGGTGTCGAATAGCGGTTCCTTGTCTTCCTGATTGTCCTTGNNTTCTGCGGCATGATGGACGAACCGGTGCAGAAGCGGTCATCGAGATCGATGAAACCGAACTGCGCCGACATCCAGATGATCAGTTCTTCGGAAAAACGTGACAAGTGCGTCATCAGCAGGGCGCAGGCGGCAGCGCACTCGATGGCGAAGTCGCGATCGCTGACGGCGTCGAGGGAGTTGCCGGCGACGGCGTCGAAGCCCAGTTCACGCGCCACGAATTCGCGATCGATGGGAAAGGTAGTACCGGCCAGGGCCGCCGCGCCCAGCGGCAGGCGGTTGACCCGCTTGCGACAATCGGCAAAGCGTTCACGGTCCCGCACCAGCATCTCGTACCAGGCCAGCATGTGGTGGCCGA
>DKAS01000033.1 GCA_002448875.1 Proteobacteria bacterium UBA6920 | reverse complement strand
GGAGTCATAGCCGGAGCCTTCGGCCGACGCGTAGATGATCGTGCTGTCCACGGGGGAGATGGCCAGGATGCGGAGCGGCTCCCCCTCCGGGGTCACCGCCGCCGGCGCCGACCACGAGTCGCCCGCGTCGGCCGACCGCGCGAACCACAGTCGAACGTCCGTGCTGTCGCCCGCGAGCCATGTGAGCAGCAGGTCGCCGCTCGCCGCGTCCACGGCGAGCGACGGGTCGGCCGCGGCGGCGTCCACGAGGAACGGCGGCGTGCGTTCGATCACCACGGACCACGGGGTGGCCCGACGCGGCGGGGCGCACGACGCCAGGGCCCACGCCGCGAGGCAGGCGGCGAGCACGAGGAACCCGCGGCCCGCGCGGCGGGGCGCGACGCGGCGGGCGGGCCGGGGCCGGCGGGGCGGCGGGGCCGCCGCAGCCTGAAAAAATTGCTGCAGGAGTCTACCGTTCCCCCCTGGTCGCGCGACCGCCTGCCCCTGGTTTATGTCGAGGATACCCTGGCTGCGGTGGCCGGTCTGTGCTATTGCCAGCCCTATGCGACGGCGACGCCCGCGGCACCGGGGGTGAAAATCGTCTTTCATCCCCTGTCCGAGGGGTATGATCATTGCTAGATAAAGACACACGTCAAAGGTGAAGACTATGCACAAGCCTCTTTCAGTTCTGCTGCCGCTGTTCGGCCTGCTGGTGCCGGTGGCGGCCTCCCTGGCGGCCGCGCCGGTGTCTCAGGAAACCACGCAATTGCGCCTGGAGCAGCGCAAAGAGTCCGAGGGCGACCCGCGGATCAACACCCTGGGCGCTTTCGGCACCGGCAACGGTAAAATGGCCCGGCTCGATCTCACCTACATGGATGCCGGCAAGGTACTGGACGAGCCCGGACGCAAGGGCGGGGGCAATATCTGGGGGATGGAAGTCAGCGCCGGCTACCTGATACCCACGCAGATTACCCTGTATGTGGGCGCGGGAATGATGCTGGGCCTGCAGCGTGGTGATTTTCTCTACACTTATTATCCGGAAGCCGGCATCGTCCTCAAGGTGAGCGACGGCATCAGCCTGACCGCCTCGAAAAAAAGGTACATGAAAATCTACAATTCCACGGAAGATGCCGTGATGATCGGTCTGGCACTCAGTTACCACTGAGGAAAAAACGCCGGGTTCGGCGTTTTGCCATTGAGCCGGCTCCCCTGATCTGGTAAGGTTTACTCCCGTCTTGTTGCCGCCTTCCCGGGCTAGTTCACCTACAGATTCCACATTTTATGACCAAGTATATTTTTATTACCGGTGGTGTTGTTTCTTCNNACCGACCTGGATCTGGGGCATTACGAGCGCTTCGTGCGGACCACCATGAACCAGAAGAACAACTTCACCAGCGGCCGCATCTACGAGAACGTGATTGCCCGCGAACGCCGCGGTGGCTACCTGGGCGGTACCGTGCAGGTGATTCCACATATCACCGACGAAATCAAGCGCTGCGTACGTGAAGGCGCGGGCGATGCCGATGTGGCCATGGTGGAAATCGGTGGTACCGTGGGTGATATCGAGTCCCTGCCGTTTCTCGAGGCCATACGCCAGATGGGCGTGGAGCTGGGGTCACATCGCACCCTCTTTATCCATCTCACCCTGGTGCCGTATGTGGCGGTGGCCGGCGAGCTGAAAACCAAACCCACCCAGCATTCGGTCAAGGAGCTGCGCTCCATCGGTATTCAGCCCAATATTCTGCTGTGCCGCGCCGAGCGCGAAATTCCCGATGACGAGCGCCGCAAGATCGCCCTGTTCACCAACGTGGAGGAACGGGCGGTGTTCAGCGCCGTCGACGTCGATACTATCTATCGCATTCCCGCGCTGCTGCACCAGCAGGGCCTGGACGACATCGTGGTGGAAAAGCTGCAGCTGGACGTGCCGCCGGCCGATCTGAGCCAGTGGGAGCGGGTGGTGGCCTCGCTGCAGAACACCACGGCCGAGGTCAAGGTCGCCCTGGTGGGCAAGTACATCGAGTTGGCCGACGCCTATAAATCGCTGAACGAAGCCCTGCTGCACGCCGGCATGCACACCCGTACCAAGGTGCGCATCGTCTACGTCGATTCGGAAGAAATCGAGCGCAAGGGCGTGGACGTGCTGCGCGACAAACACGCCATCCTGGTGCCCGGCGGCTTTGGTGAGCGCGGCATCGAAGGCAAGATCGCCGCCGTGCGTTATGCCCGCGAAAACAAGGTGCCGTATCTCGGCATCTGTCTGGGCATGCAGCTGGCGGTGGTGGAGTATGCGCGCAATATGGCGGACATGCCCGGCGCCCACAGCACCGAATTCAACCGCAACACCCCTTACCCGGTGATTGCCTTGATCACCGAATGGCTGGATGCCCGCGGTCGGGTGGAAAAGCGCAGCGAGCAGTCCGACCTGGGCGGCAGCATGCGCCTGGGGGCGCAGGAGTGCAGGTTGGAAGCGGGATCGCGCATGCGCGATATATACGGCAGGGACGAGATCCGCGAGCGTCACCGCCATCGTTACGAAGTGAACAACAATTACGTGGCGGCCCTGGTGAAGGCGGGCATGCGCATTTCCGGCCGCTCGCTGGACGGCAGTCTGGTGGAAACCGTGGAGCTGACCGATCATCCCTGGTTCATCGGCTGCCAGTTCCATCCGGAGTTCACCTCCACGCCGCGGGATGGCCACCCGCTGTTTTCCAGTTACATCGAGGCGGCGCGAGCCTATCAACAAGCTGGGCGAACCGCCGCTGACAGAGTGGTACAAGCATGAAACTATGTGGATTCGAAGCCGGTCTGGACCGGCCCCTGTTCCTGATTGCCGGTCCCTGCGTGATCGAGAGCGAAAGCCTGATCATGGAAACCGCCGGTCAGCTGAAGGAAATCACCGGCCGCCTGGGCGTGCCGTTCATCTTCAAGGCATCGTTCGACAAAGCCAATCGTTCGTCCAGTGCCAGCTTCCGCGGTCCGGGTCTGGACAAGGGGCTGGCGATCCTGCAGAAGGTGAAAAGCCAGTTGCAGCTGCCGGTGCTGACCGACGTGCACGAGGACACGCCGCTGGCGGAAGTGGCGGCGGTGGTGGATGTGCTGCAGACGCCGGCGTTTCTCTGCCGGCAGACCAATTTCATCCAGGCGGTGGCCCGGCAGGGCAAACCGGTGAATATCAAGAAAGGGCAGTTTCTCGCCCCCTGGGACATGAAGAATGTCGTCGACAAGGCGCGCGCCGCCGGCAATGACCAGATCCTGGTCTGCGAACGCGGCGTCTCCTTCGGTTACAATAACCTGGTATCGGATATGCGCGCGCTGGCAGTGATGCGCGACACCGGCTGTCCGGTGGTGTTCGACGCCACCCATTCAGTGCAACTGCCCGGTGGCCAGGGCACCTCGTCCGGCGGCCAGCGGCAGCATGTGCCGGTGCTGGCGCGGGCGGCGGTGGCCGCGGGGGTCGCCGGTCTGTTCATGGAAACCCATCCGCGACCGGATCAGGCCTTGAGCGACGGTCCCAATTCCTGGCCGCTGGCGCGGGTCGAGGCGCTGCTCAGCACGTTGCTGGCCCTGGATCGCGCGGTCAAATCCCAGCCGCTGGCCGAGCAAACGCTGTAGGCGGCGGGCGGCGCCGGCATTTTACATGCATGAAAATTTTAGAAAGAAGACGTAAAGCTCAAGAGGAAAGACAATCTCCATGACGGACAACATCAAGATCAAAGAAATTCGCGCGCGCGAAATTCTCGATTCCCGCGGCAATCCTACCGTGGAAGCCGACGTACTCCTGGAAAACGGCGCCTTGGGGCGGGCGGCGGTGCCCTCCGGCGCGTCCACCGGCTCGCGTGAGGCGATAGAAATGCGCGATGGCGACAAGAAGCGCTATGGCGGCAAGGGCGTGAACAAGGCGGTGACGCACGTGAACAGCGAGTTGCGCCAGGCGCTGATGGGGCAGAATGCGCTGGATCAGGCCAAGATCGATCGCACCATGATAGACCTGGACGGCACTGAAAATAAATCCCGCCTGGGGGCCAATGCCATCCTGGCGGTATCGCTGGCCAATGCGCGGGCGGCGGCAGCGGCCGTCAATCTGCCTTTGTATCGCTATCTGGGCGGCAACGGTCCGTTCCAGATGCCGGTGCCGATGATGAACNNCATCATCAACGGTGGTGCCCATGCCGACAACAGCGTCGACTTGCAGGAATTCATGATTCTGCCGGTGGGTGCACCCAGTCTGAGCGAAGCGGTGCGTTATGGCGCGGAAGTGTTTCACAGCCTGAAGAAGGTGCTGCATGATCGGGGCCTGAATACCGCAGTCGGCGACGAGGGCGGATTCGCCCCCGACCTGTCTTCCAACGAAGAAGCGCTGGAAGTCATTCTCCAGGCCATAGACCGGGCCGGCTACAATGCCGGGCGTGATATCCTGATTGGTATCGACGCCGCCAGCTCGGAATTCTACAAGGATGGCAAGTATGTGCTGGCGGCGGAAAACAAGTCCCTGACGGCGCGCGAATTCGCCGACTATCTGGCCGCCTGGGTCGACAAATATCCCATCATCACCATCGAAGACGGCATGCATGAAGGTGACTGGGATGGCTGGGCCTATTTGACCCAGAAGCTGGGCGGCAGGATCCAGCTGGTGGGCGATGATCTGTTCGTCACCAATACCAAGATCCTTGCGGAAGGCATCGCCAAGGGGATCGCCAATTCCATCCTGATCAAGGTCAACCAGNNTCAACCAGATCGGCACCCTGACGGAAACGCTGGCGGCCATCGATATGGCGAAGAAAGCGGGTTACACCGCGGTTATTTCCCATCGTTCCGGGGAAACCGAGGATACGACCATCGCCGATATCGCCGTGGCCACCAACAGTGGCCAGATCAAGACCGGCTCCCTGTCGCGTTCCGACCGCGTGGCCAAATACAACCAGCTGATCCGTATCGAAGAGGAGCTGGCGGGCAAGGTCAGTTATCCGGGGCGGGGAACGTTCTACAATCTCAAGTAAACGACATCTACCAGGGTGGCGTATGAAACTGTTGATCGGCCTGTTATCCGTACTGCTGCTGGTGCTGCAGTTTACCCTGTGGCTTGGCAAGGGCGGGATGCGCGAGGCGGCGCAACTGTCGCAGGCCATCGGCCAGCAGACCGCGGAGAACAGCCGTTTGCGCGATCGGAATCTGGCGCTGGCGGCGGAAGTGCATGATCTGCAGCAGGGCCTGGATGCCATCGAGGAGCGGGCGCGCAGCGAACTGGGGATGATAGGCAGCGGCGAAACTTTTTTTCAGATCGTCGACGGCGGCGCGGATTGAGCAGGGTGGGCTTCCCCGGGTTACCGTGCTCCGCGGCGTGATGCAACAATCCACTGGCAGTTTATGAAGCAGAACAACGGCACGTATTGGGCGGTGGTGCCGGCGGCCGGCAGCGGCAGCCGCATGCGTGCGGAAATTCCCAAGCAGTATCTCGTGATCAACGATCGCACCGTGCTGGAGCATACCCTGGCGCGTCTATGCGCACATCCGGCCATTGCCGGCGTAGTGATCGCCCTGTCCGCGACCGACCGCTGGTGGCCACTGTTGCGCCGTCTGCCGGCGGACAAGCCGCTGGCCGTGGTCACCGGCGGCGCCGAGCGCTGCCACTCGGTGCTGAATTGTCTGCGCTATCTGCGGCGCACCCAGCCGGCGGACCATCCGGTGCTGGTGCATGACGCCGCGCGCCCCTGCGTGCGCGCGCAGGATATCGACAGTCTGCTGCAGGCCTGCGCCGCCCACCCGGTGGGCGGGTTGCTGGGCATGCCGGTGCGGGATACGATGAAACGCTGCGACAGTCACGGCGCCATCCTCGAAACCGTGGATCGACGCCGGTTGTGGCATGCGATGACGCCGCAAATGTTCAGTCTCGGCCTGTTGATGGATGCCCTGGAACAGTCGCTGGCGCGCGAGCAGCTGGTGACCGACGAGGCGTCGGCGATCGAGGCGCTGGGGCTGCGACCTGTGATGGTGGAAGCAGCCGCCGACAATATTAAAATCACCCGGCCGGAGGATCTGCAGCTGGCCGAATACTATTTGCGACGACAGGAAACTCCATAATGCGTATCGGCCAGGGATTCGATGCACACCGTTTTGCCGCCGATCGGCCGCTGGTGCTGGGCGGCGTAAGGATCGAGTTTGAATACGGCCTAGAGGCGCATTCCGACGGTGACGTGCTGATTCACGCCCTCTGCGATGCCTTGCTGGGCGCTGCCGGTCTGCGCGATATCGGCACGCTGTTTCCCGACAATGACACCAGTTTCAAGAACATCGACAGCCGTGTGCTGCTGCGCCGGGTGGTGGCCCAGCTCACCGACCGCGGCTGGCGCCTGGGCAATGCCGATATCACCGTGATGGCGCAGGCGCCCAAGCTGGCGCCGCATATTCCCGCCATGGTGGAGCTGCTGGCGGCCGACCTGCAGTGTCAACCCGCGCAGCTGGCGATCAAGGCCACCACCACCGAGGGCATGGGCTTCACCGGCCGGCGCGAAGGCATCGCCGCCCTGGCGGTCGTGCTGCTGCTGGCGGCGGATCATGCCGCCTGATTACGGCGCGCTGGCGCCGCAGCTGATGCAGCGTTGCGCCCGGGCGCTGGGGGAGCCGACGGCGCAGGCGCAGTTGAAACAGCAGGCGGAGGATTTCGTGGTGAGCGAAAGCCTGGGTTTCGAACCGGACGGCAGCGGCAGCCACGCTCTGCTGCTGATCGAAAAGCGCCAGCTGAACACCGGTGAGGTGGCCGCGGCGCTGGCCCGATTCGCGGCGGTAAAACCCCTGGCTGTGGGTTACTGCGGTCTCAAGGACCGGCAGGCGGTGAGCCGGCAGTGGTTCAGCGTCGATCTGGGGAACCGCGCCGATCCGCCGTGGCCGGAATTTGCCGACGATCGACGTCGGGTGCTGCAGGTGGCGCGCCACCGGCGCAAGCTGCGACCCGGCAGTCACGCTGCCAATGGTTTCGAGATCCTGTTGCGCCAGCCCGACGGGGACCGCGCCGATGTTGAGCGGCGCCTGGGCGAGGTGCAGAGTCAGGGTGTGCCCAACTACTTCGAAAGTCAGCGTTTCGGTCACGACGGTAACAATTTGTTGCGTGCCTTGCAGCTGTTTGCGCAGGCGGCGCCGCGCCGCGATGCCAAGCAGGGGATGTACCTGTCGGCGGCACGTTCCTTTCTCTTCAATGAAGTGTTGAGTCTGCGGGTAGCGGCCAGCAGCTGGCAGCAGGTGCTGCCCGGCGAAGCGGTGATGCTCGATGGCAGTAACAGCTGGTTCGCCGCGCCGCAGATCACCGCCGACATCGCCGCCCGCGTCGCCGACTTTGACCTGCATCCGTCCGCGCCTCTGTGGGGCGCCGGCGCCAGCCCGGCCAGCGATGCGGCGCTGGTGCCGGAACAGGAAGCGCTGGCGCCGCATCCGGCGCTGTGCGCCGGCCTGGAGAAATTCGGCCTGCGTCAGGAACGCCGTCCCCTGCGCCTGCGGCCGCGGGATCTGCAGTGGCAGTGGACCGGGGCCGGTGATCTGCAACTGAGTTTCCAGTTGCCGCCCGGTGGCTATGCCACCGCCGTGGTGCGTGAACTGGTGCGGTTTTAGTGTAGAATGCCGCCATGCGCATTCTGATCAGCAACGACGATGGTTACCTGGCACCCGGCATCAGACACCTGGCGGAAGCCCTGGCCAGTATCGCCGATATTCATGTGGTGGCGCCGGAGCGCAATCGCAGCGGCGCCAGCAATTCCCTGACTCTGGAGTCGCCCATTCGCGCCACCACCGCCGACAACGGTTTCGTATTCGTCGACGGCACACCCACTGACTGCGTGCATCTGGCGATAACCGGTCTGCTGGCGCAGGAACCCGATATGGTGGTGTCGGGCATCAATGCCGGCGCCAACCTGGGAGATGATGTCATTTATTCAGGTACCGTGGCCGCGGCCATGGAAGGGCGCTTTCTCGGTCTGCCGGCCATTGCCGTTTCCCTGGCCCTCAACGGAAGCAATCATTATGCCACTGCGGCGACCATTACCAAGTCATTGGTGAATCAGTTGGCGGCGCATCCGCTGCCCAAGGACACGATACTCAACGTCAACGTGCCGGATGTGCCGCTGACGCAGCTCGCCGGCCTGGAAGTCACCCGCCTGGGCAATCGACATAAATCGGAACCGGTTATAAAATCTGCCGATCCCCGGGGCCGCCCCATTTACTGGGTGGGTCCCGCCGGTGCCGAGCAGGATGCCGGGCCCGGTACCGATTTTTTCGCGGTCAGGAACAATAAGGTATCGGTGACGCCTATACATGTGGATCTGACCCACCACAAGTCGCTGGACAAGGTTGCCCGCTGGCTGGAGCGCGTACCGTGGACATGAATTGCGAATTTCGCGGCATTGGCATGACATCGCAGCGCACCCGCGAGCGTCTGGTGCAGCGTTTGATCCAGGAAGGCATCAGCCAGCTGGCGGTGCTGGATCAGATCCGCGACATTCCCCGTCACCTGTTTGTCGACGAGGCGCTGGCGAGCCGTGCCTACGAGGATACTGCACTGCCCATCGGCTTTGGACAGACCATCTCCCAACCCTATATCGTGGCGCGCATGACCGAAGCGCTGCTGGCCGGCGGGCGTCTGAAGAAGGTGCTGGAAGTGGGCACCGGGTCCGGCTATCAGACGGCGGTACTCAGTCGCCTGGTCGATCAGGTGTACAGCGTCGAACGCATTCGCGGTCTGCTCAATCAGGCGCGCGAACGTTTCCACCGTCTGCATATCCGCAATGTGCATCTGAAATATTCCGATGGCGGCTGGGGCTGGCCGGAACACGCGCTGTACGACGGCATCATCGTTACCGCCGCGCCGCTGGAGGTGCCCGCGCCGCTGATCGAACAGCTGGCCATCGGCGGGCGTCTGCTGATTCCGGCGGGGCAGGGCGGCGCCCAGCAGTTGTTGCAGATCACGCGCACCGGCGCCAGCACGCACGAAAGCAAGGTGCTCGAGCCGGTGCGTTTCGTTACCCTGCGCGGAGGCACGGAGTAGCTTGCCACTGCTATCTTCCCTCTATGCACGGGTGCTGCGCTGGTCGGCGCACAGACACAGTCAATGGTATCTGGCGGCCCTGAGCTTCGCCGAGTCGTCATTCTTTCCCATTCCTCCGGATGTGATGCTGGCGCCGATGTGCCTGGCGCAGCGCCGGCGCGCCTGGCTGCTGGCGGGATTGACCACGCTGGCCTCGGTGGTCGGCGGCATCGCGGGTTACTGCATCGGCCTGTTTGCCTTCGACGTGATCGAGCCGCTGATCGAGCGCGCCGGTTACAGCCAGGGTTTCCGTCAGGTCGGCGCCTGGTTCGACGATTTCGGTTTCTGGGCCCTGTTTATCGCCGGCTTTACTCCCATACCCTACAAATTGTTCACCGTCGGTGCCGGCGTCATGCATATGCATCTGCTGCCGTTCGTGCTGGCGTCGCTGATCGGGCGCGGCGCGCGCTTCTTTCTCGTCGCCGCCTTTGTTTTCTGGGGCGGTGAGAAAATGGACAAGTTGCTGCGCACCTATGTCGATCGGCTGGGCTGGGTGGTGATCGTATTGGCCGTTGTGGCGTATCTGCTCTATAAACTCTGACAGAATTTATGTACCGGAAACCATGTCACGGCAAAAGTACATATCCCCGGCGCGACCTGCCGCCCGGCGCCTGATCGCCGGTCTGTTGCTGCTGGCGGTCATTGGCCTGACCAGCGGCTGTGGCAATCACATGTATCATCGGGTGCACGCCGGCGAGACGCTGTACTCCATCGGCTGGTGGTATGGCTACGACTACAAGACGCTGGCGCAGTGGAATGGCATCGATCCACCTTACCGTATCGTTCCCGGCGATATCATTCGCCTGACACCGCCCGCCACGCCGGCGCGCAGCGGCGGCGCGGCGCGACCGCTGGCGACCGCACCCGTTGCCATGCCCGCGGCCAGCGCCAGCGATGGCGGAGACGATGGGGCCGCTGTCCAGATCAAACCCCTGACCGGCTACCAGGCGCTGCCACCGGCGCAGACGCTGGCGACACCCATGCCAACGCCAACAGCTCCATCGAATACGACAGCGACGCCGACGATACCGTCTGCGACACCCGCGCCGCGGGATCAGCCGTCATCCCGCCCTGCATCGGCATCGCCACCGCGGGCGGCAGCGACACCCGGTGCCGCCACGGGCGGTAACACTGGCGAAGCCGGCGCTGAAGAGGCTGCCGGTAGCGCAATTCAGTGGCAGTGGCCGGTACACGGAATGATTCTGCAACGCTTCGATAATTCAAGTAGATTAAATAAAGGTATTAAAGTCGCCGGCAGGGAGGGGCAGGAGATTTTTGCCGCGGCTCCGGGAAAGATCGTATATACTGGGAATGCTTTACTAGGTTATGGTACGCTTGTCATCATCAAACATAACGACGAATTTCTAAGTGCCTACGGGCACGTGCGGAGGTTGCTGGTCAAGGAAGGCGATTACATCAAAGCGGGGCAGCGCATTGCGGAAATGGGTAGTACTGGAACCAATCGCGTGATGCTGCACTTCGAGATACGGCGCAGCGGTCAACCGGTCGATCCGCTGCAGTTTCTCCCCGCTACCAACTCGGTCAATTAGGGGTGTACGCATGCTAGATCAGAACGAAAAGGCCAGTGAACTCAGCAGTACATTTGACAAGAACATTCCGTTCGACCCGGAAGCGGAATTGGAGCTGGCGGAAGGCGAGGTAATCGAGGACATCGACGACGATGTCGATGATGACCCAGTCACCGCAACCAGTGTCTATACGCCGGGCGAGTTGTCCCAGGGCGAACTCGACGCCACCCGCCTGTACCTCAACGAAATCGGATTTTCCTCCCTGCTCAGCGCCGAAGAAGAAGTGCTGTATGCGCGCCAGGCGCGCACCGGCAGCGAAAAAGCGCGCTGCACCATGATCGAATCCAATCTGCGCCTGGTGGTCAAGATCGCCCGCCGTTATCTCAATCGCGGTCTCGCCCTGCTGGACCTGATCGAAGAGGGTAATCTGGGTCTGATCCGGGCAGTGGAAAAATTCGATCCCGAGCGCGGCTTCCGCTTTTCCACCTACGCCACCTGGTGGATACGGCAGACCATCGAACGCGCCATCATGAACCAGACGCGCACCATCCGTCTGCCTATCCATGTGGTGAAGGAAATCAATATTTATCTGCGCGCCGCCCGCCATCTGGCGCAGACCCTGGATCATGAACCCAGCGCGGAGGAAATCGCCGAACTGCTGGACAAGCCCATCGACGATGTGAAAAAGATGCTGGGTCTCAATGAAAGAATCACCTCGGTCGATGTTCCGGTGATCAAGGATACGGACAAATCCCTGCTCGACGCCATTCCCGATGAGAACAACGTGGATCCGGCGATGATGCTGCAGGACGACGATCTGCGCGGCAACCTCGAGCTCTGGCTCAATCAGCTCAATGACAAGCAGCGGGAAGTGGTGGAACGCCGCTTCGGGCTCAACAGCCGCGAGGTCTCCACCCTGGAGGAAGTGGGCAATGAACTGGGGGTGACCCGGGAGCGGGTGCGGCAGATTCAGATGGAGGCCTTGAAACGCCTGCGCGAAATCATGGAGCGTGAAGGTTATTCGGTGGACACCATTTTCCAGTAAACCGGCGCGCAGCCGGTTTCTCAGTTCAGCAGCAGCGCCGCCACCGGTTGCCGGCCCTCGCCGGTGAGGATGTTATACGTCCGGCAGGCGGCGGCGGTATCCATGACCTCGAAACCGATACCCGCCCGCAGAAAATCCCCCATCCATTCGCTGTGCGGAAATTGGATGCGGCTGCCCGTGCCCAGCAAGACCAGTTCTGGCTGCAATTGAGCCAATTCACGCAAATGCTGTTGCTGCAGCTCGGCGAAGGAGCGGGGTGGCCAGTTTTCTATCAATTTTCCCGGGGCCAGGATGACACTGGCGGACAGGGTTAACTCGCGGATTTTCCAACGTTGCGGGTCATGCTCGCCGGCCTCCGGATTCAAGGCCAGGTATTGCACGGTGAGGCTGCCCGGGGTGTAGGCTTTAACCACATAGTTTTCATTGAGAGTCGATCGGGTAAACTTCACGGGCCCTGTCCTTATTGCGACGGAAACGCCAAACCTTAAATAACATTACTTACGTTGACAGTTAAAAGCCCAGTCAGTAATGTATGACTCTTTTTTGAAAAATCGGCCAGCCATTTTACGCACTGCCGTTGTCTCCGCGCAAACCAAAATCAGGGTTAAGACATTGATCGAAGATTTTCCCAGAATTAAACGCCTCCCCCCCTATGTGTTCGCCATCGTCAACGATTTGAAGATGAAGGCGCGAGCCCGGGGTGAGGATATCATTGATTTTGGTATGGGTAACCCCGATCAGCCGACGCCTAAGCATATCGTCGATAAGCTGGTGGAAGTCGCGCAGCGCGAGGATACCCACCGCTACTCTCAATCCAAGGGGATCCCCCGTTTGCGTCGGGCGATTACCCGCTGGTACCAGGAGCGTTACAAGGTCGATCTGAATCCGGATTCCGAAGCCATCGTCACCATCGGTTCCAAGGAAGGTCTGGCGCATCTGGCCCTGGCCACCATGGGGCCGGGGGATGCCATCCTGGTACCCAATCCGACCTATCCCATTCATCCTTACGGTTTCGTCATCGCCGGTGCCGATATCCGCCATGTGCCCATGGTGCCGGGCATCAATTTTTTCGAGGAGCTGGAAAAGGCCATCAAGGATTCCTGGCCCAAGCCCAANNCCCAGTGCGTGGAGCTGGATTTCTTCGAAAAGGTAGTGGCCATCGCCCGCGAGCACCAGATCTGGGTGGTGCATGATCTGGCCTATGCCGACATCGTGTTTGACGGTTATGTCGCGCCGTCCATCATGCAAGTGCCCGGCGCCAAGGACGTGGCGGTGGAGTTTTTCACCCTGTCCAAGAGTTATAATATGCCCGGCTGGCGGGTCGGCTTCATGGTGGGCAATCCGACGCTGGTCTCCGCGCTGGCTCGCATCAAGTCTTACCTGGACTACGGCACGTTCACCCCCATCCAGGTGGCGGCCATCGCCGCGCTTGAGGGGCCTCAGGACTGTGTCGAGGAAATTCGCCAATACTACCAGAGCCGGCGCGATGTGCTGGTGGACGGGCTGGTCGCGGCCGGTTGGCCGGTAGAGAAACCCAAGGCGACCATGTTCGTCTGGGCGAAGATTCCTGAAGCTTTCGCCCATCTGGGGTCACTGGAATTCACCAAACAGCTGCTGGCTCAGGCCAAGGTGGCGGTGGCGCCCGGCATCGGCTTCGGCAGCTATGGCGACGATCATGTGCGTTTCGCTCTGATCGAAAATGAACATCGCACCCGGCAGGCGGTACGTGGCATCAAGGCCATGTTGCGCAATCCGGGCAAGTAACCAAAGGAGCAGTGGCAGGTGGAACCGGTTAAAGTCGGATTATTGGGGTTGGGCACGGTCGGTGGCGGCACGGTCAAGGTGCTGGCACGCAGCGGCGCGGAAATCGCCCGGCGCGCCGGACGCGGTATCAAAATCGTGCAGGCCAGCGCCCGGGATCTGAAAAAAGCACGTAATTGCGACACCGGCGGCATTGCCCTTACCACCGATCCCTTCGCGGTGGTAAACAATCCCGAGATTCAGATCGTGGCCGAACTCATCGGCGGCGACGGCCTGGCGCGTGAGCTGGTGATGCAGGCTATCAGCAATGGCAAGCACGTGGTTACCGCCAACAAGGCGCTGATCGCCAAATACGGCAATGAAATTTTCGCCGCCGCCCAGAAGCAGGGTGTGATGGTCGCGTTCGAAGCGGCGGTGGCCGGCGGCATCCCCATCATCAAGGCGATACGCGAAGGCCTGGCCGGCAACCAGATCCAGTGGCTGGCCGGCATCATCAATGGCACCGGCAATTTCATTCTCACCGAGATGCGCGACAAGGGCCGGGATTTCGCCGACGTGCTCAAGGAAGCGCAGGCGCTGGGTTATGCCGAGGCCGATCCCACTTTCGACGTGGAGGGCATCGATGCCGCCCACAAACTGACGATCCTGGCGTCCATTGCCTTCGGCATTCCGCTGCAGTTCAGCAAGGTCTATACCGAGGGCATCACCCGCATCACCCGCGAAGACGTCAATTACGCCACCGAACTGGGTTATCGCATCAAGCACCTGGGTATCGCCCGGCGCACCACTCAGGGCATAGAGCTGCGCGTGCATCCTACTCTGATTCCCCACCGCCGCCTGATCGCCAATGTCGACGGCGTGATGAACGCGGTGCTGGTCAAGGGCGATGCCGTGGGTCCCACCCTGTTCTACGGCGCCGGTGCCGGCGCCGAACCCACCGCGTCAGCGGTGGTGGCGGACCTGGTGGATGTCACCCGCGCCCTGACCACCGATCCGGAGAACCGGGTGCCGCACCTGGCGTTCCAGCCCGATGCGCTGACCGATGCGCCCATCCTTGGCATGGACGAAGTGGAAACCGCCTATTACCTGCGCATGCAGGCCATGGATCAGCCGGGGGTGCTGGCGGATGTGACCCGGGTGCTGGCCGATCTGCAGATCAGCATCGAAGCCATTATCCAGAAGGAGCCGTCGGACGAGAACGGCGGCAAGGCGTCCATCATCATGCTGACGCACCGGGTACGTGAACGGGCGATGAAACAGGCGATCTCTCGCATCCAGGCGCTGGATGCCATTACCAGTGACGTCGTGCGCATCCGTCTGGAAAACCTGGGCAACAAGAATTAATTACGAGGAATCCGCAATGCCTTTTCGCAACCGCTACACCGGCCTGATTGAACGTTACCGCGACCGCCTGCCGGTGTCCGACGATACCCGCATTATCAGTCTGGGCGAGGGCAATACGCCGCTGATCAAGTTGAACAACATCCCACGGATGCTGGGCAAGCAGGTGGAGATTTACGTCAAGTACGAGGGTCTCAACCCCACCGGTTCATTCAAGGACCGGGGCATGACCATGGCGGTGACCAAGGCGGTGGAAGAGGGCAGCCAGGCCATCATCTGCGCGTCCACCGGCAATACTTCGGCGGCGGCGGCGGCCTACGCAGCACGCGCCTCCATCAAGGCGTTCGTGCTGATTCCCGACGGCAAAATCGCCATGGGTAAGCTGGCCCAGGCGATGATGCATGGCGCTATCGTCATTCAAATCAAGGGCAATTTCGACAAAGGTATGGAGCTGGTCAAGGAAATCGGCGACGCAGCGCCGGTGACCATCGTCAATTCCATCAACCCCTATCGCCTGCAGGGGCAGAAGACCGCCGCCTTCGAAATCATGGAAGAACTGGGCACGGCGCCCGACTATCACTGTCTGCCGGTGGGCAATGCCGGCAATATTTCGGCCTACTGGATGGGTTATTGTGAATACCACGATCACGGTATCGTCAACAACCGGCCGGTGATGTGCGGTTACCAGGCCAGCGGCGCAGCGCCGTTCCTGCGCGGCAAGATGGTCGATAACCCGGAAACCATCGCCACCGCCATTCGCATCGGCCATCCCCAGTCCTGGGACAAGGCCTGGGCGGCGCAGCAAGAGAGTAAGGGCTGGTTCGCCGAATTTACCGATCCGGGCATTCTGGAAGCGCAGAAACTGCTGGCGGAGAAAGAAGGCGTATTCTGCGAGCCGGCGTCGGCGATTTCTCTGGCGGGCGCCCTGGCCGATATTCGCTCCGGCAAGATCGCCGAAGGCAGCAAGGTGGTGTGCACGCTCACCGGCCACGGTTTGAAAGATCCCGATACGGCGATAAAACAAAGCGGTTCCCGCATGTTCACGGTGGATGCGGAACTGGAGGCCGTGAAAAAAGCCATCCTGGGAAATATGGAGTGATCAGTTCAGGTGCCGATAGTGACTTGGCGATATCGTCAGGTCACTGGCTTCCAGCTGCCATAATAAATTGATCAGTTCGTCACCCGAGCTGAACCGGGTTTCGGTTCCGTCGCCTGCCTTGAGGATAGTGCCTGTCATATTGTGCGGATCAGCCGTATCCTGACGGTATATCCGTACGATATAGCTCTCCATAAGCTACCGCCTCGATAGTTATTGTTTACCCGGTTATTCTAACCGCCGGTCCTTACTTCGGACTTACCCGGTGTTGCCAGGCCTTGCTATTTCACCGGGGGGTGGCGGGATAACTGATTGAATCAAATAGTAATCAGCTGTTGAGCAATTGCTGATGCAGTTGCTCGGTACGGGGCGAGGGCGGAATCCCCAGATGCGCCCGCAGGTTCATTACGCAGCGCTGATAGCACAGCAGGGCCTCGGCCCGCAGTTCCAGGCCGCAGTAACAGGCCATCGCCCGCTGATAAAGCTCCTCCAGCAGACCGTCGATTTCGAGGCCTTTGAGGTAGGCCTCCAGGGCGAGGTCGAGTTTGCCGTTGGCTTCGTAGTAGCGACCTACCTTGCGCAACAGGCGGATATATTTGCTGCGCAGTCGTTCCCGGTAGGTGATAGCCCAGGATTCCGAGCTGGACACCCCGAGGAACGGGCCCTTGTACATGCTCAGAGCGATGTTTGCCAGTTTGACGACTTCCTGGTTGTCGATGTTTTCGTTGAACAGTTGATCAAGAATGAATTCCAGTCGGCCTTGCACCCGTTCAAATGCCCAGGCATCGACCCAGCAACAGTCGTTGCTCAGGCTGATCTTGCCTTCGCGCAGCATGATGGCGCGATCATTGTCGAGCAGTTTACGCAAACGGTGCAGGGTGGTGTCCAGCGAGCGGTGAGCGGCGTCGCCATCGGCATCCGGCCAGAGGATTTCCGCCACTTTCACCTGGCAGACGTCGCGCCCACCCAGGGCGATGAGGGCTTTGAGCAGGTCCATGGGTTTGCGCTTGGCACGGCCGGGAAAATCGACCGCCTGTTCGTTTTTCACCAGGCTGAACCGGCCCAGGGTATAGACCCGGATGCCAGGGCTGTCATCCTGATCATCGAACAGGGGAGCAAGGAACGGCAGACTGTTCTGCCGCAGTACTTCCACCAAATCCCGACTCTCCATTGCGGTGAGCAACGACTGTATTTTGTTCTGATGCGAATTCATGTTCTTCCCTTCCCGTTTTATAGTTATCTTCCATTACTATAGGGTGCATGATGGCATTTAACGGTTAAGAATCGCACCCTGACCCTGTGCGATATTCACTCTCCGCGGTGGGCGTTCGTGCCGCCGCTCCCCGGGGTCTGGCGGCGATTCGATGGTCCCGTGGACGGATTGACCGGGAATCGGGGTCGCTGGTCGTGGAGCGGACGTGTTTATGTTAAATTCGCCAGAATACAACGATGATCAGCGGCCGCACGACGGCACGTGGAAGTAAAAAATAATGCATCCCGCCGCCTAAATGCTAACAGTAAGTTTGTTCAATGTAAGTAGGGGGAGCTATAATTCCATACCAGAGGTAACCTGTGGAATTAGCGGAGGAACATGCTATGGCGGATGGTTTGACGGTGGATGACAATGCCATCGATCCAGAGGTTGGCGCTGAAAGCGGCGGCTTGTTCGAACCCATTCCCAGTCATCATCGCCGGCAGGCTAGCGCGACCCTGGCCAATATTTCCCTGTTCAAGGATTTGTCGTCCGACATGATTGATTTTCTGTCCAGCCACGCGGTGGTGCGCAGCTACGGCAGGAATACTATCGTCATTCAGGAGGGAGACATGTCCGACTCCCTTTACGTGATTCTTACCGGCAAGGTCAAGGTGTTTCTCAGCGATGAGGAAGGCAAGCAGGTGGATCTGAATGTGCTCGAGCCCAATGATTACTTCGGCGAACTGGCGGCATTGGATCATTCACCACGCTGCGCCTCGGTGATTACCCTGGAAAACAGCAAATTCGCGGTAATCTCCAAGAGCGATTTCTTCAAGTGCCTGAATTCCAATCCGCAGATCGCGGTGAAACTCATCGATGGCCTGATCCGGCGTTTCCGCGATCTGACCGAGAACGTCAAGAGTCTTGCGCTGATGGACGTCTACGGCAGGGTGGCGCGCACTTTGCTCAATATGGCGACCCGGGCCGAGGACGGCACCATGGTCATCGAGCAGAAGTTGACTCAGCGTGAACTGGCCAATATGGTTGGAGCTTCCCGGGAAATGGTCAGCCGCATCCTGAAAGACCTGACCATCGGCGGCTACGTTACGGTAAAAAACAAAACCATTACCATTCAGGAGAAGCTGCCGCCGGCGTGGTAACGCAGGGGGCAATGCTCAAGCCCATCCAGATCAACGACCTGGAGGGTTGCGGTTTGAATCGGATTTCCAAGTATGTCTGGGTGGCAGGGCTTTTTCCGGGTACGCAGTGGCGAACGCACCGCCCTGGCCTATTTTCTCCGGCTGTTTTTCTTGCTTGGCATCGGCATGGCCATAGGCCGCGGCAGCGCCGATGCGCTGTTTTTTAAACGCTATGGTATTGAGTTCCTGCCGCAGCTCTACCTGCTGCTCGGCATGCTTCTGTTCGGCATCAGTGTCAGCTACGCGGCGTTCGCCGATCGCCTGCCGGCGGAGCGCTTTTTTCGCATTCTCTGCCTGATTCTGGCCGTCCTGCTGGCGGGCAACTGGCTGTTGATGCGTTACGCCGTATGGCAGCAGGTCTATCCTCTGTATTTTCTGCTCTATGAAATCGCCTCGGAACTGCTGCTGGTGCACGCCGGCTTGTACGTGGCGCAGAACTTTCACAGCGAGCAGGCCCGCCGCCTGCTGCCGCTGATTTTCGCCGCCATGCAGGCGGGGTCTATAGTCGGTGGTCTGTTGCTGTCCCTGCTGGCGCCGCTGCTGGCGGTGGAAAACATGCTGCTATTGTGGGCGCTGACGGCGGCGGCCTGCGCCGCCATGCTGCGTCGCTATCATGGCAGAAACGGTGCCTCCGCCTATTTTCGTTCCGGCAAACATGCGGCGCGCCGGCTCAGGCAGGCGTGGGATGAAGTGGTGCTGGGAGTGCGGTTTACCGGTCGTTCCCGTCTGTTGTGGTCCTGCTCCATGGCCCTGTTCTTTACCGTCATCGTGTTCTACAGCATGAACTACGCCGTTAACCGGGTCTATACCGCGGCGTTTCACGATACCGGTGAGCTGGCGCAGTTTTTCGGGGCATTAACCGCGGTCACCGGTATAGGCGCGTTGCTGCTGCAAGTGTTCGTTACCGGTCGCGCCCTGGACCGTTTCGGCGTCAAGACGATGAATATGCTGTTTCCCGCAGCGGTGTTCCTGGGCTTCGGCGGTCTGCTGCTGAGTTTCAGTCTGCCTGCCGCGCTCTATGCCAGTTGCGCCCGCGATGTGCTGAACCCGGCGGTACGCGGCCCGGTGCGTGACTTGTTTCTGCAGGCCTTGCCGGCGCCCATGGCGGGACGCGCCCGGGCGATGGCGGTAGCGCTGGTCATGCCGTTCGCCCTGGCGCTGACCGGCGGTCTGCTTTGGTGGACGCAGCGCTCGGCGGATTCCGTGTATTTCCTGCTGCCGGGGCTGGCCGCCGCCGTCGGCTGTGTTTATTATGCAGTGAAAATGAATCGCGCCTATGTCGACAGCATCGTGGAAAATTTGCGCGCCAATCTGTTCGTTCCCGGCGCCGCCATGTCCCTGCCCACTGCCGGTGGCCGTCAGGAAATCTGCGGCGAGCTGCAGCAGATGCTGATTGCCGCGGATGAAGAGGCGGCGCTGCTCGCCGCCGAATCGCTGCTGACTGCCTGCGGCGCGCAGGCGGTGACGCCGGTGCTGCAACGTGTCGCCGATGCTGCCACCAGCGACCGGACGGCGGACTGTCTGCTGCGTCTCCTCGGGCCACACCTGGCGCAGGCCCCGGCCGAACTGCTGCAGCAGCGCTTCGCGCGTGGAGATGACCGAATACGCGCCACCCTGTTGCTGAGCACGGCGCATGGCGCGCCGGTTTTTGCGCCGGCGACGGTTGCTGCGCTGCTGCAGGATGCCCACCCCCGACTGCGCGCGGCAGCTGTCTTTCATCTGCTGGCCCGCCCCAGTGTCGAGCATGCCGATCGGGCGCAGGCGACCCTGACCAGTCTGCTGGACGGAACGCGCGCCGAGCGGTATGCGGCGCTGGAGGTGCTGGAGCGCTTGCCGCAACCGCAACACCTGCCGCTGCTGCTGACCCTGCTGGATGACAACGATGCGCGCCTGCAGATCAAAGTGTTGCGGGCGCTGGCCGGGCAGGGCGGCGACACTGCCTGCCTCGGTGAGCGCTTGCACGCGATGTTTCGCGCCTGCCAGCACAGCGACGTGCGCCAGGCCTTGATGCAGGTCGTCGCCCAGTTGCCTGGCGCGGACGTGGAAGCACTGTTATTGCAAGGCGCGGCGGATCGGCATCCGCGCGTGCGCCAGTCGGCCATTGCCGGCCTGCTGCGCAGTGTCGCCGATAAGACCGCCAGGCTGGCGACGCTCAGCGCCGATTCCAGTCTGCATTTTCGCGCCCGCCAGGCGCTGGCATTGCAGTTGACGGCACTGGATCCGCCTACGCCGTTGTTGGAGTCCCTGGCGGAAAAGCAGGCGCGGCAGGCGCGGCAATTCGCCGTGGCCATGTATATAGTCGGTACCGGCAGCGCGCCGTCCGGCGACTGGGAGCTGCTGCTGCTGGTGCTGCGCGAACGCACACAGCAGGCCGTGGATCTGGTGCTGATTCTGCTCGGACCCGTTGAGGGCCAGGACCGCATGGCGACCGTGCGAGCGGCGCTGCAAAGCGATGACAATCGCTATGCCGCAGCGGCCGGGGAAGTGGTGCGACATCTGGCGAACCGGCGTCTGGCGTTCCTGCTGGGCGAGGTGCTGGATTTTGCCGCCGGCAACAGCGGCGACAAAGCGCTGCGTGATGACAGCCAACGGCTGCGTAGCACCGCCGATGTTTTGCGTTGGGCGCAGTCGCAGCCCGATGCCTGGTTGGCTAAATGTGCGATGCATGCGGCGACCGCGGTGAATTAGACTATGCGAGATTTGTTTAAAACCGTTCTCCTGATCAAGAAGACCAACCTGTTTCACGGTATCGTCACCGAGGATCTGCAGGTGGTCGCCGGTGAATTCGTGGTCGAGGAATTTTTCGCGGGCGATACGATTTTTTCCCGCGGTGATCGCGGCGACAAAATGTATATCATCGAATCGGGACAGGTAGGCGTGAGCCTGCAGAGCCGCGGCGCCACCGGTGACTATGTCGCCGTGCTCGGCGCCGGCGAATGTTTCGGCGAAATGGGCATGCTCGATGGAAAGCCGCGTTCCGCCACCGCCTGCGTGTTGCAACCGGCCAGGATCTACAGTCTGGAAAAAGGCCGATTCCAGGGGCTGATCATCAACTATCCGGAGCTCGCTCTGGGCATCATGCGCAGTCTCAGTGAGCGCTTGCGCAGCTTGAACGACAAATTTGCTTTGCAGTAAGACTGCTGCCATGGCTAAGCAGCGCATCGGCCAGACAACCGGTTTCGCTTAGGGCGGTAATTTCCGCAGCGCAATCGATGTTTTCGCCGGTCAAATGTCTACAATAAGAATTTTCCCCGCTTCCCCATCTGTCCCTGGCGACGGGTTTCGCTATAATGGCCGCCACGACCAGGGACGGCGCGATGCACGGTAATAAACCGCAGCAGATTACCGCCGCCACCGCGCCGACTGACCAGATCCGGTCGCCATAAGTGTTCAATGCTTTATTGTGGCAGGGGATGAATATCAGAATGTACCCGCTGATGGATTTGGCAGTCATCACTCTGGTGGCCGTGACGTTGACCCTGCCGCTGTGCTCCGCGCCGGCCTACGGCGATGATCGCAATGCAACCATGGAGTCCGGGTTGCGCAATTTTTCCCAGGAAAATTTTGAAGAAGCGCTCGATGCTTTTCTCCAGGTGCGGCTGGAGTCGCTGCCCGCTCACGGTCAGGGCGGTGCCATGGATTTTCAGCAATTAGAAAGCCTGCCGGTGGGCAAAGATCAGGCGGAAGTGGTGCGCCTGCTGGGTTTGACCTATTTTCATCTCAATCGCTACCGCGAGGCGAGAACCGCGCTGACCAGCGTGCTTGAGTTCTTTCAGCGCGACGAGAGCATAATGCAGGCGCTGGCCGAGATCGAACTGGCCGATGGCAATCCGCGGCGGGCGCTGGACTACCTGCAGTTACTCAAACAAATGGTCGCCTACAAGCCGCAGGTGCGTTGGCTGGAAGGACGGGCGCTGGCCGCCATGGGCCAGGATTACGACGCCATGGCCGCCTGGCAACTGGCCTTGCAACTGTCGAGCGCGGCGCGTGATTACGTCGCCTTGCCCCTGTTGCAGGCTTACGTGCGCAGTGGGCGCATCGAAGCCGCCACCCGCCTGCTGGCGGACGCGGCGACCGGGGATGCGCTGGGGTTGGACGGTCGCCGCGACCAGGTACTGCTGCAACAGCTGGCGCGCCTGGAGCGCGCGCTGGTGGGGGAGGTCGGGTTACGCCTGGAAAACGACAGCAACGTGGCCTTGCTGCCGCAGGGTACGCCGGTCAGCAGCAATGGCGGCGGCAAGCGCGATGACCGCTGGGTGTTGACCGGTGATCTGCTCTACCGCCAGGAGTTCAACCCGTACTGGGCCTTGTATCACGAAGCTCACCTCTACGCCAGCCGGCACGACGAACTGCGGCAATTCGACACACAACGCCTCGCGTATGTATTCAGTCCCGCTTATTCCCAGGGGCGCTGGGGTTTGCGCTTTCCCGTCGGACTGGAACAGCAGCGGCTCGATGGCAGCACCTATCTCAGCGCTTACCGTTCCAGTCCCGGCGCCTACTTGCGCTGGACTGACACCGCCACCGTCATGGGCTACCTGCGCGCTGAAGTCGAAGATATCAGCGAGGCGGTAGCAGCGGAGGAAAGTCGCAGCGGCAGTTACCGTGGCCTGGGAATGTACGGCGCCTGGTTTGTCGCCGATCATCGGGCGCAATTGCGGGCGAACCTGCAGCGCGGCCACCGTGCTGCGGACGGTGCCAACTGGGCCCGGGCGGAAACGGCGTATCTGCTGCAGGCCGACTACCGCTTCAGTCCACCCATCAAAGGCGGCATCGCCTGGCAGGGCAGCCGTCAGGATTACGATCATGTGCACAGTATTTTCGCCGCACGGCGCCAGGATCGCACCAGTCAGTGGTCTTTGTTGTTGCAGTATGCCGCGCGCCGGCCGTGGGAGTACCAGCTGCAGTACGTCGCATCCAGCCAGCATTCCAATATCGATGTCTACAGTTACCGGCGCAATGTTCTCACCCTGGGCGTGCTCTGGCGCATGGAGGCGCAATGAAGACGGCATGGCGGCTGCTGGCGGGGGTTTACTGCGCGCTGCTGGCGGTGCCGGCGCCGGCGCTGGAAATCGGCAGGGTGGCGCTACTGCAGGGGCGCGCCGACGCCCGTGACGCCAGCGGTCAGTTGCGCCAGCTGCAGCAGGGCCAGGTGATTTCCGACCAGGAGGTGCTGCGTACCAAAAGTGACGGCGGTGTGCTGCTGGCGATGCACGATGGCAGCCGTATTGTCATGGGCGGCAACAGCCGCCTGGAGATTGTGCACTACACCGCCGGCGCCGGCGCCGAGGCGCTGCTGCAGCTGGTGCGCGGCCGTATCCAGCTGCGGGTGGCGCCGTCTTTCGCCGCCCAGGCTTTCGTGGTGCAGACCAGCGAGGCGCGCATCCCGGTCAGCGGCGCGGAACTGGAAATCAGCGCGGAATTCGCCCGTACCCAGGTGCTGGTGCTGACCGGGGCCATGCGTCTGCAGGGCGCGAGTGGTGGCTACGACGGCGTGGTGCTGTATGCCGGTCAGGGGGCAATCATCGCCACCGGCCAGCGGCCGATGGTGGCGAATCTGCTCAGCGGCGAGGAGGGGGCTGCGGCCTTGCACAATCGCTCCGTGATCCACAGCGGCAGCCCGCTCGATCTGAGCGCCGGCGGTTTGCAGTCCGCCGATCCCGCCGGCACCGCGCCCGTTATTCCCTCGGCGCTGCCGCTGCCGCAGCAGCTCAATCCGCCCTGAGGCGCCGCTCTAGGAGGCAACTATGTTGTCCGTTCCCGCGTACCCACGATGGTGGACCAGGTCAGGCAGGGCGCTGGCACTGCTCGCCGTTTTGTCCTTTGCCGGTGGTGTCGACGCCGCCATCATTTTCACCCCCGCGGATAATTCCGCGCACACGGTCACCGCCGGCGCGTCCGGTCTGGCCCTTGCCGTCGAGGCGCGTTCTGACAATCCCCTGGTCAAATCCATTACGCTTAAGGCGCTGAGCCTGCCGGCAGGCGCCGCATTTACCAACAGCACCACCAGCAGTGGCACCCTGAGCTGGAATCCCACTCCCGCCCAGGTCAGCGCCACGCCCTATCAGGCCAGCCTGCAGGCCGACAGCATTCTGGACGGCAGCCAGGTGCTGCATCTGGCCATCACCGTCAACGATCGGCCACTGGCGCTGGACGACGACAATCGGGCGATTGTCGGCCCCAGCCTGGATATACCGTCCGGCGGAACCGTCACTCTGGATGTGCTGGCCAACGATCAGGACAAGGTCGGCGGCCTGGCCAGCGCCGTACTCGCCATTACCGGCGCACCCGCCCACGGCACGGTCAGCAAGATCAGCGGCAGCAGCGGCACCACCCTGTTGATTTATCACCACGACGGTTCGCCCGGCACCAGCGACAGTTTCAGCTATATGCTGACCGATGTGTATGGCGCGGTGTCCGCCGTCGCCACGGTGAACTTGACCATTCAGCCGGCGAATTCCACCAACCTGGCGCCGGTGCTGGCGCCGCTGGCCGATATCAGCGTCGCCGAGGGGCAGACGCGCAGCATCGCGCTGGCGGCAACCGATGCCAATGCCGGGGATAAACTCAGTTTTCAATTGTCGGCGCCGGCGGCGGCCCAGGGTTTTGTCAGCCTGCGCGATCACCAGGATGGCACGGCCGAATTGTCCGTGGCGCCGGATTACAATAACAGCGGCGTCTATAGTCTGACGGTGACGGTCGCCGACAGCGCCAGTCCACCGGCTCACGACAGCAAAGTATTTACGCTGACGGTCAGCGATGTGAACCGGCCGCCTGGCCTCGGCGGTCTGGCCGCCGGTATGCAAATCAATGCCGCCCGCGGTCGGTTGTTGAGCGTGCCGTTTACGCTCAGCGACCCCGACGGCAGCACCGGGCTGCGCGTCACCAGCAGCGGGTTTCCCGGTTTTGTCAGCCTGGCGCAGAGCGATGCCACTCACTATCAATTGCAGATCAATCCCGGCGCTACGGTGACCACCGGCAATTACGGCCCGCTGACCCTGACGGTGAGCGACAGTGGCAATCCGGTTTTGTCCACCGCGATCACGTTCAATATCATGGTGCAGGCGTACAGCCACAGATGGCTGGGCAGCGCGTCCACGGCCTGGAATGTCGCGGCCAACTGGCAGGCGCCCGGCCCGGCGGGCAGTCAAGGAGTGCCCGGGGCGCAGGATGATGTGTTGCTGGCGGCGGCGGTCAATCTGCCGCGCCTGGATGCTGATGCCGCGGTCGACGATCTCTGGATAGAAAACGACGGCGGCTTGTCCCTCACCGCCGCCACTCTGACGGTGAGCGGTAATCTGGATGCGAGCGGCGGCATCAGCGGCAGCGGCACCGTCGTGCTCAGCGGCGCCGCGACCGGCCTGCGCGGCACGCTGGCGGCACTGACCGTACAGGGCGATGTCTCCTTGCAGGGTCCGACCCGGGTCGATGGTGCACTACGCCTGCGCGGCGGTGGCCGCCTGCGTCTGGGGGCGCAGGCGCTGCGGGTGGCGGGCGATTTCACGGTCAGCGACGATGCCGCTCTGCTGATGCAGGACGCCAACGGCACGCTGCGGATTGACGGCACCGCCACTTTCGCCGGAGCCAGTACCGAAGGCCTGCTGAGCAATGGGGTGTTGACTCTGGGCGGCGATTTCTTGCAGGACAACAGTGGCAGCGGCGCCGGCGCGGCGTTTCGCCCGGGCAGTAATCACCGTACGGTGTTGGCCGGCACACGGCCGCAGCGCATTGCGTTTGCCAATGCCGGTAACAATGCCGGCAGCAGCATGTTCCGCCACCTGGAAGTGGCAAACCTCGCCGGCGTGCAGTTCGCCGGCAATGGCCGGATCACCGGTAATCTGCTCAATCGTGGCAGCCTGCAGCTCACCGCGGCCTCCACCCTCAGCCTGGCCGGCAGCTTCGACAATCAACTGGGCGCCACCCTCGGTGGCAGCGGTACCCTCGACATGGGCGGCGCGTCCTTTACCAATAACGGCCGCATCGCCCCCGGCGCGCCGCTGGGTCGCCTGACCCTGCTGGCGGCGGTGACCTTGAGCGGCAGCAGCGAGGTGGCGCTGGAGCTGGGCGGCAGCACAGCGGGCAGCAACTATGACCAATTGCAGGCCAGCAGCCTGGTGCTGGGCGGCATGTTGAGCGCGGTGGCGAGCAATGGCTACACCTTCAGTGCCACGGACGTTTTTCTGGCGGTGAACGGCAGCAGCGGGGTCAGCGGAAAATTCACCACTCACAACCTGCCGCCGCTGGCGGCGCAGCTTGACTGGCGGCTGGATTACGGGGCCCAGTCACTGACCCTGCGCGTGCAGGACGCCAACGCCGCGCTGGTGGTGAATGTGGACAGCGATGCCGCCGATGACAGCCGTTGCGACCGCAGTCATTGCAGTCTGCGCGGCGCCATCACCCAGGCTAATCTGGCCGCCGGCGCCGATCGTATCGTTTTCGATATTGCTCCCCCGGGCGCGCACACCATTACCCTGGCGCAGGCGCTGCCGGAGATCAGCGACCGGCTGGTCATCGATGCCGCGACCCAGCCGGGAGCTTTCGCCGCCGCCACGCGCCATATCACTTTGCACGGCGCCCTTGCCGGGCAGGCCGATGGGTTGGTGCTGCGGGCGGGGAGCAGCCGGGTGCGCGGCTTCGCCATCAACGGCTTTGCCGGTAACGGCATCGTCGTCCGCGGCAGCGGCGGCAATGTCATCGAAGACAATTTCATCGGTACCGACGCCGCCGGCAACGACGCCCGGCCCAACCGGGGCGCCGGGCTCCTGATCGACAACGTCGCTGGCAACCGTGTCGGCGCCGGCAATGTCATCGCCGGCAATGGTGGCGATGGCATCCTTATCAGCGGCGTCTACGCGCTGGCTAATAGCATCATCGGCAACCGCATCGGCCTGGCCGCCGGCGACGATCGGCCCTTGGGCAATGCCGGCCACGGTATTCGCGTGCAGGATGCATCGGACAATCTGCTGGGCGACGACCCGGCGGGCACGGCGAATTACATTGCCTATAACGGGGGCAGCGGCATCGCCGTGCTGACCGGCGGCGGCAACCGCCTGCTGGCTAACAGTATCCACGACAACGCCGGTCTGGGTATCGATCTGGGCGTCAGCGGTATCACTGCTAACGACAGCATGGATACGGACGGTGGCGCCAACGGTTTGCAGAACGGCCCGCGGCTGGGTGCGGCCACCGCCGGCAGCAACAGCATCAGCGGTGTTCTGGATTCGGCGCCAGATCAGGAGTACGCGTTGCATTTTTACCAGTCCGCGCAATGCGATGGCAGCGGCAGTGGCGAGGGTGCGCAGTATCTGGGAAAGGTTAGCGTGCTTACCGATGCCGCCGGCAGCGGCACGTTTACAGCGCAGCAGCTGCAGGCGCCGTTGCAGAGTGGCCAGGTGGTGACCGCTACCGCCACCGGCGGCGAGGGCACGTCGGAGTTTTCCGCCTGCGTCACCGTGGTCGAGGCGCCGCCGGATCTGGCCTTGAGCATGCACGCCGTGGGCAATTTCAGCGTCGGTGCCAGCGCCGGTTACCTGCTGGAGGTGCGAAACCTGGGCGCCGGTGCCAGTCGCGGCCCGATCACCGTCACCGTGACTTTGCCCGTAGGCCTCAGCTATGCCGGAGGCGGCGGCAACGACTGGCAGTGCGCTGCCGACGGCCCGGTGGTCAGTTGCGTCCGGACGGCAGTGCTGGCCGCCGGCGCCGGCAGCCAGTTCTCCCTCGGTGTCACCCTGAGCGCCAGCGCGGTGCCGGCGGTGGAAAGCGTCGCCAGCGTCTACACCGCCGGCGACGGCGAACCGGGCAACGATGGCGTGGCGCTGCTTACCGCCGTCGGTCTGCCCGGTGACGGTGGCGCCGCCGGTCCGACCATCAGGCCGGACGATATTCCCGTGGCCCGGGTCGGCGTCGTCTATCATACCGGCTTCAGCCTGGCCGGCGGCGTGCCGCCCTACACCACCCTGATCAGCGCCACCGTGCCTGGCATCGATATTCTCGGTGCGGAACTGGCTGGCATACCGCAGACCGCCGGTGATTATCCCGTCACGGTCAACATCAGCGACAGTGCTGTGCCTGGACATGCGCTGCAGAAGGACTATGTCCTGCGGGTGACGGCAGCGACGGACGGGGTGACGGTAGCGACCACGGCGCCTGAGGATGCCACCGTCGGTGCCAGTTATTCCTTTATGCTGCAGGCGCTGGGCGGCAGCGCGCCCTACAGCTGGCGCAGCGATGACCCCTTGCCGCCGGGTATCCAACTGGTCAGCAGCGGCCTGCTCAGCGGCACGCCGCAACGCGCAGGCGATTATGTCTTCAGCGTGCGCGTGCAGGATGCGCGGCATGCCGGCGCCCGACGTCGATTGTCGCTGCGGGTGGGTGCCGCCGGCCTGCGCAACCTGACGCCGCCGCTGCCGGCCGGCCTGGTGGGCGAGCGCTACCAGGTGCCGTTGCTGATCAGCGGCGGCAGCGGCGCCTACACCTGTAGCGTCGTCAGCGGCCAGCTGCCGCCGGGATTGGCGCGCGCCGCCGCTGGCGGTTGCGGTATTCAGGGTATCCCGCGGGAACGCGGCGACTACAGCTTCCAGTTGCGGGTCGAGGACAACGGCTCACCGCCGCTGCGCGGCGAATTCCCAGCCGCCATTCGCATTCTGTCGGCGGACGATCTCGCGGAAAGCGTGCCGCGTTTGCAGCGGCGCGCCGACGCCAGCTCCCGCATCAGCAGACTGGCGGGTGAGCTGGGCGCCGCGTCCCCCGGCGACGGTTTTCCCGATGAAAACCTGCAGGATATGACGGCCGATGCTTATGGTAATCGCTATGTCGCGGGTTATGCCTACAGCGGCGGGCGCTATGTGGCGCACCTGGTGAAATTCGCCGCCGATGGTCGGCGCCTGTGGCATCAGGTGGTGACCGCGGGTACCCACAGTTATGGCTACGGGGTCACGGTGGCGCCGGACCAGAGCGTGTATCTGGCCGGCTACCTGCTGCAGGGCAATGTTTATCGCGGGCTGCTGGTGAAGTTCGACAGCAGCGGCGAGCGCCTGTGGCAGCAGACCTACGGCGTGAGCCGGGGTCGCAGCGACGCCTTTTACAAACTGACGGCTAACGCCGATGCGGTGTACGCCGTCGGCGAATCGCACAATGGCCGGCAGTTCGATGCCCTGGTCGCCAAGTATGATCGGGACGGCAATCTGCTCTGGGCGCAACGACGCCATACCGGTGCGGATACCACTGCCTATGCCGTCGTTGTCAGCGGCTGTATGGACACGCCGCCCTGTCGGGTGCTGGTGGCTGGCGCCGACGGCGATGGTCTCGGCTGGTTGCAAGCCCTGGCGGCGGAGGACGGCGCCTGGCAGACCGAGCTGGAATGGCGCGCTGAATACCGGGTGGAGGATCTGGCGCTGGCGGAGCAGGGCGATGTCATCATTGCCGGCACCGACAGTCAGGGTACCTGGCGACTGGATCGACTGGACGGCGCATTTCTGCCGCGCTGGCCTGCCGGGATGGCGCTGGCGGACGAGGATAAGTCCGCCACTGGCGGTCGTTTGCGCGCCATTGCCCTGGATCGGGAAGGCTATCTCTACGCGGTCGGTTATGTCGACACGGCCGCGGGCCGGGAATTGCAGATCGTTGTTCTGGATTCGGATGGCGAAAAAATAGACAGTCTGCGTCCTGACGCCGGCGAATTGCAGCTGGCGGATCAGCAGCGCGCAGAAGGGCGTGCGCTGGTCATCGATGCCAATCAAAATCTGGTAGTATGCGGGCAGGCCACCGGCGGCGGTGGTGCCAGTTTCCTGCTGCTGGATATTGATACCGGCAAAGGTTTTCAGTGAACAGTACAGCGATACGTCGGCGCACGATAGACAGCAGCAAGCAGCTGGGCGGTTTACATCCGGTGCTGGCGCGGGTATTCGCCGCCCGCCAGGTGGAATCACCGGCACAGCTGGAGCATGGCTTGCAGCGCATGCTGCCGTTTCACCAGTTGCGCAACGCGCGTCAGGCCGCGCAGCTGTTGCACGCGGCCATGGCCGCCGGGCAGCGCATCCTGGTCATCGGCGATTTCGACGCCGACGGCGCCACCAGCAGCGCACTGGCGGTGCGGGCGCTGCGCGCCATGGGCGCCGCCGATGTCGACTACCTGGTGCCCAACCGCTTTGCCTACGGCTATGGCCTGACCCCGGAAATCGTCGCCGTGGCCGCCGGCCAGCGCCCCGATCTCATCGTCACCGTCGATAACGGCATTGCCAGTCTGGAAGGCGTGGCGGCCGCCCGTGCTCTGGGCATCAAGGTTCTGGTCACCGATCATCACTTGCCGGCGGACTCCCTGCCGGCGGCCGAGGTGATCGTCAATCCCAATCAGCCCGATGATACCTTCGCCAGCAAGCATCTGGCGGGAGTGGGGGTGATCTTCTATGTGATGCTGGCGCTGCGCGCCTATCTGCGTGAGATCGACTGGTTCAACCAGCGCCGGCTCGCCGAACCGAACCTGGCGCAATATCTGGATCTGGTGGCCCTGGGCACGGTGGCCGACGTGGTGCCGCTGGATCATAACAATCGCATCCTGGTTGCTCAGGGGCTGGCGCGCATCCGCGGTGGCCAGTGCTGCCCCGGGCTGCGTGCCCTGTTGCGGGTGGCCGGGCGCGATCTCGCTTATGTCACCGCCGCCGATCTGGGATTTGCCGCCGGTCCGCGGCTGAACGCCGCGGGCCGCCTGGAGGACATGAGCTACGGCATCGAATGTCTGTTGCAGGACGATGATAGCGCGGCCGATGCGCATGCCGCGCAACTGGATCGCCTCAATCATGATCGGCGGCGCATTGAAGCCGATATGCAGGCACAGGCGCTGACAGCCCTGGCCGCGCTTGAATTGCGCGACCTGCCCGCGGGCCTGTGTCTCTATGACAGCAGCTGGCACCAGGGTGTGATCGGGATTCTGGCGGCGCGCATCAAGGAGCGCTGTCATCGCCCGGTCATCGCCTTCGCCGACGCCAATGACACGGAGCTCAAAGGCTCGGCGCGTTCACTGCAGGGTTTACACATGCGCGATGCCCTGGACAGCATTGCCACCCGCCATCCCGGCCTGCTGGTGAAATTCGGTGGTCACGCCATGGCCGCCGGTCTCACTCTGCGCAAGGATCGGTATGGTGAATTTCAACAGGCGTTCGCCGCCGAGGTGGCCAGCCGGCTGGACGAGGATGCGCTGCAAAGCGTGATTCACAGCGACGGCGAACTGGATGCCGCCGACATGAATCTGCAACTGGCGCAGCAGCTGCAGTTTGCCGCGCCCTGGGGGCAGCATTTTCCGGAGCCCGTGTTTGACGGTGAATTCACCGTCCTGCAGCAGCGGGTAGTCGGCGAAAAACATCTCAAACTTCAGTTGCGTCCTGCGGGCGGCGGCGCCCCGGTGGCGGCCATCGCGTTCAATGCGCAGCAATATATCGCCGCCGGTCTGCCGCAACGCATTCGTATCGCCTATCAAATGGATGTGAATCGCTACCAGGGAGATGTCAGTCTGCAGCTTCTGGTACGGGCAATTGTTGCGGCGGAATGACAAAAAATGCTCTGGCTGTCAGCAAAAAGTAAACATATGTGACAGCGCTATGTTTATTCGCCCTTGCTAATTCCGCGATCAAAATATTTCATGGTTGGTGAATGCCGCTTGCTGTGTTGACGCGACGCTGCGTCGGCGCTACATTAAATACCTACTGCGGCACCAGGAAGTCTGCCGTTTTCCGCCTATCCTGCGTCCGGTGTCATTGCCGGCGCTCCTCAGCTAAGGAAGCACACAGAGTCGTGAAATTTTCCCTCAGTAAGTTCCGGTCGCGCCGCTATCTCCTGACGGTGCTGGTAGTCGCTGGCGTTTCCAGCGGTGTTGGCGTGTGGGCGGCGGCCAAAGACAAGACACCGGCGGGCCCGGAGGCGGATGCGCCGGCGGCGGTGAAGCCGGCATTGACCGTCACCCTGGCGGTGCCGCAGCGCGAGCAGTGGCCGCGAACCATTGTCGCCAACGGCAATATCGCCGCCTGGCAGGATGTGGTCATCGGCAGCGAGCTCAATGGATTCCGCTTGACCGAAGTGCTGGTCAATGTCGGTGACGTGGTGCGCCGGAACCAGCTGCTGGCGCGCGTGTCCAGCGCCACCGTGGCGGCGGAACTGGCACAGTCGAAGGCGGCGCTGGTGGAAGCCGAGGCGGTGCTGGCCGAGGCCGGAGCCAATGCCGATCGCGCGCGGCAAATGCAATCCAGCGGCGCCTTGAGCGCGCAGCAGATCAATCAGTATCTCACGGCGGAACAGACCGAACTGGCGCGGGTCAACGCCGCCCGGGCGCGAGTGCAGGCCGATGAGCTGCGCCTGTCGCAAACCCGGGTGCTGGCGCCGGACGATGGCGTGATCGCGGCGCGCGGCGCCACCGTCGGTTCGCTGACCCAGCCTGGGCAGGAGTTGTTTCATCTGATCCGCGGTAACCGTCTGGAATGGCGGGCGGAAGTGACCGCCACCGAATTGGGGCAGCTCAAGGCCGGCATGCCGGCGGCGGTGATGCTGCCCGAAGGCGACCGCATCGCCGGCAAGGTCCGCATGCTGGCGCCCACTGTCGATGCGCAGACCCGCAACGCCGTGGTCTATGTCGACCTGCCGGCGGAAACCGCCGCCCGCGCCGGCATGTTCGCGCGCGGCGAATTCGAACTGGCGCGCACGCCGGTGCTGACCGTGCCGCAGGCGGCGGTGCTGGTGCGTGACGGTTTCAGCTATGTCTACCGTCTGGACAAGGAAAACCGCGCCGTGCAGGTCAAGGTCGGTACCGGACGTCGGCAGGGGGAGAGAATCGAAATCGTCGACGGCATCGCCGCGGAGACACCGGTGATCGCCAGCGGCGCCGGTTTTCTCACCGACGGTGACGTGGTGCGGGTGGTGGAGGTGGCCGACGCCGCCGCCGCTGTCGGCACCCGCTGAGGTCGTTCCGCTATGAACGTTTCCGCTTTTTCCATTCGCAATCCGCTGCCCGCCGTGCTGCTGTTCATCATTCTTACCCTGGTGGGCTTGATGGCGTTCCGGGCGATGAAAATTCAGAACTTTCCGGACATCGATTTACCCACGGTGTCGGTCAATGTGGCGTTTCCCGGCGCTTCGCCCACGCAGCTGGAAAATGATGTGGCGCGCAAGCTGGAGAATTCCATCGCCACCCTGCAAGGGATCAAGCACATCTACACCAAGGTGCAGGACGGGGCGGTGACGGTGACCGCGGAGTTCCGCCTGGAGAAAGCCACCCAGGAAGCGCTGGACGATGTGCGTGACGCCGTCGCCAGAATTCGCGCCGACCTGCCGGCGGATATTCGTGATCCGGTGGTAACGCGCATGAATCTGGCCAGCTCGCCGATTCTCACCTATGCCATAGACTCCGATCGCATGGACGACGAGGCCCTGTCCTGGTTCGTCGATAACACGGTGGTCAAGGAACTGCTCAGCGTGCGCGGCGTGGGCGCGGTGTCCCGGGTGGGCGGTGCCGACCGCGAGGTCAGCGTCGAACTGGATCCGGCACGGCTGCTGGCCCTGGGGGTGACGGCGGCGGATATTTCCCGGCAGTTACGCCAGGTGCAGCAGGAAGCGCCCGGCGGCCGGGCGGTAATCGGCGGCGCCGAACAATCGGTGCGCACCATTGCCACGGTGGCATCGGCGGCGGAACTGGCGGCGATGGATATCGCCCTCAGCGACGGGCGCCACGTGCGTCTGGACCAGGTGGCCAAAGTCAGCGACGGCATCGCCGAGCAACGGGCGATCGCGCTGCTCAACGGCAAACCGGTGGTGGCGTTCGAAATTCTGCGCAGTCGCGGCGCCGGCGAAATCGAGGTCACCGCCGGCGTGCGCGTCGCTCTGGACCGGCTGGAGGCGAAGTATCCCCAGGTGCACATCACCGAGGCGTTCAACTTCGTCGATCCGGTGCAGGACAACTACGAAGGATCCATGTGGCTGCTCTATGAAGGCGCCGCCCTGGCGGTGCTGGTGGTGTTTCTGTTTCTGCGCGACTGGCGCGCCACGCTGGTGACTACCGCGGCCCTGCCGTTGGCCATCATTCCCACCTTCGCCGCCATGTACCTGCTGGGATTCACCATCAACGTGGTGACGCTGCTCAGTATGTCGCTGGTGGTGGGGATTCTGGTGGACGATGCCATCGTCGAAATCGAGAACATCATGCGTCACCTGCAGCAGGGCAAAACGCCTTATCAGGCGGCGATGGACGCGGCGGATGAAATCGGCCTGGCGGTGATCGCCACCACCTTCACCCTGGTGGCGGTGTTCCTGCCGACGGCGTTCATGGGCGGTGTGCCGGGCAAGTTTTTCGTGCAATTCGGCTGGACGGCGGCCATCGCTGTGTTTTTCTCCCTGGTGGTGGCGCGCATGCTGACGCCGATGATGGCGGCCTATGTGCTCAAGGCGGTGCCGCCGCAGGCGACGCCCCGCTGGCTGCTGATCTATAAACACTGGGTCAGCTGGTGTCTGCGCCATCGCCGGAGCACGGCGCTGGCGGCGGCGGTGTTCTTTGTCGGCTCCTTTGCCCTGGTGCCCTTGCTGCCCACGGGATTCATTCCTCCGGACGATTTGTCGCAGACCCAGGTTTATATCACCCTGCCGCCGGGCAGTACGTTCCAGCAGACGCGGGCGACGGCGGAGCAGGTGCGCGCCATCGTCCAGGCCAATCCGCAGGTGCGTCTGGTGTACACCGCCATCGGCGGTGGCACCACTGGTGCCGATCCGTTCGCGCCACGCGGCGCGGCGGAAGTGCGCAAGGCGACCTTGAGCGTCAATCTCACGCCGCGCCGGCAGCGTCGCGGCGTCAGCAAACAGGATATCGAGGGTCAGTTGCGCGCGGCGCTGGCTCAGGTGCCCGGCGCCCGCATCAATGTCGGCTTTGGCGGCGCCAATGACAAGTACATGCTGGTGCTGGCCGGCGAGAACGGTCCACAGCTGGCGGCGCACGCGCGCCGGGTGGAACGCGAGCTGCGCACCTTGCCCGGCATCGGCAATGTCACCAGCACCGCCACCCTGGTGCGGCCGGAACTGGTGATCCGGCCGGACTTCGCTAAGGCCGCGGACATGGGCGTGACTTCCGCTGCCATCGCCGATACCCTGCGCATCGCCACCGCCGGCGACTACGATCAGGGTCTGGCCAAGCTCAACCTGGCGCAGCGCCAGATTCCCATCGTTGTCCGGCTGGCGACGGCGGCGCGGCAGGATCTGGCGCTGCTGGAACGTTTGACCGTGCCCGGCAGCCGCGGACCGGTGATGCTGGGCAATGTGGCCGAGGTGGGCATAGACAGCGGACCGGCGGAGATCGACCGTTATGATCGCCTGCGCAATGTCAACTTCGAAATAGAATTGAATCAGCAGCCGCTGGGTCTGGTGCAAGAGCGGGCGCAGCAGTTGCCCGGTTTGCACGACCTGCCGCCGGGCATCAGCCAGGCCGCCATCGGTGACGCCGAAGCCATGGGTGAGTTGTTCGCCAGCTTCCTGCTGGCCATGCTGACGGGTGTGCTGTGCATCTACACCGTGCTGGTCTTGCTGTTCAAGAATTTCACCCAGCCGCTGACCATACTCGCGGCCCTGGTGCTGTCGGTGCCCGGCGCGTTTCTCGCCCTGTTCGTCACCCACAGCGCGCTGTCGATGCCATCGATGATAGGCTTGATCATGCTGATGGGCGTGGCCACCAAGAATTCCATTCTGCTCATCGACTATGTGATCATGGCGCGGCGTGATCACGGCATGGCGCGCTGGCAGGCGCTGCTGGACGCGTGCAGCAAGCGCGCCCGCCCCATCGTCATGACCACCATCGCCATGGGGGCCGGCATGCTGCCGATTGCCCTGGGTCTGGGCACCGATCCCAGCTTTCGTTCGCCCATGGCCATTGTCGTCATCGGCGGTCTGATCACTTCCACCTTTCTCAGCCTGCTGGTGGTGCCCGTGGTGTTTACCTTCGTCGATGACGCGGTGAATGCCGTTGCCCGCCACTGGCGGCGGCTGCGTCAGCGCTTGACCGGAGGCGCGCTACCGGCCGCCGAAACTGCCGGCTGATCCCGCCGGGGCGTGGCCGCGACTTGTCGCGCCCCGGCAATCAATGTCATAGTTCGGCGTTATGCCGCAGACTAGTTACCTCACCGCCACGACCCGCGATCGTGGTCTGGACATCGCCGCCTGGCTGCTGACCCTGGTTTGCGTGGCGGTGATCGTCAGCTTTCCCCTGTTTGACTATGATCTCTACTGGCATCTGGCCAACGGCCGGGCGATGCTGGCGCAGGGGCGTATCGTCAATGAGGAGATATTCTCTTACACCCGCGCCGGCGTGCCCTTCGTCAACCATGAATGGCTGGCGCAAATCATTTTCTACACCCTGTACCAGGCTACCGGCGCCGTCGGTCTGAATGTTGCGAAGAGCCTGTTTTCCTGCGGGGTAGCCGCGGTGCTGTACCGCGGCATGCGCCTGCTGGGTGTGGTCCCCATCCTGGCCGCCGGCCTCACCGTCGCCGCGGTGCTGGTCGGCCTGTTTCGCTACAACCTGCGCCCGGAGCTGTTTTCGCTGCTGGGCGTGGCGATCCTCGGCTATGTGCTGCACGGTTTCCGCGCCGGGGTACTGGGGCCCCGGGCGCTGTTCGCCTTGCCCCTGACCCTGCTGCTGTGGGACTGGCTGCACGGCGCCGTGTTCGGGGTGCTGCTGCTGGTAGCGTTCGCGGCGGCGGAAAATGCCAAGGCCTGGCTGGCTGCGCGCACCGCCACCTGGACGACCTGGGCGCCCCTGCCGGGCGACCGCCTGCGCCGCTTGAATCTGGCGCTGCTCGCTACCGCCGGTGTCATGCTGCTCAATCCCTACGGCCTGCGCACCTACGGCATTTTTTTCCAGTTCGCCGCCGGCAATCCGCTGGTGGCGGTCGTGGAGGAGTTCGCGGCGCCCGGCTGGGCGGATTATCCGGCCTTCTGGTTTCTGCTGCTGGCGCTGCTGACCCTGATGGTGGTGCGCTGGCGCCGGCTGGATCCGACCCATGTGTTGCTGGCGTTGCCTTTTGTCGTGATGGCCGTGCGCTATTCCCGCGCGACCGGCGCCTTTGCCCTGGTCGCCGCGCCGATCCTGGGCGTGTTGTTGACCGGCGCGTGGCAGGATCTGCGGGCGCGACTCTGGCCCCGCCGGCTGCTGCAGGCCGGTCTGCTGCTGGGCATACTGGCGCTGCTGCTGCACGGCACGCAGTTGAAATTCTTCCGCGCCGGCTGGACTCACAGCTTCGGGCTGGCGGTCAGTGACGACTACACACCCCTGGGATCGCTGCGCTTTGTCGAAGACGTGGGACTGGCGGGCAATCTGTACAACTCCGGCAATTTCGGCGGCTATCTGGCTTTTTTTGCCGCGCCGCAGCGCCCGATTTTTCAGTACAACCACCATACGGTGTTCGGGGATACCACCCGTTTTTTAGCCCAGCCCGGGGAGCTGGCGTCCTGGGGGATCAATTACGCCATCGTCGGTCTGCCCGCGGAACTGGATATCCTGTTTCCCCGGGCGCAATGGGCGCGGGTCTACCGGGAGGGACCGGCGGTGGTGGTACTGCGCCGTACTGCCGCCAACCAGGCTCTGATCCAGCGCTACGAGCAGCTGTATTTTCATCCGGCGCGTGCGCCCGCGGAGTTGCGGGCGCTGGCCCGCCGCCCGGCCAGCTATCAACGTCTGCTGGAGGAGATGGCCGACTATCTGGCGTACCGCGAGGATGCGCCGCTGGCGGCGTTGTTTGCCGAGCTGTGGTCCCAGCCGCCACGGCCCACCGAGTCCGGGTGGCGGGAGCAGGTGCTGCGCCAGGCCCGGCGGGCCAACACCGGCGACCACAATCTGCGCCGGTTGCACGTGGAGAATGACAATCCTGCTTCCTGAAGCGTCCCGCCAGTTGGTGATTTGCGCCGCACAGGGTAGAATCTGCCGTTTCACAGCTGCCCGAAATACATTACATAATGCAAGAAATCAATCCCATAGTGAATCAAATCGCCGACCTGCTCGAGCGCAGCGCTGCGCTGAGGGGGTATCTTTGACTACGACAGCAAACGCGAACGCCTGGACGAAGTAAGGCGCGAACTGGAAGACCCTGCGGTCTGGAACAAGCCGGAGCACGCCCAGGAGCTGGGGCGTGAACGGGCGCAACTGGAGCAGGTGGTCAATACCCTGTACAAGCTGCAGTTCTCTCTGCAGGAGGCCCAGGATCTGCTGCAGCTGGCCGTGGACGAGCAGGACCACGACACGGTGGCGGCGGTGCAGGGTGACCTGGCCAAATTACAGCAGGACGTGGAAGGTCTGGAATTCCGCCGCATGTTTGCCGGCGAGATGGACCCGAATAACGCTTTCCTCGACATTCAGGCCGGCTCCGGCGGCACCGAGNNCGTGCATCGCCTGGTGCGCAAATCGCCGTTCGATTCCGGCAACCGGCGGCATACCTCGTTTGCGGCGGTGTTCGTGTCGCCGGAAGTGGATGACGATTTCGAAATCGAGATCAACCCGGCGGATCTGCGCGTCGACACCTATCGTGCCAGCGGCGCCGGCGGTCAGCACGTCAACCGTACCGATTCGGCGGTGCGCATTACCCATGGGCCGTCCGGCATCGTCGTTTCCTGCCAGACCGACCGCTCCCAGCACAAGAACCGGTCGACGGCGATGAAGATGCTCAAAGCCAAGCTCTATGAAATGGAAGTGCAGAAGCGCAACGCGGAAAAGCAGACGCTGGAGGATTCGAAGTCGGACATAGGCTGGGGCAGTCAGATTCGCTCCTATGTGCTCGACCAGTCGCGGATCAAGGATCTACGCACCGGCATCGAGGTGGGCAACACCCAGGCGGTGCTGGACGGCGATCTGGATCAGTTCATCGAAGCCAGTCTGAAATCGGGGCTTTAGTCGCAACGCAGTGTTTGGAGCAGGCATGTCTGAGGAAAACGAACAGGAAAGCAGTTTAGATACCAATAAGCAGATAGCCCAGCGGCGGGCCAAGCTGGCGGCGCTGCGCGAGGAAGGCGTGGCGTTTCCCAACGATTTTCGCCGTAATGTGGTGACCGGCGAGCTGCACGCCGAGTACGGGGAAAAGACCCGGGAACAACTCGAGGAACTGGCGGTGCGCGTCAATGTCGCCGGCCGGATGATGACCCGGCGGGTGATGGGCAAGCTCAGCTTCGCCCATGTGCAGGACATGTCGGGCCAGCTGCAGTTCTATATCGCCCGTGACAGCCTGCCCGAGGGCGATTATGCCCGGTTCAAGAAATGGGATATCGGCGACATCGTCGGCGGCGAAGGCGTGCTGATCAAGACCGACAAGGGGGAGCTGTCGCTGCGCGTGGAAAAACTGCGCCTGTTGACCAAGGCGCTGCGGCCGCTGCCGGAAAAATACCATGGCATCCAGGACCAGGAGCTGCGTTATCGCCAGCGCTATCTGGATCTGATCATGAGCGACAGCGCGCGCAAGACGTTTCGTACCCGTTCGCGCATCGTCCACTATATTCGCGATTATCTGGTGGGGCGCGGCTTCCTCGAAGTGGAAACGCCGATGATGCAGGTCACGCCCGGTGGCGCCATCGCGCGGCCGTTCAAGACGCATCACAATGCCCTGGACATGCCGCTGTATCTGCGTATCGCTCCCGAGCTGTATCTCAAGCGCCTGGTGGT
>DKAS01000116.1 GCA_002448875.1 Proteobacteria bacterium UBA6920 | reverse complement strand
CCATATCGTCGAGCACGAGGACAATGAAATGATGGTGCCGTTCTGCGTCGGCGACCGGGCGACAGCGCCTGGTTGCAATGCCGTGCCCTGAACAGGGGGGGAATAACAACAAGGCTGTAAACAGCTGGTTGCGGGCCGCCCTCGGGCGGCCCATTTTTTTCGGCCAGCGCTGCGGTGGGTGGCGATATTTGCTGGCGCGCCAGCTGAAGAAATGTAATTATTTGCTTATAATCACGGCATTGATCAAGCCGCATCATCTGGCCCCCTCCACCCTGTTTCGCCACCTGGCAGGGGCGGGAACGCCGTGGGTAAAGGCGGCTTGTTTAGTGAGGACATGAAATGAGAAATATTATGGTTTGCGGTGTTGCCACCGTGCTGGCTGTGTCTGCGGCCGTGGCGGCAGACGACACGTTGAACATGCAGGACGAGACCGCCCGTATCAACTACAGTCTGGGTTATCAGATCGGCGGCGACTTCAAGCGCCAGGGCGTCAAGATGGACGCGCAAGCCGTGGTCAAGGGTATCGAGGATGCGTTGGCGGGCAGCCAGCCGCTGATCTCGCAGGCGGAAATGCACACCATGCTGACCGAGCTCAAGCGCAAAGTGGTGGAAGAACAGCAAGTGCAGCAGCGTCAGGTCGAGGCGGAAGTCGTCAAGGCTGACGCCCAGTTCGTCGAGGAGTTTCGCAAGAACAAAGCGGTGAAAGTCACGGCCAGCGGTTTGATCTATAAGATTCTTGAACCGGGCAAGGGCAGGGCGCCCGCCGCCAGCGACACGGTGACCGTGAATTACCGTGGTACGCTGAGCAACGGCAACGAGTTCGACAGTTCCTATAAGCGCGGCAGCGCCGCCACCTTTCCCCTGACCGGCGTGATCAAAGGCTGGACCGAAGGTCTGCAGCTGATCAAGGAAGGCGGCAAGATCCAGCTGGTCATTCCGCCGGCCCTGGCTTACGGCGACCGTGGCCCGCTGGCGCATCGCACCCTGATATTCGACGTCGAGCTGCTGGCCATCGGCACCGCTGGCAAAGCGGGCGCCGGCGGCGAGGGGCAACATTGAAGCCGCTACGCGGACGCCGCCGCCGCCGCTCGTCTTCCTGGTGCTGGCTGTTGCTGACGCTGGCGAGCACGGCCGTGATGGCCGCGCCGGCGGATCCGCAAATGGTGGAACAGGGTCGGCGCATCTACGAAGAAGGATTGCTGTCCGATGGGCGGCCCTTGCAGGCGGCGCGGCCGGAAGGTTTTCGCATCGAAGGCCCGGCTGCCGCCTGTACCGTCTGCCATCGCCGCAGCGGCATGGGATCCATCGAGGGTAATGTCAAGAACACCATCCTGGTGCCGCCGATCACCGGCGGATTGCTGCTGGCGCCGTCGCGGTTTGCCGGCGCTTTTCTCGATTCCAGCCACTATTACGTGCCCAATGATGCCTGGGCCCGGGCCCTGACCCGGCCGGCCTATGACGCGTCGACCTTCGCGCGCGCGCTGCGTGAAGGTCTGGATGCGGGAGGCAAGCCCCTGATCGCGCCGATGATGCGCTATGATCTGGACGATGCGGCGATTGCCGCGTTGCTGGCTTATCTCTCCACGTTGGTGGCGGAGCCGGCGCCCGGGGTCGATAAGAACACGTTGCACTTGGCCACGGTGGTAACGCCGGACGCCTCCCCGGCGCAGACGCAAGCCGTGCTGGCGGTGCTTAACGACTGGGCGCGCAATACGCGTATCGTCGGCAAGCTCTGGCAGCTGGACGTGTGGCGCCTGCAGGGAGAAGCTGCGACCTGGGGCGGGCAACTGGCCGCAGCGTACGCGAAACAGCCGGTGTTTGCCTTGTTGTCCGGGGTGGGGCTGGCGCGCTGGCAACCGATCGAAACATTCTGTGAACAGAACCGCATTCCCTGCGTACTGCCGGTCAATGAAGCCGTGAATGCGGCTGACGATGTCTACTATTCCGTGCAGTATTCCGCCGGCGTGCTGCTCGAAGCCCGGGTGCTGGCGAAATTTCTTACCCAGCTTGAGGGCGGGCCGCCGCCGGCCCGTCGCTTGCTGCAGGTGGTGAGCGATGCCTCCGGTCAGCAGGCCGCCGCCATGCTCAACCGCAGTCTGGGGGAGCAGGCCGGCGAGGAAAATACGCGATTTTTCCGTCTGTCTTCCGCAGCGGATCTGTGGCACGGCGTTACCCAGGGCGACAGCGTTGTGCTGTGGCTGCGACCTGCGCAGATTGCGCAGCTGGTGGCCGACTATCCACAGGGGCCGCCGGCGCTGAAGGTTTATCTGTCCGCTCTGCTGGCCGCGCCGCAGAACATCACTTTGCCGCCGGCCTGGCGCCAGCGGGTGGCCTGGGTGTCTTTGTTCGACGATGCCAGCGTACAGGGTGAAATCGCCCGGGTACGGCTGGTGCAATGGCTGCGGCAGCGCAATATCGCCGCGGGGGCGGATCTGCGCTGGCAGGCGGACGCTTATGTGGCCAGCTATCTGTTCAAGTCAGCATTAATGGAGATTCAGACGCAGGAGCATCGCCGGCCGCCGGTGGCGCTCAATCGCGATCACTTCCTGGAAGTTCTGGAAACACTGGTGAACAAATATGGAGACGGTACCACCTTGGTGGATCCGGACAGCCATGTGGCTTTCTATGGACGCATGAGTCTCGGGCCGCGCCAGCGGCTGGCAGTGCGCGGGGGATCGATTTACCGCTATGCAGGTGGCGAAGGCGGGCAATTGCGCGCCGTCAGCGAGCATCTGGTTCCCTGAGCACGATTTGACGAATTGTAACAATCGCCAACGCCGAATATTCTAATAACTTTCCGTTTGCGCTCGATATATCGCCTGTATATCCAAATATTAACAGCGCGCCGGTGCGCGCCGCGGACCCTGCGCTATGCCCAAACTCAACCTGTTGCGGAAGTTCTGGTTACTGGCGGCGGTACTGGCCATCGCCGTTACCATGGAATTGATCTATGTTCTGGTCACCGGCGCCAATCTGCAGTCGCAAACTCAGGTACTCATAGACACCGATATCCCGGTATTGAAAAAAGCCTACCAGGCGCAGATCGCCGTGATTCAGGTGCAGCAGTATTTGACCGACATCAGTGCCACCCGCGCCCAGGACGGGCTGGACGACGGATTCGACAAGGCTGGCGGTAACGCCGCGAAATTTTACGCGCTGATGGACGAACTCGATGCTCTGCAGCCGGCGGACAAGCCGCACCATGCCAGGTTGCGCGAGGTGTTCACTACCTACTATGACGAAGGCAAGCGCATGGCCCAGGCCTATATCAACGAAGGCACCGGCGCCGGCAACCGTATCATGGCCAGTTTCGACACGGCATCGGAGCGTTTGCAGGAGGAGATGACGCCGTTACTCGTCGAGTCCTCGCAGGAAGCCGGTAATATCAGTCGCAGCAATCACAACGGCACTTTCCAGGTCATGGTGTCGCTGGTGATTTTATCCATGGTGATTCTCGGTGCGCTCGCCCTGTTGATGGCGACGATACTGCATACCTTGCGCGATGTCAGCAATCTGGGCAGGGAAGTGGGACGCATTGCCGCCGGTGACGTGCGCGAGACGGATTACTCGTTTCGCAGCGACGATGAAATCGGCCAGCTGGCGCAGGGGATCATGCGCATGCGCGGCAGCCTGAGCACGGCGATCGCCGAAATGAAAACCTCGGCCCGCATTCTGCTCGATGAATCAAGAGCGCTGGATCAGGTCATGGAAAAGGCAGCGGGCGACATCAGCCGGCAGGAAAAGGAGATTTCGTCGATCAACGGATCCATAGATCTGCTGGCCAACAGCGCCAGCAGCGTCAGCAATCACAGCAGCGATGCCGCCGATACGGCCAACGACGTGAACCGGGAAACCAAGGAAAGCTACGATATCGTACAGGAGACGCGCCGCTTCATGGAAAGCATCACCCAGGAGATCGACCAGAGTTCCGCGGTGATTGGCCTGCTGCAGGACAATTCACGCACCATAGGCACGGTGCTCGACGTCATTCGCGGCATCGCCGAGCAGACCAACCTGTTGGCGCTGAANNGCGGCGCGCGCCGGCGAGCAGGGACGTGGATTTGCCGTGGTGGCTGACGAGGTGCGGTCGCTGGCCACGCGCACGCAGCAGTCGACCCAGGAAATACACAATATCATCGAACAGCTGCAGGCGGGCTCGCTCAACGCCGTCGATGCCATCGCCCGTAGCCGCGAGCTGGCGCACAGCGGTTCGGAAAAGGCGCGCCTGGCGCAGGCGGCGCTGGATAATGTCTTTCAGATGGTAGGCAAGATCAACCAGATGAACAGCCTGATTTCCGACGCCACCGGTCAGCAGAAGACGGTGGTCAATTCGATCAACGAAAACATGAAAGGCATGAACACTGTAGTTTCTTCGGTGAACCGGGACATCATGCAGGTCATCGGCGCGCGCAAGAATCTCATCCACATTGCCAGTCAGCTGCAGGGCATCGTCGGCAAATTCCAGATTTAAACAGTTAAGGAGTTCCCGCCCGCTTTAC
>DKAS01000088.1 GCA_002448875.1 Proteobacteria bacterium UBA6920 | reverse complement strand
TCCGGAGAAACCGGGGCGATTCATTGTGCCGCCCAATCATCCGTTACGCCGAATGCGGAAGCTGATCGACGAGGCGTTGCAGGGTATTGATCGGCAATTGAGCAAATTGTATGCGGAAGCCGGTCGGGAGTCCATTGCGCCGGAGCGCTTAATTCGAGCCTCGTTGTTGCAAGTGCTTTATACCATCCGTAGCGAACGGCAGCTAGCTGGTCGAGCAAATCCGCTATAACCTGCTGTATCGCTGGTTCGTGGGTCTGGAAATGGAGGATGCAGTGTGGAACCACAGCACCTTCAGCAAGAACCGGGAGCGTTTATTGGATGAGTCGCTGCTGTCGAAGTTGTTCGAGTCCGTACTGGCGATCGCCCGCCGGCACAAATTGTTGTCTTCGGAGCATTTCAGCGTCGACGGTAGCTTGATTGACGCCTGGGCCTCGCATAAGAGCTTTAAGCCGAAAGACGACGATGATGAAGGCGGAAGCGGCGGCAAGGAGCGGGATTTTCGTGATGAACGGCGCAGTAATGAAACTCACGAATCCACGACCGATCCGGAGGCCCAGCTGATGCGTAAAGGCAACGGGATGGAAGCACGATTGCGCTATGGCCTGCATCATGTGATGGAGAACCGGAATCATCTTGTGGTCGGCGTCAAAACGACCCCAGCGGCCAGTGTTTCTGAAAGAGAGGCGGCTTTGGCACTATTAAAGGAAATAGGCCACTGGGGCAGCAAGAAAGCGCCAACGCGATCAGTTACAGGTAGAAATACCGTTGGCGCCATAGAGAGTCAGGTGTGAAACAAAGTTCGCTGAAAAGGCCTCTGGTTGACCTTTTCGAAAAACCAAGAGAATAAAACGATTCTTTTCAACAGGCTGATAGCCTCGTACTTGCAAACAAGTACGGCATGGTCAATTATGGACTTGGCGCTATCTACACGCTCCGTGAATACTGGACCTCCACCACGGACGTGTTGTTACCAAAATTATCCTGGACGGTAAGTATAGTGTTAGGCAATGTGAGCATTTTAGACAAAACGTCAGTCATCGCTCATGTCGTGCCTGTCAGGGGTGACAGTAGTACCGCAATCGCGGCTGTTGCCAGTACGCTGCAAACCGGTTGTTTTGATACAGACGGGACCAGTATTCCCTGCGCGGGAACCGGGCAAGATGGTGAGCTGCAAAAAGGCGTTAAACCACCGGCAACCCGGTTTACCGATAATTCGGACGGTACCATGACTGATGGCTTGACGGGCCGGATGTGGTCAAAAGATGCAAATCACATGAAATCCGATCCAGGTTGGGATAAAGACGGAGCCTGGGATGATGGAGCCGTCAGCTGGCTACATGCTATGGACTATATTACCAAACTCAATAGTGAGTCTTATTTAGGATATAGCGATTGGCGGCTACCCAATATACTGGAGCTACAAAGCCTGACCCAAAACAATATCGACAACATGGATGCGCTGATTGCAGCGGGCTTCAATCTCGATATACAAAGGGGGCAATATTGGACCTCCAATCCCTATTCACAAAGTTACTCGGCCTGGGTCGTGCAGGTTTTTCATGGCATACAAAACGGTGGACAAACTCCGGTCTGGCCAAAAGTAGAAGTTTTTCCTGTTTGGCCCGTGCGGAACTAGCAAGGGAAAAAGGGGGCAAGTAGATTTTTCCCCTTTATCGGTAGGAGATCAATCAATTTCACCCAACTATCCAGCATCTGCAACAAGAGCGGCGAATTGCCGCTCATTGGCAGGCCGGGTGGACAGGCTTACGGTGCAGGTTTCGACGGATACCCCGCCTCTTCCGTAGCAAAGGTCAGGTCGTCAATGCTGGTTTTGCTGGTGTCGTAGGTCACCTTGGCCCAGCCATTGCCTTCACCCTCATATTTAGCAACCACTTCGGTCACGCCGTCGACTTTCTTCAAGGCGTTTTTTACCGTGATCGGGCACATATTGCAGGTCATTTTATCGACCGCGAGGGTGATAGTTTTCAGTTCACCGGCCAGTACCGCGGCGGTTTGCAGCAGAAACAACACAAGAACGGATAGAGCAACGAAATTCTTACGCATACAAGCTTCCTCGAAACGACAATCGTTAAACGTACTTTCAATCAAACATCAGTGGTCCATACCAGGGAAACGCTATCGACAGAACAATCACCAGCGATACCACCCAAAACATGAATTTTTGCGACCGCTTGCCCAGGGTGGTGGCGCACACGCTGTCGATGGCGCAGGCTGCCGGCTGCCGGTAGATTTTTCTATAGGCCAGTCCGACGAAGACCACTGCGGCTGCTATAAAGATCGGGCGCACGGGTTCCAGGGCGCTGAGGTTGCCTATCCAGCTGCCGCTGATGCCCAGCATCAGCAGTAGAAAAGGCCCGGCACAACAGGCGGAAGCCGTGAGTCCGGCCAGCAGGCCCGCGAGCAGCGTAGCCTTGGCGCCGGCGGACGACTTGCCAGCAGCTGGCGCCAGATTATCAGTTGCGTTCAAGCGTGAAATCTCCATCGGGTGGTAGGTCAGAGTACGATCAGCGAAAAAGTCTAAACCCTGTAGTAACCTTAGACTCCATAACTTTTTTCACTTTATAAAACAATTGGTTGGCAACGCCAGGTGCGCGGCCTGGCTGCGCAGGCGGGGTAAATTACGCCTGCCGGTGATGGGCGGAGACTGAGTTGGTCCCGGCGATTGGTCCAGGCCCCCCTGCCCTGGCGGCACCTACCACCGGGCCACGGGCTCAGGCGGGTCTGGGCAAACGCTCTTTTTCAAGGAACTGCGCCAGTTCATAGCGGTGCACATGTTCGGTGTGCGGTCGATGAAAGGTCACGAACTCAGCGCGTGTGTCACACAGCCACAGGTGCTGGAACAAGGGCTGCCGCACGGTCAGCGCCGCCGGGGTGAACAAGGCGATATTGTGGCCGCGCGCCGGATCCCGGGCCGAAAGATATTCGAAAACCTCGATGTGGTTAGCGCGCATGTTGCGTCCCAGAGCCTGGGTTGGGGCGTAGTCGCTGGGATGGGTCAACTGGCCTTGGAAGTCGCTGAACGGCGCATATTGCAATTGCAGACCGCGCGCCGTGGCATAGCTGGCGCCGATGACATGGTGCTGGGTGAGCAGTTTATTGGTCGGTGGCGACTCCGCCATGTCATGCCAGAAGATCAGTCGATAATAAGCGGCTTCCGCCAGCAATGTGCTGATGTCCCGGGATCCGTAAAACAGGCCGGATTCGAAACGGGTGCCGAAACGGGAGCCCCAGGGCAAGGGCGGTTGGCGAAAGGGCGTGGCCAGTAATCGATGCAGGTGCTTGTCATCGTCGCTCGCGCGGGTGCCGGCGGATTCCAGCAGGGTTTCCAGCAGCGCTTGTTGTTCCAGCGAGTCGACCAATTCGCTGATGGCGATGGAATCCTGGTTTTCCACCAGGCGCAGCATATCGCCTTCGAGGGCTTGCGGTTTAATGTGGGGCCGGCAGGCGTCCCAGATATCCATGGTCTAGATTTTAGCGCGCATGGCTTCCAGGTATTCGAGAACCCGCATCAGGCCGGGGATGGACACCACCTGCTCCGCCGGTATCCCGCCGGTGCCGGTATTGCGGGTGTGCATCCAGTGTTTCATCAGCTTGCCGTCTCCCCCCATGAGAACGTGCAGGCTGCGGTAACATCGGATAACCAGGCTGGCCAGTTCTCCGGCTTTGCTGGCGGGTTCTATGCCCCCACGGTGCATTGAGCTGCGGTCTTTGCCAATGATTCTACCGGTCTCGCTCTGAGAGAGCCCCAGCGCCTTGGCGGCCCGTAGCAGGGCTTGCGCCAGGATTTCCTCGTTTTTCGGGGATTGCAGCGAAGCATTGGCTGACATGGGCACCCCTGCGGTGTTTCTATGTAGTGTTTACCAAAAATATAATAAATATGTTGCGATTGCAACACTATTTAAAATAGTTGAATAAAAACAGCGGGATAGCGCGCCAATAGAACGATGCGCCATCATTTATATTATTGATTTAATGAGAGTTATTTCCGATGAAGTGGAGCCGGTTCTTAATCCAAATTAAAGCAATTTCCGTGGTATATTGCCGGTGAAAAGTACCGATCAATAAATATACAAATTCATGGGGAAGGGGCGGTGCGTTTTACTCTGTTGCATCTGATCGTAATGATGGCCGTGCTGGGGGTGTTCAGCGTGACAACCCTGGGTTGGCTGCATATTGGCCGCGTTTTACCCGCTGACGAGACCGGCATTCGACCCTTCATCACCTACCATATCGCTGACTAGCGGGCGCTGCTTGCGTCCAATTCAGTCAAAGCGGCTGGTTTTGATGTTGTCGCGGACACCGTCCCATTGCCGCCAGACCAGCAGTGCCTCGCCCGCGGGTGACAGTGCGATGGCCGGATTGAAGGCGTTGCTCACACTTTCACTGTCAATTCTCTTTGCCTCGGCCCAGCCGGTGTCGGGCAGATAGCGGTTGGTCCATACGTTATAGCGTTCCCCGTCGGACTGGAACCAGGTAACCAGCGCCCTGCCCTGGGCATCGACGCCAATGGCTGGCGAATAGGCGCCGCCGCTGTTTTCCGTTTCCAGCAGGCTGGCCTGCTGCCAGCCCTCACCCACGACAAAACGGTTCGCCCAGACATTGCTGCGTTGGCTGTCATACTGATTCCAGACCACAAAGACCGAACCATCGACGGCGGCAGCCAGACTGGGATATTCACTGTTGCCTTCTTTGCTATTGGCCAGTTCCACCGGATCGATCCAGCCGTTGTCGGCGGTATAGCGGGCGCCGTAGATCGTGTCGACCAGACCATTGACCTGCTGCCAGACGGCGGTAACCACGCCACTGGGGTCGACCGCGATGCGCGGATTGGCAGCGGCGCCGTCGTTGGCTTCAACGGTGGTCGCCCCCTGCCAGTCGGTGGCGGCGGAATACTGGTTGACCCAGATATTGTCCCGGGTGCCATCGGACTGCTGCCAGATGGCGTAACCATTGCCCTGGGCATCGACGGTTATCTGGGGGTTTTTCGCCGTCCCGGCTTCCATTTCTATCATTTTCGCCAGCGCCCAGTCGTCCGTCGGTGTATAGACATTGGCCCAGATATTTTCCCGGGTGCCGTTATATTCGCGCCACACCGCGATGGCCATGCCGTCGGCATTCATGGCAATGGTGGGAGTGGAAGCGACGCCGCCGGTGGAATCCAGCTCGATCAGACGCGCCTTGCCCCAGCCGGTGTCCGGCGTGTAGCGATTGGCCCAGATGTTTTCCCGCACCCCCGAATGCTGTGACCAGACGGCGATGGCATTACCCTGCGCATCGATGGCCACTTTCGGGTCCCAGGCATTGCCCAGGTCGTTGAGTTCGATCAGCTCAGGCTCGCCCCAGCCGTTCGCCGGCGTGAAATGGCTGGCCCAGATGTTGTAACGCCTGCCGTCATGCTGGCGCCAGACTGCAATGGCACGCCCCTGAGGATCAACGGCGACAGACGGATTCCAGACGGTGCCGTTGTCGTTATGTTCCAGCAGTGTAGCGTCGCTCCATCTGCCATCCCGAACAGTGAAGGCGTAGCTGCTGGTGCCACTGAGGGGATTACCCACAAGATCGGTGATTTCCCGGCTGACGTTGACCTGGTAGCTGCCGAGCATGGTCAGCGGCAGATCGGGCTGCAATTGCAGGGTATGGGTGGGCACGTCAAATGCCAGAGTGCCGGTAACGGCATTGCCGTCAGCATCCGTCAATTCGATAGCGGGGGTCGCGCCGCTGTACAGATCGAGCACGAGGCTGGTCGGCAGTATGTCCTCGTCGAAGCTGACACTGATCGGATTTCTGCGCTCGCCGGCGCGTTCACCGGCCAGGGGCAGACTGGACCAGATCGCGGGCGGTACATTGTCGATGCAGTCGATGACGATGTTGTCCACGGCAGTGATACCCATGGTGCCATCAGCGGCATTCGCCGCGCATTCCTGGTTGGGATTCTGCATTGGACTGGCCGGTTGCCTGGCAACCGAAACCGAATAATGTTCGTCCTCACCCACGGCCTGCGCAAAGGTAAATTCTCCGCTGGCGGTGATCTCCACCGTATCGACGTTGTTCTGCAGCAACAGGCCGCCGCCGGTCAATCCGACCACCCTGCCCCCGAGTTTGTGCGCCATCTTGCAGTGCACACTGACGACGGGATCGCCTTGATCGTTTTCCACGGTTCCCGCGCCAGCGGTCACCGTGCATACCTGAATCGGATCGGCGGGCTGAGTGAGCACCGAGATATCGAAGTTGCCACCCGCTGTCAATTCGGTAGCAAAGGCAAAGATGCCATCGCCGTTGACAGTGAGATCGTCAGTACCGTTGTTTTGCAACACCAGCCCACCGCCGGCCAGTCCGTCAACGGATACTTTCACCGCTTTCATGCTCAAGCAGTGCACCGTGACGCTGGCGATATCCGCGCCGGCGACCGTGCCACTGCCGGAACCGACGCTGCAAACCTGCATCGGCGAGACCGGTTGAGTGGCAATGGTAATAGCATAAGCACTGCCGGTTTTTATCGTTTGCGCGAAGCGAAAGTCGCCGCTGCTTTGAATGGCGAGGGTTTCGCTGTCATTGTTCAGCAACACCAGGCCCTGCCCGGCAAGCCCGAGGACGGTGCCGCCGACGAAAAATCCGTCGCTGCCGTCATTACCGCCGCCGCCCCCGCCACAGCCAGTCGCGGTAAACATAAAATAGACAACAAACAAGATCGCCTTGCTGACGCGCACAGAATGCGGCATGGTTAACACTCCCGCTACCAATCTACTTTTTTTGTTATGGCTGAGCATGTCGCCGTTGATAACTGAATGGATGCATTCCATGGTATGAAATGCCGAGAAAAAGTAAATTGCGCGCGTCGTAACTTGCGAGCACCTTGGCAATAATTTTATGTACTGACTTAACTTCCCAAAGGTATCTGGAGGGAAACGCGCTGGGTGATTTTACTGAGGAAATCTGCCGCGCAGGGGCAATGCCGCGGATATGCCAAACGCATCACATCGACAAATCGCGGCACATCGCGCGGAGAAAAGCGCGAGCTGCGATGCTTACACAAGAATTACTTTGTATAGTAAACGCCGGGAATCCAGCTTTTATGAATTTTACGGGTTTCTTCCGCGGAAAGCTGGCTCTCATCGATAAATTTGAAATATTTCCAGCCAACGCGGATCGTGTCGTTGTGCTTCAGGGCGTGACGGGTAATTTTTGCCCCGTTGACGAAAGTATGGTTGGTGCTGTCCAGATCCTGAATAAAGTATTCGTACTCGTGGTTCTTATCAGATTTTGCCAACTTCTCGATAACGCAATGTTCACCGCTGACTTCGGCATCTTCGATCATCAGGTCATTGTGCGAAGAACGCCCGATGCGCAGCATCGGTTTATCGATTTCAAACTTGCTTTTCGCCACGCCGTTTTCGACCTGCAACAATAACGCCATGATGGACCTCATGAATCTTTAACAATCACACTGGTTAGCGGCTGAGCGTAGCGATAATTTAACAGAGACTCAACCTCTTTTCATCTCTGTATGCCGGGGTTTCCGGCTGGGGGAGGTCATAATTCAATAAATATTTAGTGGCTATCCGGCCTGGGAGTATGACTGCATGCCGACCACGTTTTGCATCAATTGATGGATGAATGCTCTGGTTTGAGGGCGAATTTCATTAAACATCAGGCCGAAACCGTTGGCCGTGCGGTGGACCACCTTACAAGGCAGTCGTATCTGATCGCCGTCATTATAGAGCCCGATATCCATTTTGGCGGGTAACATCCAGCCCGGACCGGTGTGGAGAAAGAGGCCGCCGCTGCTGACATCTTTGGCGGAGCCGAGGGCGACGGGCAGATTGTTTTCAAATATGAGCACGGGAAATTCGACTTTGTTTCTTTTGCTCCACCGGTGCTCCATCGCTTTATGCCCTCTTCATTGTGTTGCAGACGTGTTGCGCTTGTTTGCTCCAGTAACTCTTACGGCAGTAAATATACGCTACGCAAATTAACAACAACTTAACATACAGACCGAACCAGCCACACCGGGGAAAGTCCCAAACAAAAGCCATCTGCTCAGGCAGGCAATGCAATATGCGTTCTATTTCTGACGCAGAAGGTTTTGATAGATCTGTAGCATCTCCTCACTGAAACAAACGAGGTATATTTTTTCCAGGCCGGTGTTGGTTTGCAGAAAATCATGAATGCTGCTTACCGCGATTTGACAGGCGTCGTTTTTTGGATAGCCATAGACTCCGCAACTGATCGCAGGAAAGGCTACGGTTTTTACGCCGTTTTCCACTGCCAGGCGCAGGCTGTTTTGGTAGCAGGCACGCAGCAGGCGTGCTTCGCCCTGGGCGCCGCCATGCCAGATCGGTCCCACGGTGTGAATGACGAATCTGGCGGGCAGGCGGTAGCCAGCGGTAATTTTCGCTTCGCCGGTCGGGCAGCCGCCCAGCGGACGGCATGCTGCCAGCAGTTGCGGACCCGCGGCGGCATGTATCGCGCCGTCCACGCCGCCGCCG
>DKAS01000246.1 GCA_002448875.1 Proteobacteria bacterium UBA6920 | reverse complement strand
TCGGCGGACAGCACTTCCGCCCATTTATAGCTGTAGTAACCGGCGGCGTAACCGCCGGCGAAGATATGGGAGAAGCCGTGCTGGAAACGGTTCCAGGCCGGTGGCGCGATCACCGCCACCTCGCGCCGCACCTCGTCCAGCACCTGCTGAATCTGCCCGCCGCCGGCGGCGGCGCTGTATTCCAGGTGCAGGCGGAAATCGAACAGGCTGAATTCCAGCTGCCGCACCATATGCATGCTGGACTGGTAATTGCGCGCCGCCAGCATTTTCTTGAACAGCTCGTCGGGCAGCGGTTCGCCGCTGCGGAAGTGCCGCGCCATCAGTTGCAGTGCTTCGTGCTCCCAGCACCAGTTCTCCATAAACTGGCTGGGCAGCTCCACCGCGTCCCAGGCCACGCCGTTGATGCCGGAGACGCCGATGTAGTCCACCTGGGTCAGCATGTGATGCAGGCCGTGGCCGAATTCATGAAACAGGGTGACGACCTCGTCATGGGTGAATTGCGCCGGCTCGCCGTCCACCGGTGGCGTCAGATTGCACACCAGATAGGCCACCGGAATCTGCAGGCCGGTGGCGGTGCGCCGGCGGCCGATGCAGTCGTCCATCCAGGCGCCGCCGCGCTTCTTGCTGCGCGCGTACAGATCGAGATAGAAGCTGCCGCGCAGCGTGTCGTGGTCGTCGAAGATATCGAAAAAGCGTACATCCTTATGCCAGATGTCTACACCGCTGCGCTCGCGGATGGTGATGCCGTAGATACGCTGGACGATGGTGAACAGACCATTGAGCACATTGTGTTCGGCGAAATAGGGTTTGAGCTCCTCGGCGGAGAAATCGAACAGGTGCTGGCGTTGTTTCTCGCTGTAATAGCCGATGTCCCACGGCGCCAGTTCCGGCTGCGCGTGGTGTTCGCGGGCATAGGTCCGTAGTTGCGCCAGTTCCTGCTGCGCCGCTGGCCGGCTGCGCCGTGCCAGATCGTGGAGAAACGCCAGTACCTGCTGCGGATCGGCGGCCATTTTCGTCGCCAGCGAGTACGCGGCGTAATTGTCAAAGCCCAGCAGTTGCGCCAGTTCCTGGCGCAGGGTCAGGATCTGCGCCATCACCGTGCCATTGTCCCAGCGGCCGGCATCGGGCCCCTGGTCGGAAGCGCGGGTGCTGTAGGCGCGATACATGTCTTCGCGCAGCTGACGATTGTCGGCGTAGGTCATCACCGCGTAGTACGACGGAAACTCCAGGGTGAACAGCCAGCCCGGCAGGTCGCGGCCGGCGGCCGCCTGGCGCGCCATCGCCAGGGCGCTTTTCGGCAGACCCGCCAGCTGGCTTTCGTCCTCGATATGCCGGGTCCAGCTCTGGGTGGCGTCGAGTACGTTTTCCTCGAACTTGGATTGCAGCTGGGTCAGCTGCTGGCGTATGGTCTTGTACCGCTCCTTGGCCGCCGGCGGCAGGGCGACGCCGGACAGGTGAAAATCGCGCAGGGCGTTGTTGACGATTTTCTGCTGCGCTTCCGTCAGCAGTTTGAATTGCGGGCTGTCGGCCAGGTCTTTGTAGGCCCGATAGATGGTTTCATTCTGGCCCAGCTCGGTGTGAAAGTCGCTTAGCTTGGGCAGGCAGGCGTTGTACACTTCACGCAGAGCCTCGGAATTGACCACGGCGTTCATGTGGCTGACGGGCGACCACATTTTGCTCAGGCGGTCGCTGAGATCTTCCAGGGGGGCCACTACGGTTTCCCAACTGGCGGTTTGCGGGCCACGGCACAGGTCGACAATGGCGCGGCGGCTGTCCTGCAGCACCTGGTCCAGGGCTGGCTCCACGAACCGGGGTTCGATCTTGGAAAAAGGGGGCAAGTAATCCATGGATAACAGCGGATTGTTCATGATAACGCCTGGCTCCGGTGATTGCGGCTGAATCTTAAAATGTTTTAATTAATAAACAGTTACCACCCGCATTGCCCTGTTAACGGATCGGGTGCGGCAGTCTTTAGCGAAAAACTTAGCGGACACGCCGTGGTCTGCTAGTGTACACGAACGAGGGAGTAAACATTGACCAACCAGCCGCAAACACCCTACCAAAACCTTAGTCCAGATGTAATTTTGGCGGCTCTGGAAAGCCTGGACTATCTTCCCACCGGTGCCTTGCTGGCACTGAACAGCTATGAAAACCGAGTATATCAGGTCGGTTTGGACGAAGACGCGCCGGTGGTCGCAAAATTCTATCGTCCCGAGCGCTGGTCACGCGAAGCCATCCAGGAAGAGCATGATTTTGCCTTCGAGCTGCTGGCGCAGGAAATTCCCGTGGTGACGCCGTTGCGGGATGCGCACGGCGAGAGTTTGCACGAATACGCGGGTTTTTATTTCGCGGTCTATCCCCGGCGCGGCGGTCGCTGGCCCGACCTGGACAACGAGGACAACCTCAGCTGGCTGGGACGCCTGCTGGGGCGCATCCATCTGGTGGGAGGGGAGCGGCCATTTGCGCATCGCCTGCGCCTGGATCCGCAGCAATATGGCTACCAGTCCTACCAGTATCTGCTGGAACATGATTTCCTGCCGACCGATCTGCGTCTGGCGTATCGCGGCGTGGCCGAAGAAATCCTGGGCGTAATCGATCAGGCCTTCGCGGGTGGGTGCCCGGTGCAGCGCATTTACGGCGATTGCCACCCCGGCAATATTCTCTGGTCCGCCGATGCCGGTCCGTTTTTTGTCGATCTGGATGATTGCCTCACCGGGCCGGTGGTGCAGGACCTGTGGATGCTGTTGTCGGGTGACCGGGAGGCTATGGGGGTGCAAATGAAATGGATTTTGCAAGGCTATGAAATGTTTCAGGAATTTGACTACGCCCAGCTGCGTTTGATCGAACCGTTGCGCAGTTTGCGGATGATGCATTATGCAGCGTGGCTGGCCCGCCGCTGGCTGGATCCAGCGTTCCCGCTGGCGTTCCCCTGGTTTAACAGTCAGCGCTATTGGCAGGATCACATCCTGAGTTTACGTGAGCAAATGGCGGCGTTGCAGGAGCCGCCCATCCAGATACCTTATTAATATAGGATAAAGGCGAAATGACTAGGCTGGTAAGGACGTACCGATCAACCATCAATTTTTGCGTTGATGGTAAAGACTAAGAGACGCCCTGCCGATAGGGTTATCGGTGGTCTGCGCCGCGGTGGTGGCGAAACCGGTGGCCTTGGGCTTAAATTAAGAACATGCATAACATTTTGAATAACTGATAAACATGGACGCGCTGGCGAAAAAGGACCTGTTCAAATACCTGCAGGATAACAGTTACCTGTTCGGCAGCAACGCGCCCTATATCGAGGAACTCTACAGTCGCTTCCTGCAGGATCCGCAGTCGGTCAGCGAGGATTGGCGGCGCTATTTTGCCTCGTTGCAGCACGTGTTCAGCGGTCAGGCTGCCAGCGAAACCGATCACCAGCGGGTGCAGCAGGTGTTTCGCCAGCTGGCGCGCCGCGGCAGCGAGGCGGCGCCCGCCAGCAATGGCGAAAAGCGCAATCAGGATCGCCTGCAGGTTTCCGTGCTGCAGCTGATCAACGCCTACCGCTACCGCGGCCACCAGCAGGCCAATATCGATCCCATCACGCTGCGTCCGCAGGAGCAGGTGCCGGATCTGCATCCCGAATTTCACGGCCTGGGTCCCCAGTATTTCGATCGCGTGTTCAACACCGGCTCCTTCGGCAAGGCGAAGGCCGCCAGTCTCAACGAAATTCTGGCGCGGCTGAAGGAGATCTATTGCGGCTACATCGGCCTGGAGTATATGCACATCACCAGCACGCTGGAAAAGCGCTGGATCCAGAATCAGCTGGAGGTGGGCGGTACCGAGGTAAAATTGTCGGCGGCGAAAAAGCGCCAGATTCTCGAGCGGGTCATCGCCGCCGAAGGCCTGGAGCAGTATCTGCACGTCAAATACGTGGGCCAGAAGCGTTTTTCCCTGGAAGGCGGCGAAGCGCTGATCCCGCTGCTCGATGAATTGATTCAGCGCGCCGGCGCCAACGGCGCCCGCGAAATCGTGCTCGGCATGGCGCACCGCGGCCGTCTCAATGTGCTGGTGAACATCCTGGGCAAATCCCCGCGCAACCTGTTTCGCGAGTTCGAAGGGCATTTCGATATCCAGACCAACCAGGGCTCGGGCGATGTCAAGTATCACCAGGGCTTCTCTTCCGACGTCAGCACCGAGGGCGGGCCGGTGCATCTGACGCTGGCGTTCAACCCCTCGCACCTGGAAATCGTCAATCCGGTGGTCGAGGGCTCGGTACGCGCGCGCCAGCACCGGCGCGGCGACCATGTGGGCCGCGAAGTGCTGCCGGTGCTGATTCACGGCGACTCGGCGTTTGCCGGCCAGGGCGTGGTAATGGAAACCCTGCAGATGTCGCAGGCGCGGGGCTATACCACCGGCGGCACGGTGCACATCATCGTCAATAATCAGATCGGTTTTACCACCAGCCATCCCCTGGATATGCGCTCCACCACCTATTGCACGGAAGTGGCGAAAATGGTGCAGGCGCCCATACTCCACGTCAACGGCGACCATCCGGAAGCGGTGATCAAGGCGACGCAGATCGCGCTGGACTATCGCATGCAGTTCAAGAAGGACGTG
>DKAS01000068.1 GCA_002448875.1 Proteobacteria bacterium UBA6920 | reverse complement strand
CACCCACGAATTCATCATCACCCTCAAGCGCGAAGCCAAGGAGTATGGCGTCAACGCCATGCACTTCGCCAAGCGGCTGCTGGACTACGGCTTTCACGCGCCCACCACCTACTTTCCGCTGATCATCCCCGAGTGCCTGCTGATCGAACCGACGGAAACCGAAAGTCGCGAGGAAATCGACCGTTTCGTCGCCGCCATGATCGCCATCCGCGAGGAAGCGAAGAACAATCCCGAACTGGTGCGCTCGGCGCCGCATACCATGCCGGTGCGCCGACTGGACGACGTGAAAGCAGCACGGGAACTGGACCTTGCCTGGCGGCCGGCCGGCGCTACGGTCAACACATGACCAACAAGGCACGCGGCGTAACGCGGCTGATCAACGCTTTTGGCTACTCCCTGGCGGGACTGCGCGCCGCCTTTCGCGGCGAAGCGGCGTTCCGCCAGGAATTGCTGGTCCTGGCGGTAATGGCACCACTGGGCGCCTGGCTGGGACAGACGCCGGTGGAACGGCTGCTGCTGATCGGCAGCCTGGTGACGGTGCTGATCGTCGAACTGCTCAACTCGGCCATCGAAGCGGTTGTGGACCGGTTGGGCGCGGAGCATCACGAATTATCGGGACGAGCCAAGGACATGGGTTCGGCGGCGGTGCTGCTGTCACTGCTGCTGGTGGCCCTGACCTGGCTGTTGATCCTGCTTTACTGACCCGGTCATTGCCTGGCCAATGACCGGGTCAGTAAAATAGCGGCTATGACCACCCCCACCCTGTCCCGCCCCCTGGCAGGGGGCGGGGACGCCGGGAATACAGGTGGCTTTACAAATACAGATTTTGGTAACACGCCGTTCGCGGCGCAAAAACGAATAGACGTTTCAACGGGGGAGAGTTTATGTCAGTACTCATTTGCGGTTCCATCGCCTATGACAACATTATGGTATTCCATGACCGGTTCAAGAATCACATCCTGCCGGACAAGGTGCACATTCTCAATGTCTCCTTCCTGGTACCGGAGATGCGCCGCGAATTCGGCGGTTGCGCCGGCAATATCGCCTACAACCTGAAACTGCTGGGTGGCGATCCGGTGCCCATGGCCACCGTCGGCGGCGATTTCGATCCCTATGAGGCCTGGATGGAACAGCACGGTATCCCCACCCGTCACATCACCACCATAGACCATATCTACACCGCTCAGGCGTTCATCACCACCGACATGGATGACAACCAGATCACCGCGTTTCATCCCGGCGCCATGAACTTCGCCCACGAAAACCACATCAACGACGCCCGTGACATCAAACTGGGCATAGTGTCCCCGGACGGGCGCGACGGCATGATCGCGCACGCCGAGCAGTTTGCCGAAGCCGGCATTCCATTCATTTTCGACCCGGGCCAGGGCATGCCGATGTTCGACAAGGATGATCTGCTGCACTTCATCGATCTGGCGACCTGGGTCACGGTCAACGACTACGAAGCGCAATTACTGCAGGAACGTACCGGTCTGTCACCGCACGAAATCGCCGATCGGGTGGAAGCCCTGGTGATCACCCTGGGCGCCAAGGGTTCCAGCATTTACCGCGGCGAGCATCGCCTCGACATTCCCGCCGCCAAACCACAAACCGTCGCTGACCCCACCGGCTGCGGCGACGCGTTTCGCGCCGGCCTGCTCTATGGTCTGACTCACGAGATGGACTGGGAGAATATCGGGCGCGTGGCCTCGCTGATGGGGGCGCTGAAAATCGAGCATCACGGCACGCAAAATCACCGCTTTACGCGCGAGGAGTTTGAACACCGCTTCAAACAGGCCTTCGGCCACGGCCTGTAACGGCCGCCCGGACGGCGCCGGGATCAGCGCTTCGCCGATTTGCGCGCAGCGCTGACGATGGCCTTGCTGTCCTTGCGGGCGAACAGCAGGTCACTGCCTGATTCCTTGGTGCAGCTGATGCCTTTGTCATCGGCATTAAGGCGACACAGCATTTCGTGCTGGGTATCCTGCCAGCCCAGGCGTATGGGCACACTGGCCTCCTCCCAGAAACCGTCGGCCTGGCGAGGCGTGCTGACGTCGAGCACATTATTGCGATAGGTGAGGGTGAATTCGCCGAATTCGCTGATATCGGACAGCACGCTGCGGGTCTGGTAAATCACCGTCGCCTTGTCGATCTTGCGCTCCAGCCGGTCGGACAGGCATTCGATGCTGCCATCGAGCTGCGCCTTGCAGGTCGTGCGATCGGAGGGCAGCAGGCGCGCCGGCAGACTATTGCTCACCCAGCCGTTGCTGCCGATGATACGCAGCAGATCCTTGACCTTGGCCTTGCGGTGCATGATTTCGGGCTTGAGTTTGGCAACCGAGGTCTTAACCGCCGCCAGCGTATTCACACTGGGGGGAACAGCGGCGGCGGCGGTTTTGTTCCGGCCGGCGCCGTCATCGAGCATGGCAATATCCCGGTCTTCCTCCTCTCTGGAGGACGGCAGGCGATTGCGGGCGGCCGCCTGCGCCGGGGCTGCGGCAGGCTCCGCTGCCTGACGCGGTGGTGGGACGGTAACCGGCGCCCGGGCTTTCTCCTCCACGGGCGGTTCCACCTCCGCCGGACGATGCTGCTGTTCCGCCGCCATGTCTTCGTCTATCTTCTTTAATGCATACTTGGCGTTGAGATAGCCATTGTTGGCCGCGCGCACATACCACTGCTGAGCTTGATCCACATTCGCCGTCACGCCCAGACCTTTTTCGTACATATGCCCCATCATGTACTGAGCGGCCACATAACCCTTGCCGGCGACTTTCTCCAGAATGGTCTTCGCCTTGGCCAGATCCTGGTCAACACCGCGACCGAGAAAATACATGTAGCCCACCTGGTATTCGGCCTTGATATTGCCCTGCTCCGCCGAGCGCTGATACCACTTGAAAGCCTGCGCCAGGTCCTTGCGCACGCCTATGCCCTGCTCGTACAGACTGGCCAGCTTGTGCTGCGCCATCATGTCGCCATTACGGGCCTTTTCCAGATTCTGTTCAAAACGGGTTTCCGCTTCCAGCTCGTCTTCGCTGTTCACGGCAGCGGCTGCCAGGGAAGGGAATACGGCCAGCCACACGATTGCCAGCGCAAGCGAAAATTTCTTGTCCGTAACCAACTGCGACATCCTCTACCCCTCCACTAAACCCGCATTTTAAAAGCAACTTATATCAACCCCAGGTTATAGTTTTATTAATTCTGACGACGGCGCCTGCGGAAACCGACCACGTCAGGGGGAATATATGATAGCAAGACCATGCACGAAAAAGAAACAACTGATACCGCGTGGACCCGTGTCCGGCGCCATCCGGTCGGGCCAAATACAGGAATCACCTTAGCTCGCCGGTTCCACCCACCAGGAAATCTGCGCCGCGGGCAGCAGCAATGAGCGTGGTTGCCCGCTCACGGGACAGACGAAGGCCAGTCCACTGGCCGCCAGGTGCAGCATGGGCTGCGGATCATCGGCCACCCCGTATTTTTTATCCCCCACCACGGGCCAGCCTGCGTGGCACAGGTGCCGGCGAATCTGGTGCAGTCGGCCACTGTCGATATGCACGCGCAACCACGCCCAGCGCCGTTCGCCATCGCACCGCTCCACCCGCCAGTGGGTGCGCGCGCTCTTGCCATCCAGGGGCAGGTCGACCGTGCCACCGCTGCCCACCGGCCCCGGGTCGCCATGCACCACCACCTGATAGGTTTTTTCCATACCGCCGTCGCGGAACAGACCCGACAACGCCGCCGCCGTCGCCCGGTCATGGGCGACCAGCATCAAGCCCTGCGCTGCCTGATCCAGACGATGTACCAGAAACACCGGCCGCCGCGGCGTAAAATACAGCTCCGCCTGACGCAGCAGAGAACAGTGGTCACCGTAGTCGTTACCCTGGGCCAGCAGATCCGCCGGCTTGAACCAGACCGAATAACGGCCCAGGTCCTGGCGGCACTGGGGCGCCGGTGGCACGCGCGCCAGCAAGTGCGCATCGTAGTACAGTTGCAGGCGATCGCCGGTACGCAGCTGCGCGGTGAAGCGATGCAGGCGCTTGCGCTTGCCCCGGCCGCCGCCAGTCAACCACACCGCGCCCTTGTTCATGGCGTCCTTGATCCGCGCTTTGGGCAAACCACTCAACCGTGCCAGCAGCTCACCGGCGGTGACGCACTCACCGCCGGCGACTACATGATCCAGCCGTAGCACCGGGCTCATGCGCCACCGCCCGCAACGTAATCGGCCGCGGTTTCAGCGCGAGACCACATGGTGCTGCCGATAGAATTCGGCGGCGATCACCGCGAACGCCACCGATACATTGAGACTTTCCACCGCGCCACTGCCGGGAATGCGCAGCAGGCTTTGCGCCAGCCGCCGGCTGCCCGGGGAAATACCGCTGACCTCGGCCCCCATGATCAGGACGCTGCGGGCGGGGAAGGTGTAGCTGAACAGCTCGCAGGTTTTGGCCGCCGCGGCGGTCTCGCCGCTGCCGCCACCCGCGGCGGCGACGCTGGTACCGATCAGGTGAAACCCCGCCTGCGCCAGTTCTCGCAGCAGTGCCGGTGCGGAACGATCGGCCACCATATGCACATGTTCGGCGCCACCCTCCGCCACCCGACAGGTCGACGCAGACAGACGCGGCAACTGATTGGCATCGCCCAGCAGGTAAGGCAGGCCGAAGTGCGCACAGCTGCGCAGGATCGCTCCGAGATTGTGCGGATTTTCCACCCCATCGAGATAAACCAGCAGCAACGCGCCGTTGTGCTGCGCCAGCTGCTGCTGAAACTTACGCACCGGCAACGGCGGGCGCTCCACCGCCAGCAGACAAATCCCCTGATGGTGTACCGACTCGGTCAGCCGTTCCAGATCTTCCGCCGCCACTACATGATAGGCCTTGCGTTGCTGGGCCGCCCAGCGCAGCATGTCGGCGCAGTCCCCCAGGCGGGATTGCTCCAGATAAATGCGTATGATATCCGCCGGCCGGCTGCGCCAGATCGCCAGACAGGCGGCCAGGCCATAGTACTTGACTTCCCGGCGCTGCTCGGCCGTTTTGTCCCGGTGACCGCTGCGCGGCGGCGGCGTGCTGTTTTTCCGTCTCATGGCAGCGCAATCTACACCATAGCCCCGCCGCTTCGCCAGCGCCACGGCGGCACACGCCACCCCCGGCAGCGGCACGCCTGGCGCTGGCGCACCTTGATTCTCCGGTCGCCTTGAACTAGGGTTAAGGATATCAGTCGCCGAAACCGCGAAGGGAATTGAGGATCGCCATGAATGCATCGCCCGGAGTGCGCAGCCGTAGGCTTATGGCTGGCGGGGTGTTTATCGCCGCCCTGACGGGCGGGCAGGCATCGCTGGCCGCCGACGCCGTCGAGCGCGGCAGGCAGCTGGCGCTGGAACAGTGCCAGGCCTGCCATTTCTACGCCGGCACCGAACAGGCGGGCACCGTCGCTCCCCCGCTGCAGAATATCAAGGCGCGCTTTCCCGACCGGAAAAAACTTTTCAGCATCCTGTATGATCCGGTGGCCGCCCTGGATCCCTACACCATGATGCCGCCATTTGGCCGCAACCGGCTGCTGAGCGACGATGAAATCAACCTCATCATCGATTTTCTCTATACGCTATGAAATCCTCCGTCCGCCATTCCGGATTTGCCACCCTGCTGTTGGTTTCCATCAGTGTCCAGGCGGGACCGCAGGAGGATCTGAAAATCTATCAGAACTATTTTCACACCCGCTTCCCGGCCCTCTCGCCGGCGGATCTGGCCAATGGATCCTACAATTTCAACGAAGACAAGAAACAGCAGTGGCTGGACATTATGGAGTTCCCCCCCTATGAAGCGGCCATAGAGGAAGGCAAGGAACTGTTCACGACCCCGTTTGCCAATGGCAAAACCTATGGCGCCTGCCTGGAAAACGGCGGCATCGCCATCGCCCATACCTATCCACGTTTCAATGCCGCAACCGGCAAGGTGGAGAACCTCACCGCTGTCCTCAACGCCTGCCGACAGCAGAACAACGAAAAACCCCTGGACGCGCTCAAGGGTGACCTGGCGAAAATTCTGGCTTATCTGGCCTCGACCTCCCGCGACAAAATCATCACCGTTACCGTGCCCAACGACCCCCGGGCACAGGCGGCCTATGAAGATGGCAAGCGCATCTACTTCACCCGCCGTGGGCCGCGGGAATTCGCCTGTTATCACTGTCACTGGCAGGCGGCGGGTACGCGCATCCGCGGCAATGACCTGAGTCCGGCGGTAGGTCAGGCCACACACTTCCCCACCTACCGTTCCGAATGGGGAGAAGTGGGCACCCTTCAATGGCGTTACAAAGGCTGCATGAACAACATCGGCGCCGTCCCCTTGAAAGAGCAGTCGGATGCTATGAATAACCTGGAGTATTTCCACACTTTCATCAGCAACGGCATTCCCATGAACGCACCGGGCACACGATTTTGAACAGGATACGAGCCATTTTTCTGCGCACCGCCTGCATCACCTGCCTGGGGATGCTCGCGGGCCCGTCGCCGGCCGGCGAAGATGCGGCTAAGGTTATTGCCGAAGCGCGGCAATTGTTTGATCAGGCCGTGGCCCTGCAAGGCGGTTGGACCAGCACCCAGAGCCTGCTGCAAACTGCGGAAAAAGAGCTGCGGAGCGACCCGGCGGCTGCCCTGCGCGCCGCCACCCAGGCCCGCGAGGAAGCCCGCCTCAGCCTGGAACGCGCGCGCGTCCTGCGCGATGCCTGGGCCGTCCCGCCTTATCTCTCCGGAAAATAACGGCGGCTCCCGCTCTCCACCGCCATCATTGTCGTCGAGATACTCCGTATATTTGTCCGCCCGACCGCGTACCTGGCGAGCCGGATATTTTTCCGCGTTGACCTTGAGCTTTTCCTCCGCCGCCGCCAGCAGATCGATGTCCAGTTGATCCGCCAGGCGCACCAGGTAGACGAGAATATCCGCCAGTTCATGCCCAATCTGCAGCTGTTTGCGCCGGGTCTTGACGTCCTGGACCTCCCGCACTGCCAGATCCCGACTCTGTTGTTCGGTCAACCATTGAAAATGCTCCACCAGTTCCCCGGCTTCGACGATCAGCGCCATGGCCAGATTTTTCGGGCTGTGAAACTGCTCCCAATCGCGTTCCGCGGCAAATTGCCGCAACTGATGCCGCAGAACCTCCAGGGTCAATTCCGATTTTTTATTCATTTTCGCCGTCCTCTGTATCTTTGTGGATTCACAGCAAGCCGCGGCGATTGCTGCGCGCCGCTGCCGCAACGGTCAGCCCACTTCCTTTGTTTTGCCATTAGTTTTAATATGGCGGACCCTTGACTGTGCCGGCAGGGGCCCGTGCCAAGTGCTCTGCCACAGGACTTGCGCCACCATGCCGCATTATGATACCAAGGAAGCGGTTTTAACCAACATCAATGAAAGAGCAATGTTTTCACTCAATAAATCCGTTGCAACATCACACCTCGCCCTGACCACCGGCCGCGCTTTTGCACTACTGCTGGCTCTGACCGGCACCGGCGCCTACGGCGAAGACAGCAAAAACCCGCGAGAGCTGCGTGGTGACATTCTTTTCGCCAGCCAGCAATGCAACAGCGCCGGTAACGGCGTCAAAGCCACGCTAATCACCGGCCAGGAGCAGCTGGAGGCGGTGTACAGCCAGCTGCAAAGCAATATGCTCAGCGCCAAGCATCCGGTGCCCAAGCTCGATTTCACCAAGGAATCTGTATTGTTTGTGGAAATGGGTCAGCAGCGCACCGGTGGTTACCAGTTGGCCTTTGACTCACGGCGGCCGATTCAAGTTTATCCCGATCACACCCGCATCACGGTCACCTGGCTGGAACCGGACAAGGATACGGTCACGACGCAAATGTTGACCACTCCCTGTCTGCTGGTGCGCTTTCCCAGCGGCGATTACCCGGCGCTGCAGATTTTCGATCAGAACGGCAAACAACGTTTTCCGGCAACACCATGACCCGGCCGACGGATTCGCGTATATCTTCGGAGAAGTGAATGGCGGCAACCCCTCAGGCATCGCACAAGGCGACCATGGCTTTCATCAGCCAGCAGTACAACAGCAGCCGCACCATGCCCAGCGCGCAGCTGATCAGGGAGCCGCGCGAGCTTGAGCGTTTTTTTCATGACGTGCAGATCAAGAGCGCGGCGGCGCAAAACCTGCTGCCAAATATCGATTTCAACAATGATGTGCTGCTGGCGGTATCCATGGGGCAAAAACCCACCGAAGGTTACAAGCTGTCTTTCGACTCCAGCAAAACCGTCGATGTCTATCCCGACCACATTGCGGTACAGGTGGTTTGGAGCGAACCCGTCAGCGCCACCGTGCAGCGCACCGCAACACATCCCTGTGTTTTGATCAAGTTTGCCAAGGGACAGTACACGCGGATCAAGGTGTATGACCAGAGCAAGAAATTGCGCTATGTCGCCAATTTATAGCGGCGAACCGACGCGTACTTCCTGGAAAATCCGTCAACAATATCGGAGCCGCGCAATCATACCGGCTTTTCCTACTGCTATTTTCCCAGCGCTCGGCTACAATTCGCGCATCGGAAACACACACTGCCTTAGCGGCGCAAACATTACCTGTTACTCAAATCATCCCGCGGACTTTCACCATGCCGAATATCCTTTACAAGCAAGATGATCATCTGGTGATTTCCTTTACCAATCTGGTAAAAGGCGAAGGCATCCAATCCAATCAATTGTTGATCAAGAACGGTCACCATTCCGCGCTATTCGATCCCGGTGGCGACCTCACCTATATGCCGCTGAACATGGCGATCACCCGTTACGAACCCATTCGCGAACTGGACTATGTCATCGCCACCCATCAGGACCCGGATATCATTTCGTCCTTCAACAAATGGTTGATGTACAGCGACGCCAAAATCGTGGTTTCCAAGCTGTGGGAGCGTTTCATGCCACACCTGATCCCCGGCTTTATGGAGGCTTCGGGTCGCGGCCGGATCATGACCATTCCCGATCAGGGCATGATCATTCCCGTGGGCAACTGCGCCATCAAGGCTCTGCCGGCGCACTTCCTCCATTCGGTCGGCAATTTCAACTTTTATGACCCGATAAGCAAGATTCTGTTTTCCGGCGACATCGGCGCCTCCATCGTCGAAACCGAGCCGGAACGGCCGGTGCGCGACTTCGACAAACACGTGAAAAAAATGCTGGGCTTCCATCGCCGCTACATGGTGTCAAACAAAGCCTGCCGCCTGTGGGTCAGCATGGTACGCCATCTGGATGTCGCGATGATGCTGCCGCAACACGGCCGCCCGTTCGTCGGCAAGGAGATGATAGATAAATTCCTGAACTGGTTCGAACAGCTGCAATGCGGTATCGATCTGATAACGGAGCAGTACTACCAGGTACCCTGAGCGGCCGCCGCCAGGCGCCGATCAATCCGTGGAACCACGCCGTGCCGGTGGCGCCCCGGCGTCAGCAGTATTGTGTGCCACCCAGTCGTCACCGCCGGCGGTTTGCTCCCGCTTCCACAGGGGCACGGATTGTTTCAATTCGCTGATCAGAAAACGGCAGGCGTCAAACGCGGCAGCGCGATGCGCCGACCAGACCGCCACCAGCACAATAGCGTCGCCCGGCTGCAGCTGACCGACGCGGTGCACCAGTAACACATGCAGAATATCCCAGGACTGCCGCGCCTGCTCGCACACCCGCTCCAGCATCTTCTCGGTCATGCCCGGATAATGCTCCAGGAACATGGACCGCACACTGCGCCCCGCATTGAAATCACGCATATAACCGACAAAATCCACGCGCGCGCCGCAGTCGCGCGCGGCAAATGGCGGCTGGTATTCCGCCAGCAGCCGCGCCGCATCGAAAGCCTGAGTGTGGAGCTGCACCGTCATCGCCGGCCCCGGTAACGCTTAGAACAACTGCTCGGAAATATTCCCGCTGCTGGCGCCGGGGGAACCGGCCGCCGCCGGCGCGCCGTCCAGGGACAGCACCGGTGTCGACGACTGCTGCGGTACTTCGCCGACGCGGAAAGTTTCAAAAATGGCGTCGGCGCTGGCAGCGTCGGCCAGTAGACCGGTCTGCGGATCGATACGCACGGTGACCAGGCCCGGCGGCTGCACAAACTCCCGTTCCGGCACGCCCTGCAGGGCAACCTGCATATAGTCTATCCACATGGGCAGGGCGGCCCCGGCGCCGGTTTCCGCCTCGCCCAGGGGTTGCGGCTCGTCATAACCGACCCAGGCGGTGGTCACGACGTCGCTGTTGAAACCGGAGAACCAGGCATCGTGCTGATCATTGGTCGTACCGGTCTTGCCGGCCAGGTCGTTGCGGCCCAGCTGCATTGCCTTGCGCCCTGTGCCTTGCCTGATGACGTCACGCATGATCGAAGTCATCATGTAAATATTCTGGCGATTGACACCGCGCGGCGCGATCTTGTCCGGCACCGGTAACGGCGGCGGCCCCCATTCACCGCGCAGCTCCGGCGTAAAATCCACGTTCGGGTACTGCTCCGCCATCTGGGTGACATACTCCTCGCAGGCATCACACACCGTCTCCGGCTCGCTGAAATTGAGCACCTGCCCATCCTGGGACAGCACTTTCTGGATGATATAAGGCTTAACCCGATAGCCGCCGTTGGCGAATACCGCATAGCCTTTTGCCAGCTCCAGTGGCTTGACCACGCCACTGCCCAGGGCCAGAGACAGATCGCGGGGCAGTTTGCTGGCATCCACACCGAACTGCCCGACATGCTTGATTGCGCGGCTGATGCCGATGTCACGCAGGATGCGAATGGAAACCAGGTTGCGGGAATTGATCAGCCCGACCCGCAGCCGTGTCGGACCATAAAACTTACCGCTGTAATTTTCCGGACGCCACACCGCTTCCAGGCCGGGATCTTCAAATACCACCGGGGCGTCATTGATCACCGACGCCGGAGTAAAACCGTATTCCAGAGCCGCGGAATAGATGAACGGCTTGAAATTAGAGCCCGGCTGCCGTTCCGCCTGGGTAATGCGATTGTAGTGGCTGGCCTCGAAATCGAAGCCGCCGACCAGGGCGCGGATACCGCCATCTTTGGGATCCAGGGAGACCAGCGCACCTTGCACCACCGGCACACTGGCCAACCGCCACAGACCGTTTGCACCCTCGCGCACCCGCACCAGGTCGCCGGCCTTGACCGCATCGGCGGCAATTTTCAGTTCCGAATCGACGTGGTTCACGTCAACAAAACGACGCGCCCATTTCATGCCTTCCCAGGCCACCGGCACCACCCGACCGTCGGACAGATAGACCGAGGCGACCTGGCTATCCACGCCCACGACCAGGCCGGCCCGCAAATCTTTGACCCACTCCCGCGGCACCGACTGCAAGGCCGCCTGCCAGGCCGCAGGATCGGCCTTGTCCGGCAGATCCACATGTCCCTCCGGACCACGGTAACCATGACGTTCGGTATAGTCCAGCAGGGACGTTTCCAGGGCGGAATTGGCCGCCAGCTGCAATCGGGAATCCACGGTGGTATAGACGCTGAATCCCGAGGAATAGGCATCTTCCCCATACATATCGAGGATTTCCTGTCGTACCATTTCCGCCACATAGGGCGCATCCACCTCTATATTAAAGGCATGGCGCGTCGTGACACTGACCTCGGCCACTGCGGCCTGGAAGTCGTCCTGATTGATGTACTCCAACTCCAGCATGCGCCGCAAAACGTAGTTGCGGCGTTCGGTTGCCCGCGCTGGATTGACCACCGGATTGTAGGCCGATGGCGCTTTAGGCAGACCGGCGATCATGGCGATCTGCGCCAGGGTCAGGTCCTTGAGTTTGCTGCCGTAGTAAATCTGCGCCGCCGCATCGACACCATAAGCCCGTTGCCCCAGGTAAATTTTGTTGAGATACAACTCCAGGATTTCGTCCTTGCTCAACTCCTGTTCAATTTTGAACGACAACATGATTTCACTGAGCTTACGAAAATAGGTCTTCTCGCTGGACAGGAAGAAGTTGCGCGCCACCTGCATGGTAATGGTACTGCCGCCCTGGGACTTCTCCCCGGTTTTCACCAACAGAAAACCGGCGCGCAGGATGCCCTGATAGTCAACGCCTGGATGCTCATAGAAACGATCGTCTTCCGCCGCGAGAAAAGCCTGAATCAGGCGTTGCGGTACGTCCTGCAATGCCACCGGCGACCGGCGCTTCTCGCCAAACTCCGAAATCAATTTCCCGTCACGGGTATAAACACGCAGCGGCACTTGAAAATGCACGTCCTTCAAGCTTTCGGTGGACGGCAACCGCGGAGAAATATAAAGGTAAAGACCATAGCCGACAGCAACACCTGTCAATGCAATGACAACGCTGCCGATCAACGACCACTTCAACAAAAAAATCTTGGTAGCTTTTTGCATGATACTCGCAGTTTATAAATGACAAGAGTTAGAACGCGCTGAAGACCCGACCCATAACCTCATGATATCTGTTTGAAAAAGTAAATCCTAACCGAAAACATTACCGTTAATTACCGCTCAAGTTTACACGAATAGTGCCGAATTAGTGTCAGATTGCACTAATAGTATCGGTTAAACTCGCTTGGATTAAAGCAAACATGGCGTCACTGGCATCGTTATTTAAACCGAAAAAGCCGACCATTATTGGTCTGGACATCAGTTCCACCGCAATTAAATTGCTGGAGTTATCCCGTTCCGGGAAAACGTACAAGGTGGAAAGTTACGCAGTGGAACCTCTGCCACCTAACGCCGTGGTGGAAAAAAACATCGCGGACGTCGACGCTGTCGGAGAAGTAATAAAAAGAGTCGTAAAACGTTCAGGTGCCAAATCCAAGCTGGTGGCCGCCGCCATCCCCGGCTCGGCGGTTATCACCAAAATCATCACCTTACCAGCCAATCTGAGCGAAAACGAGATGGAAAGCCAGATCCAGCTGGAAGCGGATCAGTATATCCCCTTCCCCCTGGAAGAAGTCAACATGGATTTTGAGGTGTTGGGTCCAACGGAAGACAACCCCGACTCTGTGGATGTCCTCCTGGCCGCCACCCGCAGCGAAAATGTGGATTCGCGCGTCGCCGCCATCGAGCTGGGCGGCCTGACGCCGGAAATTCTTGATATCGAACCCTACACCCTGGAAACCGCGTTCGAACTGGTGGCGCACCAGGTCATCGACGAAGGCGAAGACCGGGTGGTAGCGGTGGTGGATATCGGCGCCACCATCACCTGCATCAATGTGCTGTTCAACAGCAAGACCATTTTCACTCACGAACAGGTATTCGGCGGCAAGCAATTGACCGAGGAAATCCAGCGCCGCTACGGCCTTTCCTATGAAGAAGCGGGCATGGCCAAGCGCCAGGGCGGCCTGCCGGACAATTACATTCCCGAGGTACTGGATCCGTTCAAGGAAGCGATGGCGCAACAGGTGTCGCGCTCCCTGCAGCTCTTCTACGCCGGCAGCGAATATACAGAAGTCGATCATATTTTACTGGCGGGTGGCAGCGCCTCGATCCCGGGCATAGACGAACTGATTACGGAAAAAATCGGCACCGCCTGCAGCATCGCCAACCCGTTCGCCAATATGTCACTGGCCGGCCGGGTCAAGGCGCAGGCGCTGACCAATGACGCGCCGGCCCTGCTGATCGCCTGCGGCCTGGCGATGAGGAGTTTTCAGTAATGGCTCGCATAAACCTCCTACCCTGGCGCGAAAAACGCCGCAAGGATCTACAACGCCAGTTTGCGGTCATGGCGGTAGGCAGCGCGATATTTTCCGCATTTGTCGTGCTTTACGTGCACATCCATATTTCCGGTCTGATTACCGTGCAGAACAATCGCAACACCTACCTGAAGGACGAGATCAAGATCGTCGAAAAGGATATCGAGGAAATCAAAAACCTGGAAAACGACAAATCGAACCTGCTGGCGCGCATGCGCATCATCCAGAAGCTGCAAAGCGCCCGCCCGGAAATTGTCCACCTGTTTTACGAAGCCGCGGCGACGCTGCCCGAAGGCGTTTATCTGAACAAGGTCGCGCGCAAAGGTGAACTGCTGGAAATCGAAGGCGTTGCCGAGTCCAACAGCAACGTTTCCGCGTATATGCGTACCCTGGACGAGTCCAGCTGGCTGACCAGTCCGGCCCTGGACGTCATCGACTCCAGCAAGAAGGACTATGCCGGACTCGCCTGGTTCACCTTGCGTGTCAACCAGACACGCCCGAAAACCGAAGACGGCAGCGCACCTGGCGGCTCCGCCGGCGCCACACCGGTGGCTGCCAGCAATGCGGGCGCCGCGGGCGCCGCAGCCACTAAGACGGTCATGCCATGAATATCGCGGAAGAAATCAAGAAACTCGAGAAACTCGACATCCATGATGTCGCCAGCTGGCCATTGCTGGTCAAAGGCGCGGCGGTCTTTCTCATTGTCGTCGCCGTGCTGGTCGCCGGCTGGTTCCTGGATATCACCGGCCAGATCGACACCCTGGACGGAGCCAAAGCCGTGGAAGTCAATCTGAAAAAGGAATTCGAGGAGAAACAGGCCAAAGCCGCCCGTCTCGACGCCTACAAGAAACAAATGGACGACATGCAGCGCATCTTCGGCGAAATGCTGCGGCAACTTCCCGGCAAAACCGAGGTTGCCGGCCTGCTGGTGGATATTTCTCAGGTAGGCCTGGCCAGCGGCCTGGAATTCGAGCTGTTCAAGCCCGAACCGGAGACGCCGATCGAGTTCTACGCCGAACTGCCGATCAAGATCAAGGTAGTAGGAAACTACCATGAATTCGGCAACTTCGTCAGCGGCGTGGCCGCCCTGCCGCGCATCGTTACCCTGCATGATTTCGTGATTACCAAAGCCAAGCAAACCGGGGAAGGCAACCTGGTGATGGAAGCCACCGCCAAAACCTATCGCTACCTTGACGACGACGAAATCGCCAAGGAAAACGCCAAGAAGAAAGCAGCGGCCGCAAGCAAGGGCAAGAAGAAATGACAGCGGAAAAATCCAGAATCCCGCGCAACGCTTCGCGCATGAACCCAAGATCACTGGCCGTGCTGCCGTTGCTTGCCGGTCTGGCGCTCCTGTCAGGCTGCGGCACCGGCGAGCTCAGCGATCTCAACAACTACGTCAAGGAAGTCAAGGCCAGACCCGGCGGCCGCATTGAGCCGCTGCCGGAAATCAAGCCCTATGAACGCTTCCTCTACCGCGATGCCGACCTGCGCGACCCGTTCAAGCCGGTGATCAAGGCCGCCATCGCCGGCACCATGACCAACCAGCTCATGCCCAATATGAACCGCGACAAAGAGGCGCTGGAGGAATTCCCGCTGGACACACTGCGCATGGTCGGCAGCCTGGACAAAGGCCGGGAAAAATGGGCCATCGTCAAAACCAGCGACGGCCTGATTTATCGCATCAAGGTAGGCAATCACGTTGGCAAGAATTTCGGGGAAGTCAAGGCTATTACGGATGACAAAGTAATGATTACCGAGATCATTCCCGATGGTTTCGGCGGCTGGATAGAGCGGGAAGCACAATTAGTAATTACTGAATGATAAAGCACCAGGTAGCTACGGGTGGATGGAAAATGAACGCACTTATAAAACTTAAGGGGCGCAACGCGCGCCATGTACTGTTTGGCGCATTGCTGCTGGCCGTATCGCAGCAGATTTCGGCGGCCAGCCCGTCACTGAATTTCATCAGTTTCACCTCGCTGCCGGACGATGCCGTGGAGCTGCACCTGACATTCTCCGACACGCCACCGCAACCCACGACCTCGACCGCGGCCAATCCGGCGAATATCACTTTGGACCTGCCCAAAGTCACGAACAATCTGCCCTGGAGCCTGCCGCTGCCCATCGAAGTCGGCGCCGCACAGTCGGTGAGCGCGGCCGAGGCCAGCGGCTCCACCCGCGTGGTCATCAACCTGTCGCAAATGGTGGCCTACGAAACGCGATCCAGCGGCAATAGCATCTACGTCACCCTGTCCAACAAAGCCGCCGACGGCGCCACGCCGGAGAGCGCGGCGGAAAAACCCGCCGCTGAACCGGCACCGGCCGCCGAGCAGGCGCCACCGGCCAGCGAGCCGGCCGCGGCCGCCGCGGACCCCGGCGTGGCCGGCGACCTGCCGTCGGCGGAGATGAGCGCCCCGGCAAGCGACGGCGCCGCGGAAGCGGCACCGACCCCGCCCGTGACCGGCGCGGCGGAAAGCGCCGACGATACCGGCACTCCGGCACGCAAGCCGGCCGCCAGCAAGCCCGCTGCCGGTAAAAGCAAGAGCGGATTCAAAGGCAATACGCTGTTGAACGTCAGCTCCAATCTGCTGCCTGGTGACCGCGCCCAGATCGTACTGCAATTCGCCAGACAGCCGGACAAGCCCGCCAGCTTCACCATCGACAACCCGGCGCGCATCGCCCTGGACTTCCCCAATACTCAGTCCAAACTGCCGTGGCGCAACCGCAACATCAATGTCGGCCTGACGCGCAGCGTTACCGCCGTCGAAAGCAACGGCCGCACCCGCGTGGTGCTCAATCTGGTCAAACTCATGCCCTACGAGACCAAAGTGGAAAACAACACGGTCTCCATCACCCTGAAGAGCGATCTGGCGAAGAAACAGAAAGGCGGCCTCGCCTCCCTGGGCACCGGGCCCAGCTACAGCATTGAAGACGTGGACTTCCGGCGCGGTGAAAAAGGCGAAGGCCGGGTGTGGGTGCTGCGCGACGGCAAACCCACGCGTTTGAAATGCAAAGTGGGTGAAACCGACCNNGGACCAGGCGCTGGATATCATTCTCAAAACCAAAGGCCTGGGCATGCGCAAGAACGGCAACGTGCTGATGGTGGCACCGCAGGACGAACTGGCCGCCCGCGAAGCTTCGGAGCTGGAATCGAAGAAGCAGGTGGAAGAGCTGGCGCCGCTGCAATCGGAACTCATCCAGGTCAACTACGCCAAG
>DKAS01000221.1 GCA_002448875.1 Proteobacteria bacterium UBA6920 | reverse complement strand
TGGCAGGTGACCTACGAAACCTTCCGCGACATGGGTATCGCCTATGCGGTCGGTATGGTGCTGATTTATTTGCTGGTGGTGGCGCAGTTCCGTTCCTACCTGGTGCCTCTGATCATCATGGTCCCTATACCTCTAACCATCATAGGGGTAATGCCGGGACACGGGTTACTGACCCTGTTGGGCATGGACGCCAAATTTACCGCCACGTCGATGATAGGCATGATTGCGCTGGCCGGTATCATTGTGCGTAATTCCATTCTGCTGGTGGATTTCATCAATGAACAGCTGGCCCAGGGCATAGCTTTCGAAGAGGCGGTGATCCGCTCCGGAGCGGTAAGGGCCAAGCCCATCGTGCTGACCGGCGCCGCGGCGATGATTGGGGCGTTTTTCATCATCGATGACCCGATCTTCAATGGTCTGGCGATTTCCTTGATCTTCGGTATTCTGGTATCGACGATGTTGACCCTGATTGTTATACCCGTAGCTTATTACAGCTTCCGCCGTTCTGCGCCGGCCGGCGGACACGGCGAGGCAAGCGCCGATTAGTCTTTGTCTATACCTCTAAAAATAACCTTGGCTAGTTTTGTATTCAAACTATAAACTGTTACTATTGCGCAGGTAGCACACTACCACTTCAGGGAAAATGCTCATGGCTGATCGTCGCCTCCAAGTCTTTCACACCGTCGCACGTTTTCTCAGTTTTACCAAAGCCGCTGAAGCGCTGCACATGACCCAGCCGGCGGTGACCTTTCAGGTGCGACAGCTGGAGGAACATTTCAATACCCGTCTGTTCGACCGCACGCACAACCGTATCAGTCTCACCGATGCCGGCAAGCGTGTGTTCGGTTTCGCCGATCAGATCTTTTCGCTCTACCACGAAATGGAAAACTCGGTGCGGGAGATCACCGGTGACATCAGCGGGGTGCTCATCGTCGGCGCCAGTACCACTATCGCTGAATACATGCTGCCTTCCCTGTTGGGCGATTTCAAAAAGAAATATCCCGAGGTGAACATTCGTCTGCGGGTTTCCAACAGCGACGGTATCGTTTCCATGGTGGAAAACAATATCATCGATCTGGGCGTGGTCGAGGCCATCGTCAGCAACAAGAATCTGGCGGTGGAGTTGTGCCGTATCGATCGCCTGGTGGCCGTGGTGCCACCCAATCATCCCTTGGCCAAAGAACCTCGAATTCCTCTGCGAAAGCTATTGGAATATCCTTATATCTGCCGGGAAGAAGGATCCGGCACCCGGGAAGTCATCATCGATTACCTGCATGAGAATGGTCTGGATACGTCCGAGCTCAACGTCATCATGGAGCTGGGCAGTCCGGAGGCGATCAAGGGGGCGGTGGAGGCCGGTATCGGCATCACTATTCTGTCCCGGGCCACCCTGACCAAGGAGCTGCGCCTGGGGACCCTGGTGGCCATCGACCTGGACCCGCGCCTGGAGCGGCCGTTTTCCTTTGTCCACCAGAAGCAGAAATTCCGGCAACATACCGTTGAAAAATTGTTGGAATTTGCCCGCCAGTATTGCGAAGACCACCCCACGCCGGAAGACTGAGAACGTCGCCTGTCCAGGGACCTGGCCAGGTGGTCTATACTTCCCGCTTAACATCCACCACGCCGGGTCGTTAGGTTGACGACCAACGGCAACTCCGGAAGCATGAACCCGACTGAACAGGATCTGGTAGAGGTTTACCGCCGGCTGGCGCCCGCCGAACAGGCGACGCTGCTGGCGTTTGCGCGGTTTCTGGCGCAGCAGGCCGGGGCACCGTCGGAGCCCGCGGCGGCGCAGGAGCCGCTGGTCATCGCCCGCCCGCCGCAGGAGACAGTGGTGGGTGCGCTCAAGCGTCTGACGGCTACCTATCCCATGCTGGACAAGGCGAAGCTGCTGAACGAGACTTCCGGGCTGGTGGCGCAGCATGTGATGCAGGGGCGCAATCTGGTTGAGGTAATCAATGAGCTGGAAGCCGTGTTCAGTAAGGCTTACGCTCACTATCGCACGACACGGGAATCATCATGAAACAAGTATTACAAGAGTGGGTGCAGCGGAATTTTTCCGATCCGCAGACGGTGATCCTGGTGATGATGCTGGTGTTCGGTTTTGGCGTGGTCATGCTGATGGGGCATATCCTCGCTCCGCTGCTCGCCAGTATCGTCATCGCCTATCTGCTGGAAGGGGTGATCAGCAAGCTGGAACGTCTGGGCGTGCGCCGTATCCTGGTGGTTTTGCTGGTGTTCGCTGTGTTTCTCCTGGTGTTGTTCGTGCTGGTGCTGGGGATGATCCCGCTGCTGTCGCGGCAGATTGCGCAGTTGGTGCGCGAATTGCCCAATATGATCAGCAAAGGCCAGGACGTCCTGCTGCAGTTACCGCAGAGTTATCCCAACCTGCTTTCGGAAACGCAGGTCAAGGAAATCATCAATGCCCTGCGCACCCAGATGCTGGAGCAGGGGCAGGACGTGCTGACCCAGGGGCTGCTGTCACTGCCCGGGATGATATCCCTGCTGGTCTACCTGATTCTGGTGCCGTTCCTGGTGTTCTTCTTTCTCAAGGACAAGAGCGTGATTCTGAACTGGGTGAAGCGCTATTTGCCACAGCGCCGCGGTCTTGCCAACCGGGTCTGGCAGGAAATGGATCAGCAGATCGGCAACTATGTGCGCGGCAAGATTCTGGAAATATTCATCGTCGGCGGCGTGTCCTACGTTGTCTTCGCCCTGTTCGGCATGCGCTATTCCATGCTGCTCGGCGCCCTGGTCGGTCTGTCGGTGGTGGTACCGTATATCGGTGCCGTGGTCGTGACCTTCCCGGTCATCCTGATCGCGTATTTCCAATGGGGCAACAGCAACGAATTCTGGTATCTGGTGTTTGCCTATACCGTCATTCAGTCCCTGGACGGCAATGTGCTGGTGCCTGTATTGTTCTCCGAAGTCGTCAATCTGCATCCCCTGGCCATCATCGTCGCCGTGCTGTTTTTTGGCGGCATCTGGGGGATGTGGGGCATTTTCTTCGCCATTCCCCTGGCGACCCTGGTCAAAGCGGTATTGAATGCCTGGCCCAATGCCCAGTCCTACAGCGACAAGCCCGTCCCCGGATAGGCGGTTCGCTGGTCCTTGCGCAAGCCAATTTTTGTGATAACGATATACGTGAAATCCTCCATCAAAGGTATTCGTTGTCGATTCCTTCAAGAATCTTTTTTTGACAGTCGATAAAGCTTGCATCATCGCCGTGGCGATACCAACCGCAGGTATTGCCCGGAGTGTGACCGGGGGCGCATTCAGTCACGTCACCAGGGCGGGGCGGGCATGATCCGCGACGATCAATGCATTGGAGGATTGACCATGTTTGGCATTTTCAAGAAAAAACCGGAACCCACCACGACAACTGCCGCCAGGCGGCCGGCGGCGACCCATAGCGCCAAGCCCGGGCAGAAAGTGGCCAAGGGTACCGAAATCCGCTACGACGAGAACCTCATCGACCGGCTGCAGAATGATCACAAAACGTTGCTGCAGATCTATACCGAAATCAATACCGCCCTGGACAAGCAGAATTTCAAGGTCATCGCCGAGAAGCTGGCCAAGTTTCGCGTCGGCCTGACCGATCATCTGCTCACGGAAAACGTCAAGCTGTACGTGTTCCTGGATAACGAGCTGGCCAGCGACGCCATGAACAGCGAGTTGATTCGCAGTTTTCGCCGGGAAATGGACGGTATCGGCAAGACGGTGATGGACTTCCTGCGCAAGTACCAGGCTTCGGGTGTCAACGCCGACAACGCGGTGGATTTCCGCAAGGATTTCGGCAAGCTGGGGGAAGTGCTGAGCGATCGAATTTCCCGCGAAGAATCCACGCTGTACCTGCTTTACTCGCAGATCGAGCGCAAATAACGCGGTGTTCAGGTGCTGATCAATACCATCGCCACGATGCCCAGCAACAGGCCCAACCCCTGACGCAGACTCAAAGATTCCTGCAGCAGGACCATGGCCAGGACGATGGTAGCCGCCGGGTAGAGGGCGGTCAGGGTGGCGATCAGACTGACCGGACCGCGTGCCACGGCGTGCAGATAGGCCAGTGAACCCAGGATGCCCAGCGCCCCGCCAACGACGGCGGCGGCCACCCCGCGCCCGTCGAAAGCCGGCTTGCCACCGGTGCTCAGCAGGACAATGATGGCCACCAGAGCAACGCCCAGCGCCTGGTAGAGCAGGGCGCTGGCCGGATCCAGGTAACGCACCGCGATCTTGGGCAGCAGGGCCCATACTCCCCAGCAGGCCAGGGCAATCAGCGCGGGCGGTAACCAGACGGGCATGGTTGCTTGGCGCAGACGGCGATCAGTTGTTCAGGGCCTTGGCCGCCGCCAGTACCTGCGCGACATGACCATCGACCTTGACCTTGCGCCATTCCTGGCGCAGTACACCCTGCGCGTCCAGCAGAAAGGTGCTGCGTTCTATGCCGCGCACCTGTTTGCCGTACATGTTCTTCATTTTAATCACATCGAACAGACCGCAGACTTGTTCCTCGCTGTCCGCCAGCAGATCGAAGGGGAACCCCTGCTTGTCGCGGAATTTTTCATGGGAAGCCACGCTGTCACGGGAGATGCCCAGGATCAGGGTTTGCGCCTGCTGAAACTTGCGGTAGTTGGCTTTGAAATCCTGGCCTTCGGTTGTGCAGCCGGGCGTGCTGTCCTTGGGATAGAAATACAGCACTACATTGCTGCCGCGTAACTGCGACAAGCGTATGGTCTGGTCGCCGGTGGCCGGCAGGGAAAAGTCAGGAACCTTCTTTCCCAGGGTGACGCTGCTGCTCATGGCGGGCTCCGCTTCATTTGATGGTTTCCAGAGTCATGTCCAGATTCAGGTCGTCACAATAGGCGGCGAATTCCTGCCGGAATTGCTTGATTGCCAGGTCGCCCGGAATGGCTACCCGCAGATCGATGGAGAACATCGTGGTGCCGGTATGCGGCGCGGGATAGCGGTGAGTAACCAGGTCTTGTATATTGATATTTAGTCGGGAAAGGTAGTTGGTTATTTTGTAAACGATGCCGGGGTGGTCTATGGCCACGACCTCGATACGGTAGGGCAGGCGCGAACCCAGCGGATCCTGGGCGCGGGTACGGCGGTGGGTAATGGTCAGGTCCTTGGCCTGACCCAGGGTGCTCAGATTCTGTTCCAGGGTTAGCATCTGGGCGCCGGTGACGGACACCAGCAGAATGACGGCGAATTCCCCCCCCAGTACCGACATGCGGCTGTCGATGATGTTGCCGTGGCTGTCGAGGATCACCCGGGACAGGTCGTTGACGATGCCCGGTCGGTCATGGCCCAGGGCGGAGATTACCAGCAGTTCATCCATAGTTGGCATCCTGAAAAAAACTATTCTGCGGCAGGGCAGCGCCGGAGGCAAGTTTGGCCTTTTTACGCCGGGGCTTGTTTCCAGCGGGAGGAATCCCGGTATAATGGCCGTTTTCCGGGACGCGCCGGTCACGGCCGGTGCAAACCTCTGGTCTATCTGCGGAGTAAGGCGATGTTTCACGGCAGTATGGTGGCTCTGGTCACCCCCATGCACGAGGACGGTTCCCTGGACCGTGAGCGCTTGTACCGGCTCATCGATTTTCATATTGAGAACAAGACCGATGCCATCGTCGCGGTCGGCACCACCGGTGAGTCCGCCACCCTGGACATGAAGGAACATTGTCAGGTGCTGCGTGATGTGGTGCGCCACGCCTCCGGACGCATACCGGTGATCGCCGGGACTGGCGCCAACTGCACCCGCGAAGCCATCGAGCTGACCCATTGCGCCCTGGAAGCCGGCGCCGATGCCGCGCTGCTGGTAACGCCTTACTACAACAAACCTACGCAGGAAGGCCTTTATTTGCACCACAAGGCGGTAGCCGAGGCGGTGGCCATTCCGCAGATTCTCTACAACGTTCCCGGGCGCACCGCCTGCGATATGCTGCCGGCTACCGTGGAGCGGCTGTCGCACATCCCCAATATCGTCGGTATCAAGGAAGCCACCGGCAAGCTGGAACGCGGCCGGGAGATTCTTCAACGCTGCAACGGCAGGCTGGATCTGTACAGCGGCGACGATGCCACCGCCATGGAGCTGATCCTGCTGGGGGCCAAGGGCGATATCTCGGTGACCGCCAACGTGGCACCGCGCCTGATGCACCAGATGTGCGCCGCCGCCCTGGCTGGCGATCGGCAGCGGGCGAGCGAAATCAATGAGCGCCTGCTGCTTTTGCACAAAAATCTTTTTCTGGAAGCCAACCCGATACCGGTCAAGTGGGCACTCTACAGGATGGGTTTGCTCAGTCGCGGCATACGCCTGCCCTTGACCGAACTGTCTTCCGAACACCATGCAGCAGTGTTGGCGGCGATGGACGCGGCCGACGTTCCCTACAAATAAGGATAGACTTCGTACCGATGCGCGCAATTCGCTACGCTTTGTATTCATGCTTGGTCCTGTCGTTGCCTGCCTGCACCAATGAGGCGGTGAAGCTTTACCAGGAAAGTACCTATGGTCCGCCGCTGGAAGTGCCGCCGGACCTCACCCGGCCGGCCACGGATCGCGCCCTGGATGTCCCACAGCTGCCAGCGACGGCCGGCAGCCAGAAAGCGGCGCCGGTCGCCGCCAGCGACAAGGTCGCGCCCGACGTGCCGGGCATCGCGGTCAAGCATGACGGCGCCCTCACCTGGCTGACGATCAAGGGCAAGCCGGAACAGATCTGGCCCTGGGTGCGCGACTTTTTTCTGGAAGCAGGTTTTACCCTCGAAATCGAGGATCCCAGCCTGGGTATAGTCGAAACCGGCTGGAAGCAGCAACGCACTGCCCGGCCGGCGGGGCCGGACGAGGTGCAGGTCGAGGATGACCTGCTCAAGGTGTACGGTGTGCCGTGGCGGGAAAAGTACCGCATTCGTCTGGAGCGCGGCGCCGATGACAGCACCGAAATCTACCTTACGCATCGTGGCGCCCGCCTGTTGCGCGACGACGACAGCATAATCTGGGATCTGCAACCAGCGGATCCGGAGCTGGAGGCGGAGCAGCGCAAGCGCCTGTTGATCTATCTGGGAGTGGCTCAGGCCAAGGCGGAAGGCATGCTGGCGACGGCGTTGCGCACCAAGTTGACCTCGATAGTCAGCGACGCCGACGGCAACAAGCTGCTGCGCGTCGATCAGGATTTTCAGCGCGCCTGGCGGCGGGTCGGCCTGGCGCTGGATCACATGAAGATGGTGATCACCGATCGCGATCGCGCCAATGGCATCTATTACGTGGAAAGCCGCGATCCGCTGCGCCACAGCGGCCAGGAGCAGGGCTGGTTCAGCAAACTGTTTTCCGGTGGCGAGGAGGTGCGCGTCTACCAGATCGTGCTGCGCGATGAAGGCGAATCGGTCAACGTCCTGATTCGTGACGCCGAGCAGAAACTGATCAAGGGCGACGAAGCGGAGCCCTTGCTGCAGCAGTTGTCGACGCTGCTCGAATAAGGGCCGCATGCGATTTGCCATTCTTGGCAGCGGCAGCAAGGGTAATGCCACCCTGGTGCAACAGGGGAATACGCGTGTGCTGGTAGACTGCGGGTTTTCTGCGGTGGAGGTGGAGCGGCGCCTGCTGCGCGTCGGCTGTGATCCGGCGGATATCGACGCCTTGTTGCTGACTCACGAGCATGGTGACCATCTGCGCGGCGCCTGCGCGTTCGCCGCCAGGCACGGCAGCCGTCTGTTTCTCACCCACGGCACCGCTCGCAGCTGCGGCGATGTCAGCGGGCTGCCAGTGGCTTACATCGCCGCCGACAGCAGTTTTACGCTTGGCGATCTGGAAGTGCAGGCCTATACCGTGCCGCACGACGCCGACGAACCCTGTCAGTATGTGTTCAGCAACGGCGCGTCCCGTATCGGCATGCTGTCGGACTGCGGTAGGATCACGCCCCACATCGTCGACCGGCTGCAGGGTTGCGACGCGCTGCTGCTGGAGAGTAATCACGATATCCAGATGCTGATGGGCGGTGCGTATCCGCAGAGTTTGAAGCAGCGTATCAGCGGCGATTTCGGTCACCTGAGCAATGATCAGGCCTGCGCCCTGTTGCGGCAGGTGGATTGCAGCCGCTTGTCGCATATTGTCGCCATCCATCTCAGCGAACAGAACAACGATCCCGCCAGGGTGGTCGACGGTTTCAGCGCGGCGCTGGGTTGTGAGCCCGCCTGGGTGGCGGTGGCCGACCAGGTCTGCGGGCTGGGCTGGCGCACAGTATGAATTTTTCCTCTTACTAGGTGATATCGCTATGCAAAAAAAACAGGAACTCTACGCCGGCAAGGCGAAGTCGGTTTATACGACGGATGATCCCGATCGTCTGGTGTTGTTGTTTCGCAATGACACATCGGCGTTCGACGGCGAGAAGAAAGCGCAGCTGGATCGCAAGGGGGCGGTGAACAACCGTTTCAATGCCTTCATCATGCAGCGCCTGGCCGCCAGCGGCATCGAAACCCATTTCGAAAAGCTGCTGGCCAATGATGAATCGCTGGTGAAGAAATTGAAGATGTTTCCGGTGGAATGCGTGGTGCGCAATATCGCCGCCGGCAGCATCTGCCGGCGCCTCGGGGTGCAAGAGGGTGTCGATCTGAACCCGCCCACTTTTGAGTTCTTTCTCAAGAACGACGCGCTGCATGATCCAATGATCAATGAATACCATATTCGTTCCTTTGGCTGGGCCAGGGACCATGAAGTGGCGCAAATGAAGGAATTGACGTTCAAGGTCAACGACGTGCTCAAGCGCCTGTTTGCCGATGCCGGAATGCTGCTGGTGGATTACAAGCTGGAGTTCGGGGATTTCCACGGGCGGGTGGTGCTGGGCGATGAGTTCACGCCCGATGGCTGCCGCCTGTGGGATGTCGCGACCCGCAAGAAGCTGGACAAGGACAGGTTCCGACAGGGTCTGGGCGGCGTGGTCGAGGCTTATGAAGAGGTGGCCCACCGCCTGGGCGTGGATCTCAGCGGTATCTGATTCGAGGTGACTATGCTGATTATTCCCGGCAACAGCGCATTGTCGCGTTTCCGTCGCGATAAACTCCTGGCGGAAATCAACAAGGTGGCGCCTGCGGTCAGGGATGTGCAGGCGCGCTTCGTGCACTTCGTCGACAGTCTGCGGCAGCTGACCGCCGCGGAGGGTGAGGTGCTGTCCGGGCTGCTGAACTACGGTCAGCCGCTGCCACCGGCTGCGGCCGATCTTTTCGCATTGACTGTGGTGCCGCGCCTGGGGACGGTGTCGCCCTGGGCCAGCAAGGCCACCGATATCGCTCATGTCTGCGGCTTGCAGGCGCTGCGCCGCATCGAGCGCGGTATCGCCTACGCCATCCACCGGAGGGACGGCGGCGCCTGCAGCGAGCAGGAATTGGCGGCCATTGCGCGCCTGCTGCACGATCGCATGACGCAGTCGGTAATCTATGACTGGGCAGACGCAACGGCGCTGTTTCGCAGCGAACAGCCGCGCCCGCTGGCGACGGTGGACGTGCTGCAGGGCGGCCGCGAGGCCTTGCAACAAGCCAATACGGCCATGGGTCTGGCCTTGTCCGCCGACGAGATCGCCTACCTGGTGGAAAACTTCCAGCTCTTGCGGCGCAATCCCAGCGACGTGGAATTGATGATGTTCGCGCAGGCGAACTCGGAACACTGCCGCCACAAGATNNCGCCGCCACCGGTTCCGGCGGCGAAATTCGCGATGAGGGCGCCACCGGCCGTGGCGCCAAGCCCAAGGCCGGCCTGACCGGCTTTTCGGTGTCGAATCTGCGCATCCCCGGGCATATTCAGCCGTGGGAGGTGGATCATGGCAAACCGGGGCATATCGTCTCCGCCCTGGATATCATGCTCGAGGGACCGATAGGCGCCGCCAGTTTCAACAATGAATTCGGCCGGCCCGCGCTTGCCGGCTATTTCCGCTGCTACGAGCAGGAAATCGTGGCGCCGGAGGGCAGGCAGATACGTGGTTATCACAAACCCATCATGCTGGCCGGCGGTGTGGGCAATATCGATCGCCGCCATGTGCACAAGGGGGATATACCCGGCAAGGCGCCGGTGGTGGTGCTGGGCGGTCCGGCGATGCTGATCGGCTTGGGCGGCGGCGCGGCCTCGTCCATGTCCAGCGGCGAAAGTGCCGAGCATCTGGATTTTGCCTCGGTGCAGCGCGGCAATCCCGAAATGCAGCGCCGCTGCCAGGAAGTGATAGATCAATGCTGGCAGCTGGGAGACGCCAATCCCATCATCGCCATTCACGATGTCGGCGCTGGCGGTCTGTCGAACGCGGTCCCGGAAATCATCGATCACAGTCACCGCGGCGGACGCATCGAGATCCGCACCGTGCCCAACGACGAGCCCGGCATGTCGCCGATGGAAATCTGGTGCAACGAAGCGCAGGAGCGCTACGTGCTGGCGCTGCGTCCGGACAGTCTCGAGAGTTTCAGCGCCATCTGCGAACGCGAGCGTTGTCCGTTCGCGGTTATCGGTGAAACCGCCGCCGAGGAACAGCCGCGGCTGGTGGTCGGCGATGGCCGTTTCGATAATCTGCCGGTGGACATTCCGCTGGATGTGTTGCTGGGCAAGCCGCCGAAAATGCTGCGCCGCGACAATCATCGAACCTTCACCCGCAGTGAAATCACCACGACCGGTATCGACATCGCCGACGCCGTGCAGCGCGTATTGCAGCTGCCGACGGTGGCGGACAAATCGTTTCTCATTACCATCGGCGACCGCAGTGTCACCGGCATGGTGGCACGCGACCAGATGGCGGGTCGCTGGCAGGTGCCGGTCAGCGATGTGGCGGTGACGCTGTCGGCCTATGAAGGCTACCATGGCGAAGCCATGTCTCTGGGCGAACGCACCCCGCTGGCCATATTGCATGCGGCGGCGGCGGCGCGCATGGCGGTAGGTGAGGCGATTACCAATATCGCGGCGGCGCGTATCGATCGCATCAGCGACATCAAGCTTTCCGCCAACTGGATGGCGGCCGCCGGTTATCCCGGCGAGGACGCGGCGCTGTTCGCGGCGGTGGAGGCGGTGGGTATGCAGATGTGTCCGCAGCTCGGTATCACCATTCCGGTGGGCAAGGACTCCATGTCGATGAAGACCGTGTGGCGCGATCAGGGCACGGAGAAGCAGGTGGTGGCGCCGGTGTCGTTGATCGTATCGGCTTTCGCCCCAGTGCTGGACGCCCGGCGCACTTTAACGCCCTGCCTGCGCACGGATCAGGGCAGCACGGACCTGATCTTCGTCGATCTGGGGCGCGGTCGCAACCGGCTCGGGGCATCGGCGCTGGCCCAGGTATATAACCAGATCGGTCATCATGCGCCCGACGTGGACGATATCCCCGCCCTCGGACGTTTTTTCGCGGCGATTCAGGACTTGCAGGCGCAGGATCTGCTGCTGGCTTACCATGACCGTTCGGACGGCGGGTTGCTGGCCACCGCGGCGGAAATGGCTTTCGCCAGCCATTGCGGCCTGCGCATCGCGCTCGATGACCTGGGGGAAGACAACGTCGCCGCTCTGTTCAACGAGGAGCTGGGCGCGTTACTGCAGGTGCGCCATTGTGATACCGACGATGTGCTGCAGGTCATGCACGGCGCCGGCTTGGGCAAGCATACCTTTGTCGTCGGCGGCTTGCTGGAGGACGATCAGCTGGTGTTTACCCGGGACAAGATAGCGGTGTACAGCGCGGGGCGGGTGCAATTGCAGAAACTCTGGTCGCGGACCTCGATGTTGATGCGTTCCCTGCGCGACAACGTGCAATGCGCGCAGCAGGAGTATGCGCTGATCGATGATGCGGCGGATCCGGGTTTGCGTGTGCATTTGACCTTCAATGCCGATGAGAATGTGGCGGCGCCGCGCATCAACAGCGGCAGGCGGCCGCAGATGGCTATCCTGCGCGAGCAGGGAGTCAATGGTCAGGTGGAAATGGCGGCGGCGTTCGATCGCGCGGGTTTCGATTGTGTAGACGTGCACATGAGCGATATTCTCGGCGGCCGGCGCAGTCTGCGCGATTTCGCCGGGCTGGTGGCCTGCGGTGGTTTTTCCTATGGCGATGTGCTGGGTGCCGGCGCCGGCTGGGCCAAATCCATTCTCTATAACAGCCGCGCGCGCGATGAGTTCGCGGCGTTTTTCCAGCGCCCCGACAGTTTCGCCCTGGGTGTTTGCAACGGCTGTCAGATGTTTTCCCATCTGCGCGATCTTATCCCCGGCGCGGGTCACTGGCCGGCTTTCGAACGTAATCTTTCCGAGCAGTTCGAAGCGCGTTTCTGTCAGGTAGAGATCCTGCCATCGCCATCCCTGTTCTTCAGCGGCATGGCCGGCTCACACCTGCCGGTGGTGGTGGCTCACGGCGAAGGCCGGGTGCAGTTTGCCAGTGCAGGCCAGGAACAGGAAATACTGCAGGATGGGCTGGTGTGCGCGCGTTATGTCGATCATTACGGGCGGCCGACCGAAACCTATCCGCTGAATCCCAACGGCTCGCCGCTGGGCATTACCGCGCTGACCAATAACGACGGTCGCTTCACCATCATGATGCCGCATCCCGAGCGTGTCTTCCGCAGCGTACAGAATTCGTGGCATCCCGCCGATTGGGGCGAGGACGGCCCCTGGTTGCGGTTGTTCCGCAACGCCCGTGTCTGGCTGCCGTAAGGCAGCCAGACCGGCGCGCGCGGTCCACGTTTGAGCGGATTTAGTGCCGGCTTGGCTTGCTGAGTTGTGGGGTGAGGCGGGGCGCGGCGTCAGCCGGTTTTACACAGGTTGGGATCGTTGCTGATGGACTCATAGATCTTGTCATACAGACGTTCCTTGCCGCGGCGCTGGCATTCGGAAAACACGACGTCGAGTTCGTCGGACAGATCTTCGTGGTGGTGTTGTATGTCAATGAAGGATTTGCAGATGGCTTTGCGCAGAAACCGGAACAGCTCCTGATCGGTCATCTGTTCAAGTTGTTCTTTTAGTGCTTCGAGATCCATATTCATCGCCCCTGTCCGCATCTGTTGCTTTCATCCTGTTTCGTCCCTGGGTCTGAAAACTGAAGGTTCCCGCGCCGGATGCACCCGTCATAATTCATTCACCTGAAATAACTATATCTTTAATTTGTTTCAGTTCAAGTAGGTAAGCGGCTGATTAACATAAAAATAATATTTATTTAGTAAAGTATTATTATGATCTAATATGCCCCTGCGGCTGCCTTAAGAAATCCTGAGCAGACTATTGGGCTATTGGCAGCGTCGGCGGACGGGTGTAGTCTGCCTGCAGCAATGTGGTGTTCATTATGAGGAGAGAATACAAATGTCTAATACCATAGTTAAATTAGCTTTAATGGCGGTGCTGAGCGCCGGTCCCGTGGCTGCCATGGCCTGTGAAGCCGCCGGCCCGAATTCCCATGTCGGTCAGGTGACCGCCGTCGATCCCGCCAAGGGAACGTTCACCATTATGGACGCGGAAACACGTGAGCCAATCACCTTCATCGCCGGCACGGACATTCTCAGCGGTTTGAAGAATGCCAAAGGCATGGTGAAAGTCAACTATGAAGACAAGGGTGACAAGCTCAACGCCGTCGGCGTGACCTTCTGAGCACTGCGCTCTACGAGCGGAAAAAAGGCGGGTATAGCCCGCCTTTTTTTTTGTGCATCCCGCCGTGTCAGCGGCAGAGGTCAATGGATCCCGGTTTACAGCGTTTGCGATCCACCCAGTTGGTATTGTCCAAATGCGTGTTGGCCAGGACGGCACCGGTGATGTCGGCGCCCACCAGGTAGGCTCCGCTGAGGTCGGCTTCGCTGAAATCAGCCGCCGTTAGATTGGCTTGTTCAAATCGGGCCCGTTGCAGCCTGGCTGCGCGGAAGCTGGTGTGTTCCGCCGTCGCCTGATCGAATACCGCCTCGCTGACGTCGCTTTGCTCCAGGTTGGCGCCGCTGAGCACGGCTTGTTCGAAATTACAGCCGGTCAGTACGCTGTGCTGCAAGTCCGCGTTATTGAGTTTGGCGTCGTAAAATCTACAGGCTTCGCCACTGGCATGGGCAAGATTGGCGTCGGTGATGATGGCGCGATCGAAGCTGGCCTTGCGAAAACTGGCATTACTCAGGTCGGCGGCAGCAAGATTGGCGCGCACCAAACGGCTGTTGTCGAGGCGGCTGCCGCTGAGATTGGCGCCGCGCAGATTGGCGCGCTCGAAGTCCACGCCGGTCAGGTTGCTGCCCTGCAGCCGGGTGTTCACCAGTATCGCTTCCTGCAGCACCGCTCCCCGCAGGTCCTGGTTCTGCAAGTCCCGGCCGCTGAGGTCGCAGCCATACCAGTTGACCTTGGGCGCCGGCGGATCGCTGCAGGCGGCGACGGTGGCCAGTGGCCAGCTTAAGAGGGCAAGCGCGATGCCGGTTATGCGATACATGGTCATGCTGGGTCATTGAATTCCGGGCGACGTCTGCTGATGCCGCCAGGGTCATTATCGAAAAAAAAGCGGCGTGTTGCCAGCGCATTGTCATGCGCCGCCCGTCCGGGCGGGATGCAGCCCCGCCCGGCGGTGAAAATTATTGCAGATGGGCCAGGGTTTCTTCGGACAGGAACAGCGTCGGATCCACGCGCGCGTTGTTGAGGCTTACGCTCCAGTGCAGGTGCGGGCCGGTGGCCCGCCCGGTCTTGCCCACGGTGCCCAGTCGCTGTCCAGCGTGTACCTGAGCGCCTTTTTTCACGGTGATGGAATTCAGGTGGCAGTACATGCTTACCAGCCCCTGTCCGTGATCGATCATTACCGTATTGCCGTTGAAAAAGTAGTCGCCGACGATGACCACTTTGCCGGCGGCGGGAGCGGAGATGGGCGTGCCCTGTTTCGCCGTCAAATCCAGTCCTGAATGGGGCTTGCGCGCTTCATCGTTGAAAAACCGCCGCAGGCCGAAGGGGCTGCCCAGCCGGCCCTGGACCGGCAGGCGAAAAAGTCCCGGTGCTTCGGTGGTGTCTTGCCAGGCGGCGAAGGCCGCATTCAGTTCTGCATTTTCCTGGTTGATACGCCGCAGATCCGCTTCATTGGGATTGACCTGCCTTTTATTCTTGATGGTCAGGTGCTGAGTCTCATAGTCTTTGTTCGCCACGGTGAAGCTGAATTGCCTGGCGGGCGCCGCCTGCTCAAGGGTGATTTCCTGCGCACCGGGGGTGGTTTCCAGCGGAATGCCCACCACCGCCAGCCAGCCGTTGCCGGATTTCCTGACCATGACGCGGTTGCCATTGTATCTGGCCACGGGTGGTGTCTCCGCGTTGATGCCGGTGAGGGCGACGATGGCAATGCCGCCGGGGACTGGATTGTCCCGCGGCAGCTGCGCCTCGCCGGCGCTGACGGCGCCGGTCGGGAGCAGCCACAGCAGGCTGGCGACCAGACGCCAGGGGATGTCAGGCATTGTGTTTCTCCAGTACGGTACAAAGCAGATAACCATGCGCGAGGCGGGTCTCGCACTGCGCACCCACGGCTATATCATCGGCGCCGCGCACCACTTGTTTATCCTCCGCGCGCCTGACTATGGCGTAGCCCCGCTGCAGCGTCGCCAGCGGACTGACCGCCTGCAGGTTCTGGCCGGCCGTGGCCACCCGTTGCCGGTGCTGATCCAGCGCGTGTGCCTGGGCCAGGCGCAGGCGCCGCAACAGGCCGGCAAGGTCTTTACTTGCGTACTGCACCCGGGTCAGTGGCGTTCGCGCAAGTAATTGTTTATGCGTGGCCAGCAGTTGCGTCAAGCGCCGTTGTTGCAGATAACGCCAGGCCTGCTGCGCCCGTTGTTCCAGCTCATCCAGACGCTGCGCCTGCTGCAGCAGGCGTTTGCGCGGGTGCACCAGGGCCTTGGCCGTGGTGTTGACCTGGCTCTGGCGCACACGCAGGCTGGACAGCATCAGGCGCTGCAAACGGTCCAGCTTTTGCGCTAGCGCCTGCAGCCATTGCTGCTGATCGGGGGTGGCCAGCTCCGCCGCCGCCGACGGTGTCGGCGCTCGCACATCGGCGACAAAATCGGCGATGGTAATGTCGGTTTCGTGGCCGATGCCGGTGATTACCGGGATGCTGCATTGATACAGGGCGCGGGCCACGCTTTCTTCATTGAACGGCCACAGATCTTCCAGGGATCCGCCACCCCGCGCCAGCAGCAGCACGTCGCAGACGCCGTGGCGCTGGGCCGCCGCCAGGGCGGCGCAGATTTCCACGGCGGCATTCTTGCCCTGTACCGAGGTGGGGTAGACGATGACCGGCAGCGCGGGAAACCTGCGTTGCAGCACATGAAGAATATCGCGCAAGGCGGCGCCGCTGGGCGAGGTCACTACCCCCAGGGTTTTTGGCAAGGGGGGCAGCGCTTTCTTATGTTCGGTGGCAAACAGGCCTTCCTGCTGCAAGCGGTTTTTCAGCTCCTCGAAGGCCCGCTGCAGGGCGCCGCTGCCGGCCGGTTCCATGCTTTCCACGATCAGCTGGTAGTCGCCGCGGGGCTCATACAGGCTGACCCGCGCGCTGACCAGGAGATGTTCGCCGTTTTTTGGTTTGAAACCCGTATAGCGATTACGGCCTTTGAACATGGCGCAGCGCACCTGGGCCTGGGTGTCCTTGAGAGTAAAATACCAGTGGCCCGAAGAAGGTGCTGAAAAATTAGTCAACTCGCCTTCAACCCATAGCAAGGGGAAGGTATCTTCGAGAACGCTGTGGACCGAAAAGTTGAGCTGGGAGACGGTAAGTATTTCCCGGAGCGAGCTGGGTGTATCGGCGCCGGTCATGGCTAGGGGCGGGAGGTGCCACCGGTGGGGAGGTCGCCACGTTTTCCTATGGCGGCCTCCCGGCGCGGAGGGCGTTCGTTATCAGAATAGCCAGGGCTTGGCGTTGGTCTGCTCCTGGGCTTGCTGGGAGCCCATCTTACCCTGGAATTCGGCCTGTTTGGCCAGTTTCAGTGCCGCGTCCAGGTCGCCCTTGGTGGCGGCTTCCTTGGCCTTGGCGATGGCGGCGTCGGCGTCACGCCAGGTACCACCGGTGGCGCTGGCCTGCTTGACGGCGTCTTCGGCGGACTTGATCGCGGCTTCTACGGAATCCTTGGAAACGCTGCCCATGGCCGGTGCGGCGCTGCTGCTGCCGCCGGTGCTGGCGCAGCCGGTGGTGGCCAGGATCGCTGCGACGGCAAGTGACCATACTAGTTTCATGTGTGCTACCCTCCAATTTAATGATTGTTTTAGACGAAAGTGAAACCAAGAGGGGGGGCAGTAAAGAAGAATGCAGGCTATTGTCGCCGTGGACGTTTACCCGATTCGGAACATTCTTTTATAATGCCACCCTTCTGAAGATACTACCTTACCCAATTCGTATTTTTAATGGAACCCCTCTTTATGCGAATTATCCAAGAAGCCCTTACATTTGACGACGTATTACTGGTTCCCGCCCATTCTTCGGTTTTGCCTCGGGATGTCAATTTGGAAACCCGCCTGACCAGGGAAATCAACTTGAAGATTCCGCTGTTGTCGGCGGCCATGGATACAGTAACCGAGGGACGTCTGGCCATTGCCCTGGCGCAGGAGGGCGGCATAGGCATCATTCACAAGAACATGACGCCGGAGGAGCAGGCCGCCCAGGTGCGCATGGTGAAAAAATTCGAAAGCGGCGTCATCAAGGACCCGATCACTATTTCCCCGCAGACCAGCGTCAAGGAAGTTCTGGATCTGACCCGCATGTATAACATTTCCGGGGTGCCGGTGGTGGAAGGCGAGCGCCTGGTAGGCATCGTCACTCACCGCGATCTGCGTTTCGAGACCCGCATGGATCTGCCAGTGGCCAATATCATGACCGGCAAGGACAAGCTGGTGACCGTCAAGGAGGGGGCCAGCTCCGACGAAGTGCTGAAACTGATGCACGCACACCGCATCGAGAAGGTGCTGGTGGTCAACGATAAGTTTCACCTCAAGGGCATGATCACCGTCAAGGATATCCAGAAGGCCGACGAGTTTCCCAATTCCTGCAAGGACGAGCACAGCCGTCTGCGGGTGGGCGCTGCGGTAGGCACCGGGCAAAGCTCCCATGAGCGCATTGCCGCCCTGGTCGATGCGGGCGTGGACGTCATTGTCGTCGACACCGCCCACGGCCATTCGCAGGGAGTGCTGGACGCAGTCAAGTGGTGCAAACAGCAATATCCGGCGCTGCAGGTCATCGGTGGCAATATCGCCACCGGCCAGGCGGCGCGCGATCTGGTGGCGGCCGGCGCCGACGCGGTCAAAGTGGGCATCGGCCCGGGCTCGATCTGCACTACGCGCATCGTCGCCGGTGTCGGCGTACCGCAGATCACCGCCATCGCCAATGTGGCCGAAGCGCTCAAAGGTACCGATGTACCGCTGATCGCCGATGGCGGTATCCGTTATTCCGGCGATCTGGCCAAGGCCATCGTTGCCGGCGCCTATTCGGTGATGCTGGGCAGCCTGTTCGCCGGTACCGAGGAAGCGCCGGGCGAGGTCGAGCTGTATCAGGGCCGGGCCTACAAATCCTACCGTGGCATGGGCTCCCTGGGCGCCATGGCCAAGCAGCAGGGCTCCAGCGACCGCTATTTCCAGGAAGGCAGCAGCACCGACAAGTTGGTGCCTGAAGGCATCGAAGGGCGGGTGCCGTACAAGGGCAGCCTCAGCGGTATCGTGCACCAGATGGTGGGCGGATTGCGCGCCAGCATGGGCTATACCGGCAGCCGCAGCATCGATGACATGCGCACCCGGCCGGAATTCGTGCGCATTACCAACGCGGGCATGCGTGAAAGTCATGTGCATGATGTGACGATCACCAAGGAAGCGCCCAATTACCGGGTGTGAACCCGCCAACCAAGCAGCGGTGACCTATGACCAATATACACAGTGATCGCATTCTGATCCTGGACTTCGGCTCCCAATACACCCAGTTGATCGCCCGCCGGGTGCGGGAGGCGGGGGTATATTGCGAGATTCATCCCTTCGATATGGAGACCACGGCCTTGGAAGCGTTCGCGCCCAAGGGCATCATCCTTTCGGGCGGTCCGGAGTCGGTCACCGAGGGCGGGGCGCCGGCGGCGCCGGCCCGGGTATTCACCCTCGGGGTGCCGGTGTTGGGCATTTGTTACGGCCTGCAGACCATGGCGGCGCAGCTGGGCGGCGTGGTGGCGGGTTCGCGCAAGCGGGAATACGGCTACGCGCAGGTGCGGGCGCGCGGCCACTCGCGTCTGTTGCGCGAAATCGAGGATCACACCGGGCCCAACGGCGAGGGACTGCTGGATGTGTGGATGAGCCATGGCGACCGAGTCGATACGCTGCCGCCTGGCTTCAAGGTCATCGCCAGCACCGACAGCGCGCCGCTGGCGGGCTTTGCCGACGAGGACCGCGGCTTTTACGGTCTGCAGTTTCATCCGGAAGTGACCCATACACGGCAGGGGACCCGCATCCTCGGCCGCTTCGTGCACGACATCTGCGGTTGCGGCGACCTGTGGAAACCCCGCCTGATCATCGAGGACAGCGTCGCCAGCCTGCGCCGTACCCTGGGCAGCGACAAGGTGCTGCTGGGCTTGTCCGGCGGCGTGGATTCGTCGGTGGTGGCGGCGTTGCTGCACAAGGCCATAGGCGACCAGCTCACCTGCGTGTTCGTCGACAACGGCCTGCTGCGTTTGCACGAAGGCGACCAGGTCATGGCTACCTTCGCCGAGCACATGGGCGTCAATGTCATCCGGGTCAATGCCCAGCAGCGTTTTCTCAGCGCCCTGGCCGGCGTCACCGATCCGGAACGCAAACGCAAGATCATCGGCAACCTGTTCATCGAAGTGTTCGACGAGGAAGCGGAAAAACTCCGCGACGTCAAATGGCTGGCCCAGGGCACCATCTATCCCGACGT
>DKAS01000172.1 GCA_002448875.1 Proteobacteria bacterium UBA6920 | reverse complement strand
CACGGCGATCAGCGGCAGGATCAGCGACAGGGAATTCACCGCCAGATGCGGCAGATCCTGCGGATCGAACAGCAGGCCCTGCAGCAGCAGGCCACAGGCGAAACCGAACAGGGTGGGCAGGAAGCCCAGGGTGAGATAGATAGCCATGGCGCCGACGAAATGCAGTTCGGACGGGCCGACGTTCATATGAAAACTCTGCATGAACAGCGAGAAGAAAACCGCCGCCAGCAGTGTGCGCAGCAGCAGCGCCGGCTGACGCAGCAGATCCTTGAGGTAAGTGCCCAGGATGCCGATGGCCGAGATATTGGCCAGCATGATTTTGGCTTGGGCGAGGTATCCGGGTTCGATATGCATAGCGATCTCCTTGTGGTTATTGTGTAGGTCCTGTGGCGGCGAACAACCGGGCCACCGCCTGGGGATTCGAGGGAAAATACAGATGCAGATAAGACGCGTGCAGGCGTCCCAGACGATAGGCCGGTTCGCCGTCACGGCCGGCGCGGGCGGGCGTGCTGCGGGTCAGCGGCGGCAAGTTCGTCTGCAGGATCGAATAGTGATAAGTGTGGCCGCGCACATCACCTTCCGGCAGGGCGACGGCGTGCAGGCCGAGATTGGCCAANNGGTCTGCATCACCGCCGCGCCGGGCAGCAGCCCCACCATATCGGCTTCGTCACCGGCGGCATCGCGCAGGGTTTGTGCCAGATACAACATGCCGCCGCACTCGGCGACGATGGGTTTGTTGGCGGCGTGGTGCGCCTGAATCGCCGCCTTTATCGCCGCATTTCCACCCAGAGCGCGCAGGTGCAGTTCCGGATAACCGCCGGGCAGGTACAGGGCGTCGGCGGCGGGCAAGCTGGCGTCGGCCAGGGGCGAGAAGTAGCTGACGCGCGCGCCCAGGGCAGACAGCGTATCGACATTAGCGCGGTAAAGAAAAGAGAAGGCCGCGTCCCGGGCCACGGCGATGTGGCAGCCGCGCAAGGCGGGCTCCACCGCCGCTGCCGCGGGTGCCGGAAAGCTGACCGGTGGCGGCAGGCTGTCGCTGTCACTATTAAGGTGTAGTGCGCCAGCCGCCCGGTCGATGCGGGATTCCAGATCGGTGATTTCCCCCGCCTGATGCAGGCCCAGGTGCCGTTCCGGCAGGGAGAATTCGCTGTTCTTCGCCAGCCAGCCGCAGGCGCTGACAGCCGGCGGCAGACTTTCCGCCAGCAGGCCGAAGTGACGCTCGCCGCTGACCCGGTTGGCGAGCACGCCGGCCAGCGGCAAACCCTGCCGGTAGCTGGCCAGGCCGTGGGCCAGGGCGCCGAAAGTTTGCGCCATGGCCGAACCGTCGATCACCGCCAGCACCGGAATGCCGAACAACTGCGCCAGATCGGCGCTGCTGGGCTGGCCATCGAACAATCCCATGACGCCCTCGATCAGGATCAGATCGGCCTCGGCGGCGGCTTGATACAGCAGGGCGCGACAGTGATCTTCGCCGCCCATCCACAGATCCAGCTGGTAGACCGGCTGGCCGCTGGCCTGTTCCAGGATCATCGGATCGAGAAAATCCGGTCCGGTTTTGAACACCCGGACTCGCCGGCCCCGTTGCCGGTGATAGCGCGCCAGCGCGCAGGTTACCGTGGTCTTGCCCTGGTGCGAGGCGGGAGCGGCGATGAGCAGGGCGGGACAGCGACGTACGCCAGTCATAATTCGATGCCTTTTTGCGCGCGGATGCCGGCGGCGAAAGCGTGCTTGACCACGTTGATTTCGCTGACGGTGTCGGCGATGGCGATCAGTTCCGGCGGCGCGGCGCGACCGGTAACCACCACATGCTGATGCGCGGGCCGCGCCTGCAGCGCCTGCAGCACGTCCGCCAGATCCAGATAACGATGCTTGAGGGCGATGTTGAGTTCATCCAGCACCACCAGCTGGTAACGCGGATCGCCGAGATAAACGCAGGCCTGGCGCCAGGCGGCTTCGGCGGCGGCGATGTCGCGCGTCCGGTCCTGGGTCTCCCAGGTGAAGCCCTCACCCATCACGTGAAACGCCACCTCGGGAAAACGGCGAAAGAAATTCTGTTCACCGCTGCCGGCGGCGCCTTTGATGAATTGCACCACCGCCACTTTCATCTCATGGCCCAGGGCGCGCGCCACCATGCCGAAAGCGGAGCTGCTTTTGCCCTTGCCGTTGCCGGTATTCACCAGCAGCACGCCGCGCTCACCGGTGGCGGCGGCAATTTTCGCGTCGACCACGGTTTTCTTGCGCTGCATGCGCGCCTGATGGCGCAGCTCATCTGAGTCCATGGAGTCCGAAGTGCGTGCTCACCCGCACGCGTCGAAAAAAATAAATCAAGGCAGCGATGGCAGAGGAGGGAAACAGGAAGAAACCGCAAACTGTCTCGCGCACCGCCCGCCGCGATGCCAACCAACGGCTGCAGGCCGGTCTCCGGGCTCGCGCGTGGTGCCGGGATGGGCACCGGGCGGACCGCCTTCCCGCGTCGTGCAACGCAGTGGCTGGATTGGTCCGCCGCAACACGCTTACCGTTGCGGGGGCAGCGCCGGGATGGCAAAAGATGGATTGCGCACCGGCTTCCCGTTTCATCCCCGGAGCGCATACCCCGGGGACACCTGTAGCAGATGTCCGTACCATACTTAGCCGCGGCCTAGCCTGTCAATGATGGATTGCGTCGCCTTGGCATTTGCTCGGGAAGTGAGCAATTCATGTCACGGTTTTCCGGACCGGTGGTTTTCGCCGCTATTCTGGACTTATTTCCATAGTGCAAACGCAACAATAATGCCTAAATAATGATCATTTAAGGCTTAAGTCTTACTTTTTCCAGGTCTTGCGCTAAACTACCCACAATTTGCGGCACGGGAAAAAGTCATGGGCGGGATTGCGGCGGCGATCATTGTATTGTGCGGGACCACGTTCCTGCTGCAATGGCATTCCATTCATTTCTGGGTCGCGCAGGTCGGTCCGTCGGGCATTGGTTTTTCCCTGCTGCTGGACGCCATGGGTCTGTGGCTGTGGTACCAGCGTACGTTCACTACCCGCAGCCTCGGCGTACTGACCTCCGTGCTGTTGCTGGCCGGACCCATTTACTGGGTGGCCACGCCGGTCATCGACAAATCCGCCCGCGCGTCCCACGACAACGCTGCCCGTGAGGCCAATATCGCCGCCCTGGAAACTGAAATCAGCCAGCGGGAAGAGGCACTGGGCAAGATGAGCACCGGCGCCGGCGGCGGTGAATGGGCCGCCGTGATTCAGCAGACACAGGCGGAGCTGGCGCGGGTCAGCGCGGAAATCGACCGCCTCAAGGCGGCGGAAGAAGCGGTGCCGGAAGATCTGCAACGCTCTTTTCGCACGCTGCGCAACGATTTACGCAATTATCAAAGTGCCACCCGGCGCGGCGCCCAATCCCTGGATGTCATTGCGCAGGCGCAAACCGAACTGGCGGCGCGACGCGCCCACCTGGTGGAATTACGCGCCTTCACGCCCACGGTGCAGGCGGAAGAGCGGGCGGTGATGATTGTCGGGATGCAGGTCTTTGCCCTGATCCTGTTTCAGCTGGGAGCCATACTGGCGATCAATCGTATCGCCCAGTTGCGCACGGCGGTGCGTCGCCAGGCGCTGCCGACCGTAGCGGTCAGCGCTGACAGGGTCGCGCCCATCAGTCTGCCCCTGCCGGTGGTCGAGGAAATGGCTGCCGAGCGCAGCGAAGGGGAGGCGTTGGCGGATTCCATTCTATCCCCCAGCGAGGCGCCCGCCACCGCCTTGAAAGTGGATCGCCGTGTGCTCCTTTCGCGCTTGCGCACCAAGGCCGAACTGGCGGCCATCACTTCGTCCGACAACGCGTCGGTGGATACCAGTCTCATCCTGCGCCGCGCCCGGCGAGCTCTCGAGGACCAGCTCAAAAGTGGTTATTCCGCGGAGCGAGTGGCGGCCAGCCTGGGAGTGACACCCCGGGATCTGTCCTTGTTTCTGCGCCACGAGGAATTGCTGGCGGCGGGTGAGCGTACCCTGAACAAAACGGCCATGAGCAAGATTCTCACCCAATGCGCGGATGCCCTGTTGCAGCATCGGGAGTCAGCGGATTGACGCACTATTCCCCAATTTCTATCGAAGTTTACTCCGGCTAAGCCCCGCCCTCGCCCGAACTGTCGTTCGCAAGACGATTTTGCCCCCGGTTTTGTATTGACAAAATCTCAATTAGGGAATATTTTCCTCAAAACAAAATTAGGGACAAACGTCCCTAAAATCTTAGGATAGTCTTAAATGGATGCAATGGTTGAAAACAAAGCACTGCCGGTGCTGCGATCGGCGATCTGGCGCCTGCTGACCCCACTGGTCAAGATCCTGCTGCGGCACGGGGTGCCGTATCAGGTATTCGCGGACGAAGCGAAGAAAGTATTTCTCGATGTGGCGGACGCGGAGTTCGCCCTGAGCGGACGCAAGCAGAGTTCGGCACGGGTGGCCATTATCACCGGCATGTCGCGCAAGGAGATCTCGCGCATGCGCAAAAAAGATCTTGACGACGAACAGGCCACGCGCGATTCGCACAATCGATCGGCGCGCGTCATCAGCGCCTGGGTGGGCAATCCTGAATTTCAAGCGGCGCCCGGCAAACCCATGGACCTGCCCATAGACGGCGCCAGCCCGTCATTCACCGATCTGGTACGCAAGCACAGCGGCGACATGCTGGTGCGTGCCATGCTCGACGAGCTGGTGCGCGTCGGCGCGGTGGAGGTGGTGGATCGTCATGTGCGATTAATAAATCGCGCTTATATTCCTGCCAACAGCGAAGTGGAGAAGCTGCGCATACTCGGCACCGATGTGGCGGCGCTGATCGATACCATCAATCACAATTTGCAGAGTCGCGACGCGCCGCTGTTTCAACGCAAAGTGTATTACGACAATCTGCCCGAAGACGCTCTGCAGGAGCTACGCGCGCTCAGCCGTCAGCACGGGCAGCAGCTGATTGAGTTAATGGATAGACTGATGCAAGCCTATGACCGTGATGTAAATCCGCAGATACAGGGCGAGGGCCGCTGCATGGCCGGCATCGGCGTTTACTATTTCGAGAAAACATCATCGATGGAGAGATCGCAATGAATACTTTACGTTCCAGAACGGCAGCGCTGTTGTGCGTCATCGGCGCTGGTCTGTTGACGGCCTGCAGCGGTGGAACCGAAGGTACCGGCGCCAGCAGCAGGAACGGGCCACAGAATGTTTCCGTGGGTGTGGTCACCGCCCTGGGCAGCGTGCAGGTCAACGACGTGCACTATCGCACCCAGGGCAGCGTGGTCAGCGATGATGATGGTGCCGCCGGAGAAGGTGATTTCGAAGTCGGGCAGAACGTGGTAGTGCGTGGCTCGATCGACAAGGACGGCATGAACGGCAAGGCCGACAGCGTCATGGTTTACAGCATGATCAAGGGGCCGGTTGACAGCCTGTATGACGCGCAGAACAACAGTCTGGGAGTGCTGGGTCAGACGGTACAAATCACCGATCAGACGCGCATCCATCCTTCCATTGATGGCGGTCTGGCGGCCCTGCTGCTTGGCGACGAAGTGCAGGTGCATGGTCACGTGGTCGCCAACGGCGTGATCGAAGCCACCTTGATCAAGAAGGTGAGCGCGCCCCTGCATGACTACCGTCTGGTGGGACTGGCGCAATACAGCAGCGGGACCACTTTCACCATCGGCGGTCTCACTGTTGATTTCAGCCAGGCGCACACCGAAAGCCTCAGCGGCGGCGTTCCGGCCAATGGCCAGCTGGTCAAGGTCAAAGGCCCTGCCGCGGTTACTGCGGGTACCTGGATGGCGGCGGTGGTGACGCCGGCCGGCCTGGGCGGCGATGACTATGCGCATGTCGAAGTCGAAGGCTATGTGACCACCATGGCCGACAGTACACATTTCACCATTAATGACACGCCAGTGGTCACCGACGGTTCCACCCATTACCGGGGCGGCCTTGCCGGCGACATCGGCTTGGGTATCAAACTGGAAGCCGAGGGAGCCATGGTCGATGGCGTCCTGCAGGCACATATGATCAAGTTCCGGCATAACGTGCGCATCGAAGGCACGGTAGAAAGCAACGATGGCGTCACCATGACGGTTGCCGGCCTGTCGGGCATCGCCATCAAGGTGAATGCGCCGTCTTTCGCCCGGGATGCGGCCAGCACCGTTGACGGCACGCAGTCCCTGGTGGGCGGCGTGCCCGCCCATGACGTTCCCGCTGTGGGTGAGGGCGTACGTGTCGATGGCTATGAGACCGCCGGCAACAATGTCACCGCCAGCCGTGTGCGTGGCGCCAACGGCAACAGTGGCGGCAACGGCAACGGCAACAGCAATGGCAACGGTAATGGCGGCGGTAACAAGAATGGCAATCGCGTGGTGCTGCAGGCAGCGGTCGACGCGGTGGTCGCCGGCAGCAGCTTTACCGTGCTTGGCGTGGTGGTGGATACCAGCGCGCCCGGGTTCGAACTGCAAAGTGACGGCGAGGACATGGCTGGTGGGGAAAGGACGGTGAGCGCCGAAGAGTTTTACGCCATGTTGAAAGTCGGCATGATCGTCAAGGTGCGTGGCGACGAAAACGCCGGCGTGATCACCTGGATGCAGGCGGAAATCGATAATTAATAACTATAACGACGTGGGGGGGAGGATGTCGCAGGTCAGCTGTCCTGCGGCGCCTCCGGAAGTACCGGCTAGCTCTGAATAATAACGGCGGCGGCCAAACACATCTGTCTGGAATGGAAGAAGCAAGGGCAAAAGCTTTAGTTGATAGATGAATGTTCATAAACGCAAGGATATAAGGAGAAGATAGTCATGCATAAACCAACAATCGCCGGTCTGGGGTGTAGCCTCATTCTGACACCGTTGTTGTTTCTGGCCGCTTGTTCCAATGATTCGGACTCGGGTTCCGCCAAGGATCATCGGGTGGTAAAGTCGGGTGCCACCGTCAAGCTTGATGGTACGCAAGCCAATACCAGCGGTGATACCGCGACCTACCAATGGTCGCTGCATACCCCCGATGGCTCTACCGCCACTCTGTCGGATGACACTGACGCCACACCGACGCTGACGACCGATGCCATCGGTACCTATACGGCTTCGGTGGTAGCCACCAACAAAGGCGGCCAGTCGAGCGATCGCAAGATCGTGACGGTGCAGGCTACCCGCAACGGTCGTACGAAAGGCAGCGGGCCTGCAGGCTCGAACACTTTCGTGCACCCGGACGTCAACGGCTCCTGCGCCGACTGCCATATGGCCGACCGACCGGATACCCATATGCCGACTACCAATGTATGCGAAGCCTGCCATACCCTGGGTATCTGGATACCGTCCATGGTTGACCACCAGGAAGTCGTTGGCACTTGCAGCAGTTGCCATGACGGCGGCTACGCCAATGGCAAACCCAAGGATCATCCAGCCACCAGCGAAGAATGTAACGTGTGCCATACCACAGCGGGCTGGGATAACGAATCCTCGGCCGGCGGCGACGCTTCAGAAAGCGACGGCGAATCCTCCGGCGGTTCCGGCAACGGCGGCCGCAAGGACGGTGGCAAGCGGTTCAATCACCGCAATATCTCCGGTAAGGCATGCGTGGATTGCCACAACGGTATCATCGCCGTAGGTAAGGAAGACGATCACATTCCCGCTCCCGATACCTGCAATGATTGCCATACCACGCGCTCCTGGAATCCGTTGAAGACGGCGGTGACTGACGGCAGCACCGGCGGCAGCACCGGCGGCAGCACCGGCGGCAGCACCGGCGGCACCACCAGCTGCATCACGATCAATCCGCCCACGGGATTTAGTCATCCCACCACGGATGCCAACACGACCTGCAGCGTATGTCACAACGGTTCGATTGCCCAGGGAATGCCGACCGCGGCCAACTGTCCGGGTACCAGTCACCCGGTGACGACCTTGGACTGCCATTATTGCCATACGCCCACGGCGTGGAAGTAAGAGCTTAGCGGAAGCCGCAAACGCCACTTTGCGGTAACGCGGGGGAGGGGCATCGTAAGATGCCCCTCTTTTTTTGCGCCACGATCAGGACGCAGTGCAAGGCGAGGTTCTTGCCTTAGAAAGGACGTTCATTGCCGTCCGCTGTCTGCGTTTGGTTTACGCGCCGTACTGATTCTTGTAGTAATCCTGGTAGGCGCCGCTGGTAATGCGCCGGTACCAGGCTTCGTTTTCCAGGTACCAGTCGATGGTCTGCTGAATGCCGGTTTCGAAGGTGTAGGCGGGCTGCCATTGCAGCTTCTCGCGCATTTTGCCGGCGTCGATGGCGTAACGCCGGTCATGGCCCGGGCGGTCCTTGACGTAGGTGATCTGCTCGTGTTTGGAGCGGGCGCCGGGCCGACATTGATCCAGGGTACTGCAGATCAGCTTGACGATATTGATGTTCGCCCATTCGTTGCAGCCGCCGATATTGTAGGTTTCGCCCAGACGCCCCCGCTGCAGTACCGTGTCGATGCCGCGACAATGGTCGTTGACATGCAGCCAGTCGCGGATATTCATGCCGTCACCGTAGACCGGCAGGGGTTTGCCGTCCAGGGCGTTGATGATCATCAGCGGAATGAGTTTCTCCGGAAACTGGTAAGGTCCGTAGTTGTTGGAACAGTTGGTGGTCAGCACCGGCAGGCCGTAGGTGTGAAAGTAGGCGCGCACCAGATGATCGGACGCAGCTTTAGATGCGGAATAGGGGCTGTTGGGCGCGTACGGCGTGTTTTCGCGAAACGCCGGATCCTTCGGTCCCAGGGAGCCGTAGACCTCGTCGGTGGAGACATGCAGGAAACGACAGCCGCCGTCCCGGTCCCAGTGTTTGCGCGCCGCTTCCAGCAGGGTGAAGGTGCCGTTGATATTGGTTTTGATAAACGCCGCCGGCCCGAGAATGGAACGGTCGACATGGGATTCGGCGGCGAAATGCACCACGGTGTCGATGTTTTCCGTCGTGAACAGCCGGTCCAGCAGCTCGGCATCGCAGATATCGCCGTGTACGAAACGATAATTGGCCTGCTTTTCCACCGCCCGCAGGTTCTCCAGATTGCCGGCATAGGTGAGGGCATCCAGGTTGATCAGTTTGTCCTGCGGATGTTCGCGCAGCCAGTAGTTGACGAAATTGGAGCCGATGAAACCGGCGCCGCCGGTAACCAGAAGTTGTCTCATACCGCGTTGTATCCTATTGAATAAAATTGCCTGTGCGTCGATTTAACTCTTGAATTGCGGCAAGCGGTCGTGCATGTCGCACAAGCGGCCATTGCGCCTGTCCTTGTCCGACACCAGAAATTCACCGCCCGGCCAGTCTATGCCGATGTCGGGATCGTTCCACAACAGGCCATGTTCGTCCTGCGGATTATAGAAATCGGTGCACTTGTAAAGAAAATCCGCGCGTTCACTCAACACGCAGAAACCGTGGGCAAAGCCCGGCGGGATGTACAGCTGGCGATGGTTCTCCTCGCTCAGCTCCGCCCCTACCCACTGGCCGAAGGTGGGGGAGCCGCGGCGGATGTCCACCGCCACGTCGAACACCGCGCCGGTCACCACCCGCACCAGCTTGCCTTGCGGCTGGCGCAACTGGTAGTGCAGGCCGCGCAGCACGTTGCGCGACGAACGCGAGTGATTGTCCTGTACGAAGCTCAGATCCAGCCCCTGGTCGGCGAATTTGCGCGCGTTCCAGGTTTCCTGAAAAAAGCCGCGAGCGTCGCCGAATACCGCCGGTTCGATCAATAGCACATCCGGTATGCGCAAGGCGGTGATTTTCATGATAGCCCCGTGAATTCCTGCAGCACCTCCTGCAGGTAGCGGCCATAACCGCTCTTGCCCATCTTGCGCGCCAGCGCTTCCAGCTTGCCGGCATCGATATATCCCATGCGATAGGCGATTTCCTCCACGCAGGAGACCTTCAGGCCCTGGCGCTGTTCCACGATTTCGATGAAAGTCGCCGCCTGCATCAGGGATTCATGGGTGCCGGTGTCCAGCCAGGCGGTGCCGCGGCCCAGCATTTCCACGTGCAGTTCACCGGCCGCCAGGTAATGCTTGTTGACGTCGGTGATCTCCAGTTCGCCGCGCGGCGACGGTTTGAGGTCGGCGGCGATGTCCACCACCCGGTTGTCGTAGAAATAAAGGCCGGTGACCGCGTAATGGGAGCGGGGCTGCGCCGGCTTTTCCACGATGGAGATAGCCTTGCCCTGCTGGTCGAATTCGACCACGCCATAGCGTTCCGGGTCCTTGACCCGGTAGGCGAACACGGTGGCGCCCTGGGCGCGCGCGGCCGCGTTGCTCAGATTGGTCGCCAGGCCGTGGCCATAGAAAATATTGTCGCCCAGCACCAG
>DKAS01000040.1 GCA_002448875.1 Proteobacteria bacterium UBA6920 | reverse complement strand
TGAACTGGTGGTACTACCTCGGTCCGCACGCGGAGATCAAGAACCCCTGAGCGGCGGAGCGTGATCCGCCCCCGTTTCTAGTTAGGAGCGACTTTCATGAGCAACTTTCTCGATCGCCTGAAATTCTTTCAGCTGGCCAAGGAGCCGTTTGCCGATGGACACGGCATCACGACCCGGGAGGACCGCTCCTGGGAAGACGCTTATCGCAATCGCTGGCGTTTCGACAAGGTGGTGCGCTCCACCCACGGGGTGAACTGCACTGGCGGCTGCAGCTGGAAGATTCATGTGAAAAACGGCCTGGTGGCGTTTGAAATGCAGCAGACGGACTACCCGCGCACCCGTCCCGACATGCCCAATCATGAACCGCGCGGCTGCCAGCGCGGTGCAAGTTTTTCCTGGTATCTGTACAGCCCGCATCGGGTGAAATACCCGCTGATCCGCGGGCGCCTGTTGGAACTGTACCGGGCCGAGCGCGCCGGCGGCAAGGATCCGGTGGAGGCCTGGGCTGCCATCCAGCAGGACCCGGCCAAACGCCAGCGCTATACCGCGGTCCGCGGCCTTGGCGGCTTCGTGCGCGCCGATTGGGAAGAGGTCAATGAAATCATTGCCGCCGCCAACGTGTACACGGTGAAGACGCACGGGCCGGACCGGATATTCGGCTTTTCCCCCATCCCGGCGATGTCGATGATCAGCTACGCGGCGGGTTCCCGCTATCTGTCGCTGATCGGCGGTGCCTGCGGCAGTTTCTATGACTGGTACTGTGACCTGCCGCCGGCCTCACCTCAGGTGTGGGGGGAGCAGACCGATGTGCCGGAGGCGGCCGATTGGTACAACTCCACTTATCTTATTATCTGCGGCGCCAATCTGCCGATGACACGCACGCCCGATGCGCACTTCGCCATCGAGGCCCGCTACAAAGGCACCAAGATCGTATCCATGGCACCGGACTATGCCGAGTATGTTAAATTTGCCGACCTGTGGATGCCGGTGAAGCAGGGAACCGACGCGGCGGCATTTATGGCGATGGGGCATGTGGCGCTGAAGGAATTTCACGTGGCGAAGCAGGATGCCTACTTCACCGGGTACGCGAAAAAGTACACAGACATGCCCATGCTGGTGATGCTGGACAAGCGCGAGGATCACTATACTACCGGCCGTTTTCTCCGTGCCTCCGATCTGAGCGATCAGGCGCAGCAAAGCAACAATCCGGAGTGGAAAACGCTGGTGTACGATGCCCAAGGCAAGCGCATCGTCTGCCCCAACGGTTCGGTCGGTTTTCGCTGGGGCGAAGAAGGCAAGTGGAACCTGCTGCCGCGGGACGCTTTGTCACAGCAGGAAATCGATGCGCAGTTGACCGCGCTCAAGGACTGCGACGCCGTGGTCACGGTGGCATTTCCGCACTATGGCACCGGTGAAGAAGCGCTGTTGCCGCGCAAAGTGCCGGTGCGTAAGGTCAAAACCACCGCCGGGGAAGCGCTGGTGGCCACCGTGTTCGACCTGCTGGTGGCCCAGTATGGCATCGATCGCGGCCTGGGGGACAATCTCGCCCGCAGTTATGACGACGAGCGCATCGCCTATACACCGGCCTGGGCGGAAAAAGTCACCGGCGTCAAACGCGCTGACCTGATCCGCACCGGTCATGAATTTGCCGAGAACGCCGCCAGGACGCGTGGCAAGTCCATGGTGATTCTCGGCGCCGCGATCAATCACTGGTATCACAATGACATGCACTATCGCAGCATCATGAACCTGCTGCACATCTGCGGCTGTGTCGGTCAGAGCGGTGGCGGCTGGGCCCATTATGTCGGCCAGGAAAAGCTGCGTCCCCAGGCTGGCTGGTTGCCCATCGCCTTCGCCCTGGACTGGAATCGGCCGCCGCGGCAAATGAACAGTACCACCTACTGGTATTTTCACACCGACCAGTGGCGTTATGAAAAAGTGGATGCTGATGCGTTGCTGGCGCCCACCGCCCGCGGCGCTTATCGCGGTTATACCCTGGCGGACTACAACGTGGTGGCGCAGCGCCTGGGCTGGTTGCCGTCGGCGCCGCATTTCAATCGCAATCCGCTGGACCTGGCGGCCGAGGCCGAGCGCCAGGGAGCGAAAGACGAGGCGGCGGTGGCCAAATATGTCGCCGACCAGCTGCAGACGGGCAAGCTGGCGTTCGCCGCCGAAGACATCGACGCACCGGAGAATTTTCCGCGCAATCTGTTCGTCTGGCGGGCCAATCTGCTGGGTTGTTCGGCCAAGGGTCATGAATATTTTCTCAAGCATCTGCTGGGCGCGCAGAACGGCGTGTTATGCGAGGGCACGGAAGGCGCCGCCAGCAAGGAAATCAAGTGGCGCGAACAGGCGCCGACTGCCAAGCTGGACCTGATGGTGGACATCAATTTTCGCCTCAATTCCACCGGCGCTTACTCGGATATCGTGCTGCCCACCGCCACCTGGTATGAGAAAAACGACCTCAATACCACCGATATGCACCCATTTATCCATCCCCTGACCGAGGCGGTCAATCCCGCCTGGGAGGCCAGGTCGGACTGGCAGATTTTCAAGAATATCGCCCACAGTTTTTCCGCACTGGCGAAAAAACACCTTGGCAGTCGCAGCGATGTGGTCGCCCTGCCGATGCTGCACGACACACCGATGGCGTTGGCCCAGCCTTTTGGCGTCAAGGACTGGAAGCGGGGCGAATGCGCGCCGCAGCCGGGCAAGACCATGCCGTTGATCAAGGTGGTCAAGCGCGACTACGGCGATACCTACCACAAGTTCATCGCCCTGGGGCCGTTGATGAGCAAGCTGGGCAACAACGTCAAAGGACTGGATTGGAATACCGAGAAGGAGTACGAGCAGCTCAAAGCGCTGAATCACACCGTCAGTGAACCGGGGGTCGCGCAGGGCATGCCGTCGCTGGCCGAGGATATCGCGGTATGCGACGCGGTGCTGCAGATGGCGCCGGAAACCAACGGCGAGGTGGCGCGCAAGGCCTGGGAAGCGCTGAGTCGGAAGACAGGTATCGACCACAGTCACCTGTATATCGGGCGGCACGATGAAAAAATCCGCTTCCGCGACATCGAGGCACAGCCACGTAAGATCATCACCGCGCCCACCTGGTCAGGCATCGAGTCGGAGGAGGTCAGCTACAACGCGGGTTACACCAATATCCATGAGCACATACCGTTTCGCACGCTCACCGGGCGCGCGCAGTTTTACCAGGATCATGAGTGGATGCTGGATTTCGGCGAGGGGTTGTGCGTGTATAAGCCGCCGGTGGATCTCAAGGCGCACTATGACGTACCGGCGGCGGTGAAGAACAAGCCGCACCTGGTGCTCAATTGGATCACGCCGCATTCCAAGTGGGGAATTCATTCCACCTATCAGGACAATATGCGCATGTTGACCCTGTTCCGCGGCGGGCCCTATATGTGGATTTCCGAGGACGACGCGCGCAGCGTCGGCATTGCCGACAACGATTGGGTCGAGGCGGTGAATATCAACGGCGCTACCGTGGCGCGGGTGGTGGTCAGCCAGCGGGTGCCCAAGGGCATGGCGCTGATGTATCACGCCCAGGAAAAGAACGTCAATGTTCCGGGTTCCAACACCACCGGCAAGCGTGGCGGCATTCTCAACAGCGTCACCCGGGTGGTGGTCAAGCCCACGCACATGATAGGCGGCTACGCGCAGCTGGCCTACAGCTTCAACTATTACGGTACCGTCGGCTCGCAACGGGATGAGCACGTGATCGTGCACAAGATCGAGGACAAGGACGTGGACTGGCTGGAGCGCGAGTTGACCGAGGAACGGGAGCGGCAGCCCAATCCCCCGGGTATCAAGAATTGAAACACAGACGCGGACGACGAGGAGAAACGCTATGAAGATCCGTGCGCAAATCGCCATGGTGCTGAATCTGGACAAGTGCATCGGTTGTCACACCTGTTCGGTGACCTGCAAGAACGTATGGACCAACCGCAAAGGCGTGGAATATGCCTGGTTCAATAATGTCGAGTCCAAGCCGGGGATTGGTTACCCCAAGCAATGGGAGAATCAGGACAAGTGGCGCGGCGGCTGGACCACCGACGGCGGCAAACTGGAATTGAAGGCCGGTGGGCGTGCCAGCAAGCTGTTGAACATCTTCGCCAATCCGCACATGCCCGAGATCGATGACTATTACGAGCCCTACGAAATGGACTACAGTCGCCTGCAGAACGCGCCGCTGTCGGAAGCAACGCCGACCGCGCGACCGCGTTCGGCCATCGACGGCAGTCAGCTGGACAAGATCCAGTGGGGGCCGAACTGGGAAGACGATTTGGCCGGAGAGTTCGCCAAGCGTGGCCAGGACAGCAATTTCAACGGTATCGAAAAGCAGATGTACAGTGAATTCAAAAACACTTTTCACATGTACCTGCCGCGCCTGTGCAATCACTGCCTCAATCCCGCCTGCGTCGCCTCCTGTCCATCGGGCTCGATTTACAAGCGGGCGGAGGACGGCATTGTGCTGGTGGACCAGGAGAAGTGCCGCGGCTGGCGCATGTGCGTCAGCGGCTGTCCGTACAAGAAGGTCTACTATAACTGGGAGTCCGGCAAGTCTGAAAAATGCATAGGCTGCTATCCGCGCATCGAGTCCGGCATGCCGACAGTATGCGCCGAGTCCTGCGTCGGCCGCATTCGCTATATGGGCGTGATGCTGTACGATGCGGATCGCATCGGCGAGGCTGCCGCCGTCGACGCCCGCGGTTTGTACAATGCGCAGATGAATGTATTTCTCGATCCCCATGACCCGGAGGTGATGCAGCAGGCGAGGGACGCGGGCATCCCCGAGCATTGGCTGCTGGCGGCGCAGAAATCCCCGGTGTGGAAGATGACCATGGACTGGAAAATCGCCTTCCCCCTGCATCCTGAGTTCCGCACCTTGCCGATGATGTGGTATGTGCCACCGCTGTCACCGGTGCAGACTCAGATCGACCAGGGCAATCTGCCGACCGAGGCCGACGGTGCCATTCCGCGGGTGGAAACCCTGCGCCTGCCCGCTCGTTATCTGGCCAATCTGCTGACGGCCGGTGACGAAGCGCCGATACTGGCCGCCTTGCGCCGCCTGCTGGCGATGCGCAGCTACCAGCGCAGCAAGCATGTTGATCAGGCGCCGCAGACCGCCGCGCTGGACGCCGCCGGCATTAGCGTGCAGCAGGCGGAGGAGATGTACCGCTACCTGGCGATCGCGAACTACGAAGATCGCTTCGTGATTCCCACCGCCAAGGAAGAGTACCACCAGGAGGACTACTACGCGTTTCAGGGGCAGATGGGCTTTTCCCCCGGCAATCCCACCTCTCCCGGTGGCGACGGCGTTTCCCTGTTCCCGGTGCGCCGCTCGCGTACCGCCGTGCCGGTGGAATTCGTACCGCCGCCGCGGCGTAAAGACAAGGTTTGAGGAGGCATATCATGCGCGAATTTACCCTGCTGGCACGTCTGCTGGATTATCCCGACCAGGAACTGGTGAGACACTGGGAGGAGCTGCGAAATTTTATCTGTGGACCGGCTTCCTTTTCTGCCGAGGAGCGTCAGGCGCTGTTGGCGCTGCTGGACTGGATGCAGGGTCAGCCTCTGGTCGATTTACAGGCCTTCTATGTGCAAACCTTCGACATGCAGGCCGAACACAGCCTGCATCTGACCCATCATTTGTTTGGTGACGACCGCGGTCGCGGGCCGGCACTGGTGGATCTGGGCGAGCATTACAAAGCCAACGGCCTGCAGGCGGATACACGCGAACTGCCCGACTATCTGCCGCTGATCCTGGAGTACGTGTCTACCCTCGATCCACTGGCGGCCGGGATGTTTCTTGCCGATGCCGCCAAGGTGCTGACCGTGCTGGGCGATAATCTGGCCGCGGCGGCCAGTCCCTATGCTTCGCTGGTGCGCATGGTCGAGCGCCGCAGCCATCTGGCGCACTGCGCCGCATGAGGAGATAACCATGAACTTACATGATTTCTTTTTCGGTGTTTACCCCTATCTGGCAGGAACGGTATTTATCCTGGGTAACTGGCTGCGCTTTGACCGGGAGCAGTACACATGGAAAAGCGACTCCAGCCAATTGCTGTCGAAGCAGTACATGCGCGCCGCCAGCAATATGTTTCACGTCGGCATCATCTGCATTTTCTTCGGCCACCTGGGTGGGCTGCTGACGCCACACAGCTGGATCGTTGCCGCGGGGATTTCCGATCTGAACCACCAGTACATGGCGATGCTGCTGGGTGTCATCTTCGGCCTGGTTTGTCTCAGCGGCGGGTTGATGCTGTGGCTGCGGCGTATGTACAACCGGCGGGTGCGCGCTACCAGCCGGGTGCGCGATATCTTTATTCTCGGCTGGATCCTGCTCACATTGATGCTGGGCCTGTCCACCATTCCGGTATCCTGGGGGCATGCGGCGCAGGGGGATTCGGCTACCATGATCGCACTGACCCTGTGGGCGCAGAGTATCGTCACCTTCAGTCCGGCGCCGGCGGCCATTGCCGATGTCAGTCTGATTTTCAAGCTGCACGTGGTGATGGGGATGACTATTTTTCTGCTGTTTCCCTTCACCCGCCTGGTCCATGTATGGTCGGTGCCGGTGCAGTATCTGGGCCGGGCTTATCAAATCGTGCGGGTTAAACGCATTCCGGCACGCTAGCGACCTGTGATCGGTCGGGCATTTTGCCGGGCTGTGACCACAATCAAGGGTGCGCGTCGAACCAGGTCACGGCGTCATCCCGGTCAAGCCAGGCACTATGTGGGCTGGGGAAGGGGCGATCGGCCCCTGACGTGACGGAGGCGCATGCGTGAAAACGTTTCTTTTTGTTACCCTGCTTTTTATACCCATGATGGGCGTGGCCGATTACCCCGCCTTGCGTGCTGGTTACCTGCAACCCTATGCGGGCCCGGAGGACGCTGTGCCGGGCCAGGAGGACTGTCCGGAGGTTTATAACCCTGATAGTTTATCTGGAGAAGACTGGTTGCATGACGCGGCCCGTTACTATCTCTGGCGCGAAGACGGCGATCAGGAGTCTTCCTGCCTGAACCCGCCCGATCCAGCAACGACGACCTTGAGCCTGCGCTAGTGTTCTCCCCGGCGGCTGATACACCGGTTCACGCCGCATTTTCCCGCTTGACTCTGTAGTATAGTACGGACTATACGCTCTTCCATTCCTAATATAGGGATAAGTGTGATGTCCATCCTTACTATTGGCCAGTTGGCCAAAAGCGCTTCGGTCGGTGTGGAAACTATACGTTTCTACGAACGCGAAGGGCTGATGTTCAAGCCCGAGCGCAGCGCGGCGGGCTACCGTTTGTATCCGCAGGATGCCATCAAGCGCATACGGTTCATCCAGCGGGCCAAGGAAGTGGGTTTTACCCTCAAGGAAATAAAAGAGTTGTTGCAGCTGCGTATGCAGGCCGACGTATCGTGCCAGGACATCCAGCGCAAAGCCGAAACCAAGATCACCGATATCGAACACAAGCTCGCGGAATTGCAACGCATGAAAAAAGCACTGCAACAGCTGGCCGATCGCTGTGCCAGCAATGCGATCACCAGTGATTGTCCGATTCTGGATGCCCTCGAGGACAGCGGGGGCGCGGCATGAAAATCGAACTCATTTTCGAACGCAGCTGCCCCAATATCCAGGCGGCGCGTGACCAGCTGCAGCAGGCGCTGCAAACCGCCGGCCAGGACCCTTGCTGGCAGGAGTGGGAAAGCAGCGACCCGGCGGTGCCGGACTATGTCCGCGCCTATGGCTCACCTACTATCCTGGTAAACGGTAAGGATGTATCGGGCGCAAAAGCAACCGACAGTGCTGTTTGCTGCCGCATCTACCAAAACAGCGAATCCGCCAATCGCGGCGTGCCGGCGCTGGCGGATATCGTCCGGGCCTTGCACGCAGCCGCCGGCGGTTGAAACCCCCGGCGCAGCGCCAGGGGGACAGGTACACCTCTAAACCTTTATAATAAGCCAGCCATGACCAGGGTTGCAGCGATCCTGGTTTTTTGTAGGGTCGCAAATAGAGGTGAATTCGTGAGCAGTGCGCAAAACGGCAAGTCCCAGGTAAAACGTAATCCCGGCCTGACCTTTCTCGCGGAGGTCATTTTCTGGAGCCGCTGGTTGCAGGCGCCCCTGTATCTGGGGCTGATCGTCGCCCAATGCGTGTATGTCTACCTGTTCGGGGTTGAGCTTTACCATCTGGTGCATGAGGCGCACAAGATAGGCGAGACCGAGATCATGCTCATTGTTCTGGGTTTGATCGATGTGGTGATGATCGCCAATCTGCTGGTCATGGTCATTATCGGTGGTTACGAAACCTTCGTTTCCCGTCTCAATCTGCGGGAACATCCCGACCAGCCGGAATGGCTGGCGCATGTCAATGCGGCCACCATGAAGATCAAACTGTCCATGGCTCTGATCGGTATTTCGTCCATTCACCTGTTGAAGACCTTCATCAATGCCGCGCAAATGTCCGAACATACGATCAAGTGGCAGGTGTTGATTCACATCACCTTCATCATTTCCGCTGTCGCCATCGCTTATACCGATCGCATCATGACCCGCACTTTGATGGATTCCCACGACCGCATGGCAGCGGACTGATCGCCGCTCAAGTGTTTTCCGCCAGGGCGGCGGCGATGTGGTGGCACAGGGTCTTGAGAACGGCGACGCGGGCGAACTTCTTGCAGTTGGCGGGGATCAGTTCCCAGGGTGCGCCACCGGTGCTGGTGTGCGCCACCATGTCCTGTACCGCCTGCTGGTAGGCTGGCCACTGTGCACGGTTGCGGTAATCCTCGGGGCCGATCTTGTGGCGTTTCCATGGCGTGTTTTCCCGTTCGTGAAATCGCCGCAACTGTTCGTCGGCGTCGATGTGCAGCCAGAATTTGCAGACGATGACGCCCTGTTCCCGCAGCTGGCTCTCAAAATCATTGATCTCCTGGTAGGCGCGTAGCCACTCTTCATCGCGGGCGTAGGCTTCCACCCGTTCCACCAGCACCCGGCCATACCAGGAACGATCATATAGCGTGGTGTAGCCGGCCCGTGGCAGGTGGCGCCAGAAGCGCCAGAGATAATGCTGGTCCCGTTCTTCGTCGCTAGGCGCGGCCACGGGGATCACCCGGTAGAGCCGCGCATCGATGGCGGCGGTAATGCGGCGGATGGTGCTGCCCTTGCCGGCGGCGTCCCAGCCCTCGAACACGACGACGATGCTGCGCTTTTTTGCGTGCGCCTGCCAGCTCAGATCGTTGAGCCGCGCCTGGAATTTTGCCAGCTTCTTTTTATAGCGGTCCGCATCCAGGTGCTGGCTCAGGTCCACCTGGTCCAGTACGTTGCGCCCGCCGCTGCCGGCCGTGACGGGTGGGCTGGCGGCTGTCGTTGTTGGTTTCGCACCGGCGAATTGCAGACGCTGTTCAATGGCCGCGACCAGCAGGCGGGCCACAGCAATTTCCCGGTGTCGCCGGTCCGCCGCTTCCACCAGCCGCCAGGGGCTGCAGCCGCTGTCGGTGCAGCGAATCACTTCGGCGGAAACCCGGCGGAATTCCCTGTAATGTTTGGCGTAGCGCTTGCACTGCTCGCCGGGCCGCAGGCCGTTGGCCAGATCCTCCTGCAGCGCCTGTTGTTGCTGTTCCGCCGTCAGATGCATCCAGAACTTGACGATCAAAGCGCCATCCGCGCAAAGCATGCGTTCGATTTCATTGATTCTGCCAGTATGTAAGGCCAGTTCGGCATCATTGCTCCGCCGCAAGACCCGATCGACGATGGGCTGAGTGTACCAGGAGCCGAAGAAAATAGCGGTTTTTCCCCGTGCCGGTAGCTTGCGCCAGAACCGCCAGAAATACGGGCGTTCACGCTCCTCGTCGCTTTCTTCCCAAAAAGCGTGGGTTTGGATATGACGCGCGTCCAGCCATTCATTGAGACGGCTGACCAGGGCGCCCTTGCCGGCACCCTCGACACCGGCAATGATAATCGTCAGTGGAATGCCGGCAGCAAGCAATTGTTCCTGGAGTTGCAGCATGCGGGTGCGCAGTGCCGGCAGTTGTGCCTCATAGTCGCTTTTCGTTAAACGGCTGCCGACTTCGACGATTTCAAACATGCGTCATTCTCCGTAGCGATTGGCGAGCGCGTCAGCGCGCGTCCCGGTATTGTACGGTAGATTTCACGTCGTCGCCGGCTTTGGCGGGCGGGTGCAACCTAGGGAGCGGGTTCAGGTCGCGGTGATGACGGTGTTGACGCTGCCAAGTACGGTGGCGCCGCGGATGTCGAGATAATCGATGCTGGCGAGGGTGTTGGTACCCGCTGGCAGGGTCAGCAGCAGGTCATAGCGTTCGCCGGGCAGGATGCGCAGGCGGGTGGCGCTGAAAGTCGAGCGCACCGGACGACCATCGCTGGCGATTACCTGGAATTCCAGACCGCCCAGACTGACGTCCGCCGGCAGGTAACCGGGATTGACCAGGCGCAGCAATACGCTGTCGCCGCCGCTGCCGCTGATGGCCACGGTGGGATCGTTGGCTGCAAGGTCGTTTTGCCGGCCGTTGATCATGAACACATTGGGACGATAACGCACGGTGGCGGCGCCACTGACGGTCAGGCCGTGCCAGCTGCTGTCGTAGGTGTGTAGATGCCAGAGGTATTCGCGCTGAAACTGCGGGCCGCCGTTCCACGCCCGGTCGGTGGCGCCATCGGGCGGACGCACGATAATGCTGCCGTACATCCCCATTTCCAGGTGCAACACGGTGTCGACATGACAGTGGTACAGGTAGGTGCCGGCGTGCGGTGCGACAAAAGTGTAGGTAAAGCTGGTGCCCAGGCTGGGCAGACCGCCGACCCGGCCGAAATTGCCCATCATCATCGCCATGCCGACGAAGCCGGAGGTGGAGGGAACGCCGTCGTTGGCCTGGTTGACGTCCAGGCCGTGGGGATGAAGAGTGTGCGGCATCATGGAGTTCAAGGTGATGGCGGCGGTCTGGCCTTCTATCAATTCAATCACCGGTGAAGGTACCGGGCGGTCATTGTTGAAGCCACCGCCAAACGACCAGACGCGCAGTGCGCTGCCATCGGCCAGGGTCTGGCTGGCGCCCATGTTGACGGAGACGCTGGCGCTGTTATAACCCAGGTAGACGAAGGTGCGACCGCCGGCTGTGGGTGCCGGTGCCGGTGCCGGTGCCGGTGCGGGGGTCGAGCCGGGTGCCGGAGCGGGTGCCGGTGTCGGCGCGGGCGTCGGTGACGGCCGCGAACGACAGCGCCGTCCGCAAATACTTTCCTGTCCGTTGTCGTTGCCGCCGCTGTCCTGCCCGCCATCGTCGCCGCGCTCGGTTTTACCGCCGCAGGCGCTAAGCGCAAGGCCGCTCGTCAGACCGAGCGAAAGCTTGCGCAGGGCGGAGGCCAGCAACAGCCGGCGCGAGTTATCGAGCTCCGCGGAAACCGCACCGTCGGCGGTGCTGGCAGTATCCGGCTTTACTGTGGGCTGGTCCATGGCGTCTCCGTTACACCGCGGTCATGGCGATCAGCGCGCCGTTGGGATAAACGCCGTTGGCGGTGACGGCCGGCAGAAAATGGCTGTGGATATGGTACATGCCTGGCTGGGTGACCGGCAGCAGCAGATCGACGCACGCGGCGGGCTGGATCGCGACCGAGTCCTTGTCGACGACACTGATTTCGGCGACGCGGTTGCGATTTTTTACCTGCACATGGTAGCCATGAAAATGCATAGGCTGGTATATCAAGCCGCAATTGACGAAACGCAGGGCGATGGTTTGTCCCACTTGCATGGCCACTGCCGTTTGCAGATTACTGACGGTATCCGGGTAACTCAGGCCATTGACGAAAAAATAGTTGGGTTCGTAAGCGGCCAGGTCATAGGTCTGGCCGGCGGCGATGGCGTCATTGAGGCGGGTGTCGAGTTCGCTCAGTACCAGCGTATACTGCTGGTCAAAGGGGTTGTCGCCGGGTGTAAGAATGTTGGCGCCGTTCGCCGGCAGCACCACCAGCGGCGCAAATAGTTGCATGGCCCGGCCCAGTTCTCCCGACAGGCCGTCGCAGAGAAAATAGGTGCCTGCCGCCGGCGCGGTGAAGGCATAACTGGCGCTGCTGCCCGGCGCGCATGTGCTGGTGTTGCTCAGCACGCCCGGGATGAGCAGGTTGATGGCCTGGGGCAGGTTGTTACTCAGGGTGAGGGTAACGTCATCGCCCGCCTGCAGCACCAGACCAGCGCCCAGCGCGCCCGGACCAACGGCGCCGGCGTCGCCGGTGAATTGCCACACTGTGGTGGTGCTGCCGTCGATCAGCGTTTTTGTGGCCGCGGCGGCGGTCAGATGCATATTGACCGTGGCCGCCCGCGCCTGGCGGGAGACTGCCGGTATCAATCCTGAGGCGGTGAACAGCGTGGCCCCATAAACACCGGCTTGGAGGAATTCGCGTCTGTCCATGCGTCACCGACTATTCATGAGTTGAATGCTCTGAATACGCTAACACAGGAGCGCCGGGTTTTGTCAACGACTATCCGCAGGCCCCAGTACGACGGCGAACAGGATTGTCGGCAATCTGAATCAGAGGCACAAAATTACTATTATAATAAGTTAGGCAAAGGACGTTGCAGAACCGGTCAGGAAAGCGGGTTTGCGCACCCGTGCTTGACCAGGGGGTTGGCCGATGGCTAGATACATCAGAACAGAGGCAATCATTGATTGAGCGTGCTATGAAAAAACCAACACCGGATACACCGCCAGGTGCGCACGAAAATTTTATGAAAATGGCGGTTGCCTTGGCGGCGCAACATTCCGCGCGCGGTGATAACGGTCCCTTCGGCGCCGTCATCGTGCGTAACGACAAGGTGATCGGCGAAGGCTGGAACCGGGTGGTGGAAACCCGCGATCCCACCGCGCACGCCGAGATTCTGGCGATACGGGATGCCTGCGCTCGACTGGACCGCAATGTGCTGAACGACTGCGTGCTGTACAGCAGTTGTGAACCCTGTCCGATGTGTCTTGCCGCCGTGTACTGGGCGCGGATACCGGTGTTTTATTACGCCAGCACCCGCCACGACGCCCGGGATGCCGGTTTTGACGATGCCTTTCTCTATCAGGAATTGCAGGCGGCGCCGGCGCAACGCCGGGTGCAGGCTCTGCACCTGCCGGTGGCCGAAGCGGCGCGGGTGTTTGCCCAGTGGCGGGAAAATACCGCCAGGATTCCCTATTGATTCCGCCGCGGCATAATTTCCGCTATTTACCGGAGGTGGCCACCGGCGGCTGCGCCAGAGACGTCAGGGTGCCGTCCGGGGCGATGCGCAATGGGGTGTCGGGGAAGTCCGCGCGGGTGAGTTCCGCCATCTCCCGTACCACCCGCTGCGTCGGGTCCGGTACCGGACCCACCGGACGCTGCTGGATGGCGGAGACGATGCGCCCGCCGATAAATCTGCCCTGATGATCCAGATCCACCAGCAATATGGGCGCATAACCTTTCTTGCCGGTGACGCTGATTCCCAGATAGGTGGCGAAGTTGCCGAGGCTGTAGGCGATCAGGTGATCGTTGTACAGCTCCAGAGCGCGCACCACGTGCGGACCGTGGCCGATGACCAGGTCGGCGCCGGCATCGATCACCGCATGGGCGAAGGCATGGGAATCGCCGCGATTTTCCCCGTGAAACACTTCGCGGTTGAAGGTGATGTGGGTGTATTCCTCGCCTTCGGCGCCCACATGCATGGAAACGATGACGATATCGTGCTCGGCTTTTAATGCCCGGATCTGGTCGCGGGCGCGGGGAATGTCGAGAAAATCATGCGAGTAGGCGAATGGCGCATAGGCGATCAGCGCCACCCGCAGACCTTTGACCTCCCAGCTGGCGACATCACCCTCCAGGCCGGAGTGGCGAATGCCCGCCGCGTCCAGCACCTGCATGGTGGTGCCGCGCCCGGCCTCGCCGAAGTCCCGCGCGTGGTTATTGGCCAGACTCACTACATCCACGCCGACCTGGGTGAGGTATTTCACGTACCGTTCCGGCGTACGAAACAAATAGCAGGTTTTCGGATTGGGGCATTGTTTGACCGGTTCGCCGCCGTCGAGCAGCGTGCCTTCAAAATTGACGAAGGTGATGTCCGGCCGTTGCAGGATGGGCGCGACCTCGGCCAGCAGGGAGGCGCCGTCGTCCTCCGGCAGCCAGTTTTCGGGAAAATCTGTGCCCAGCATCACGTCACCGGCGGCGGCGATGTGCAACACCGGCGGCGGCCCCGGTTTGCGGGCGGGCGGTCCGTTCGCGGGTACAGCGGGTTCCAGCGGTGCCGCCGCGGTGGGCGCCGGCGCCGTGACGGCAGTTCCCGTGCTGGCAGGAGTTGCCGGCGTGGAATGGGGCTGTGCTGGTGTGCCGGCCGCCGACGCGGGGGCCCGGTGGCTGGGTTGTCCACCGCAGGCGGTCAGCAGCAGGCAAGCCAGCAGTCCGGACAGGGTGGGGGATGAAAAAAACATCATGGATTTCATGGAACCGCTCTGCATTTTTTGTTCAATGCGCAGTGTACCAGCAGGCCGCCCTTTGCGCCCAGTCGGGGATGTCAGGGGTGGCGGCTGGTTGGCAACAGCGAGGGCCGGCAATGCCGTGATGATCTGTGCGGGCGCAGGGTAAAAAGCGGCTGGCCCGGGCGCTCGGGTCAGAGTTTGCTGCCGACGCCGGTGACAGCGGTGTTGTTGCGTTTGCCGTTGGGCATGTCCATGTCCACCTGCCAGTTCAGACGCGGTGGCAGGATGGCCAGGCCATTGCGCAGTTTGACCGACATGGAAATGGCGATGGATTCTTCCGCCGGCAGGTCCTGGATGGCGATGGCGAGATTCGAGCTGTCGATGGCGATGCCTTTGTCGGGGGTGACGACCAGGTTGCTCAGATCCACTTTGGTCAGGTTGGTGACCAGCATTCGCAGTTCGCCGTTATCCGACGTGCTTGGATTAGGGATGAGATTATATTGTATGGCGATTTGCTCCTGCGCTAGTGCGCCGAGAGAAAATCCTGATATAACAATAAAATAGGTTATTTTTATAAGTCTGAAAGAAGGTCTTTGCATGGTGGTACCCGTTCGCGTGACGTGGAGACTTCTCCCTCAAGGACAAGCCTCGGTTTCCTGACCGTTACGGTGGACTCGTCGTTTTTAGCGCCCACAACCCAAAATACTATAATAATAATATTGAATTAGCTCATAGACGGGTGAAAAAGTCAAGAAGACGACTTCTTTGTAGCGGCATTCCCGTCCGTCGTTCTTTGTCCGAGAAAAACACACGGGCAATATTTAATAATGTAGTTGAAGACTAGGGTAAGTCCAGTGGAAGACAAAGTAAACCTTGCTGCGCCGGCAAAATGGCCCTGCTATCATGGGACGCACGAATGGATGGTCTTTATTATTGTGGCATGCGGCGCCGCTGACCGGGTGGACGCCATGTCCGGAGCAGGAGAGACGATGCGATGAATTGCTGCAGTTCCCATGCGCGTTCCGCCGGGCGGTGTTTCTCCCGCTTTGCCCGTTCCTATCGCCGGCGCTTCACCCGCAAGGGGTTCGAGCCCTGTCAGCAGCAACTGCTCAGCGGTTTGCAGCAGGCGGGTTACCAGCAGGCCAGCCTGCTGGAAATCGGCAGTGGTGTCGGCCAGCTGCACTTGCACCTGCTGGAGCAGGGGGCGGCCAGTGCCGTCGGGGTGGATCTGGCGGAGGCGATGATCGCCGAAGCGCGCAGCTGGGCGCAGAGCCGCGGTCTGACGGCCCGAGCCACCTACCATGTGGGCGACTTCATGGAGCTGCAGGAATTGCCTGCGGCCGATATTACCTTCATGGACAAAGTGGTTTGCTGTTATCCCGATGCCGATGGCCTGGTGCATCGCTCGTTGCGCCACACGCGGCGGGTCTATGGCCTGACCTACCCGCGGCAGACCTGGTATACCCGTCTGGGCGTGCTGCTGGGGGGCGTGTTGATGAAACTGGTGTTTTCCGATTTTCGCCCTTACCTGCATGATCCACGGCAGGTGGAGCGTTGGATTCAGGCCGCGGGATTCGTCAAATCCTACGAGAATCGCACCTTGATCTGGCTGACCCAGGTCTATCAGCGCTCCGACCTTGCGCCGCCGTCCGCGGCCTGAGTTTCGCCGAACCATTGCCGCAGTTTGTCCTGGGTCTTGGTCCGGACCTCGTCATTGATATGGGCGGCAACCGTGGCCAGCGCCAGAGCGAGGGCGCCCAGGTCGTCGCTGTAGCCCACCAGCGGTGTCAGATCGGGGATGGCGTCCGCCGGTAGAATAAAATAGCCCAGGGCCCCGTAAATAATGGACCGGGCCCACACCGGCACCTCCGGCCGCTGTGCGGCATAGAACAACAACAAGGCTTTTTCCACCAGCTCACGCCCCGCCTGGCGGGCATAGACTTTCAATTTGTCCCAAAAACCGTTTTCAGAATATGTATTAGCGTAAGGTTCCAGGTCATTGGCCATGGATCTATCTCCTTGTGTTACCAGGCATTTTAACGGATTGCCGTGGGCGGTGGGGTAGGGCCGACACGCCGCCCTTGCCCTATGACAAAAAATTTTAACCCGAATCTCCTGCCGCTGCGTTTAACCGGTCAGGCACAACCCAACATCAGGAGATAGCCATGAAACAACCTACCATAACCATTTTATTAGTAGCGATAATGGGCGGGCTGGCGGGATGCAGCACGCCCAGCACGTCTCCCAATGGGCGCGTGGAGCCGGCGCGGCAGACAACCCCGGTGCCGGAGGACACCCTGACCCAGGAGGAGCCCCGGGTTCGGGAAGAGGTTCTGGAGCAAGCGCCCGTTACGCTGCCGTCCCCGGCAGCTGATGCCGCTGACCTAGCCATGCCATCCCTGGCCGCAGGGGCCGCCCCGGAAGCCAGGCGCAAACAGGAACGTCTATACCCCGAAAAGGCCCTGGTGGCGCCGGGAATCGCACCGAATGGGGTCTTTGATCGCTACGCGCTGCCAAACGAAAACCGCGAGAACTACGCCCACCTGACGGAAAATGGTGTGCAGCGCGCCGCCGAGCATCCGTTGTCGACTTTTTCCATCGATGTGGATACGGGCAGCTACAGCAATGTGCGTCGCCTGCTGACCGCCGGCAGCCTGCCGCCACGCGACGCGGTGCGGGTCGAAGAGTTGATCAACTATTTTGACTATGATTATCCGCGGCCGGAAGATACCCGGGTACCGTTTCGCGTGCACAGCGAAATCGCCGCGACGCCGTGGAACAGCAATACCTACCTGCTGCATATCGGGATCAAGGGCTATGAGGTGAGCGCGGCGCAATTGCCGGCGGCCAATCTGGTGTTTCTGGTGGACGTATCCGGCTCAATGGATGACCCGAATAAGCTGGGGCTGCTGCGCACCTCGCTGCAAATGCTGGCCGGAAAATTGCGGGCCCGGGATCGCGTGTCGCTGGTGGTCTATGCCGGTGCCTCGGGGGTGGTGCTGGAACCCACGGCGGGCGATCAGCGGCTGAAGATCGAACGGGCACTGGCACGTCTCAGCGCCGGCGGTTCCACCAACGGCGCCGCGGGCATCGAATTGGCTTATCAGATGGCGCAGCAGGCATACATCGCCGGCGGGATCAATCGCGTGTTGCTGGCGACCGATGGTGACTTCAATGTCGGCGTCACGGATTTCCAGGCCCTGAAAAATCTGGTGGAGGAAAAACGCAAGACCGGTATCAGTCTGACCACCCTGGGCTTCGGCAGCGGTAACTATAACGACCAGTTGATGGAGCAGCTGGCGGACGCGGGCAACGGCAATTACGCTTATATCGATACCCTGAACGAGGCGCAGAAAGTGCTGGTGGACCAGATGTCCGCGACGCTGCAGACCATCGCCAGCGATGTGAAGATCCAGGTGGAATTCAACCCCGCGCTGGTGGCGGAATACCGGTTGCTGGGGTACGAAAATCGCGTGCTGCGGCGCGAGGATTTCACCAATGATCAGGTTGATGCCGGGGAAATCGGCGCCGGCCACAGCGTTACCGCTTTATACGAAATCGCCCTGGTTGGCGGCGCGGGTCAGCGTATCGACGAGTTGCGTTACGGCACAGCGGTGGCGCCGGTGGCCGCGGGCGACGAGCTGGCGTTTATCAAGCTGCGCTACAAAGCGCCGGGCACTACCCACAGCGTGCCCCTCAGTCAGGCGGTGCGGGCCAGCGATATCGTCAGGCAGGCGGGTGCCACGTCCGACGATTTTCGTTTTGCCGCCAGCGTGGCCGCGTTCGGCCAGCTGCTGCGGGGAGGGACCTATACCGGCGGTTTCGGTTATGATGACGTATTGCAGCTGGCGCGTACTGCGCGCGGCCCGGATCCCTATGTCTACCGGGGTGATTTTATCCGGCTGGTAAATCTGGCCCGCAGCCTGAGCGGCGCCGGCGGAGTGGCAACTTTACGCGAGTGATTGCCAGGGGGGACGGTGCGTGACGAAAGCGACGAGGCATTGATGCTGCGTTACCGCGACGGTGACGCAGCGGCCTTTGCCCTGCTCTATGAACGCCACAAAGGTCCGTTGTACCGCTACCTGGCCCGCCTGCTGGCGGGCCAGGCGGCGGTGGACGAATTGTTCCAGGATGTGTGGCTGCGCCTGGTGCAGGCGCGTGATCGCTATCAGCCCACGGCGGTGTTTCGTACTTACCTGTTCAGTATCGCGCACAATCGCGCAATGGATCATTTTCGCCGCCTGCGCCACCCCGCCGGCGGCGACACGGCAGATGAGCTGGCTGACGATGCCCTGGCCGATCAGCGGCAATTGCCGGTCAGCGAGTTGCTGCACAATCAGCGGTGCCTGCAGCGCCTGCTGCAACTGCTGCAGACCTTGCCGGTGGCGCAGCGTGACACCTTCCTGCTGCGGGAAGAGGCCGGTCTGGGTTTGCAGGAAATCGCCGATCTGCAGGCCTGCGGTGTCGAGGCGGTGAAAAGCAGGTTGCGTTACGCGCTGCACAAATTGCGCGCCGGCCTGCGGGAGTTCATACCATGAACGAGAACAGTCATTCCCCGGCCGGCGACGACGCGGATATTTCCCGCCTCTATCAACAGGCGGACCGGTCGGGACCGCCGGCGCATCTGGACACGGTGATCCTGGCGGCGGCACGGCAGGCGGTGGCGGCGCGGCCTGCCACCCGGGCCTGGCGGCAGCGCTGGCAGCAGCCCCTGGCCGCTGCCGCCATGCTGCTGCTGGCGCTGGGGGTGCTGTGGCAGTTGTTGCCGCAAACGCCGCTGGAACAGGCGGCGCAGTTGGCGGCGCCGCCATCACCGGTAGTTGACCGGGCGTCGGCGGAGGCGGAGGCCAAGAGTAAACGCGAATCAATGGCGGCGCGCTCTGCCGAGCTGTCGCTGCCGGCCGAGTCCCAGCCTCCGCAGGAAAAACTGGAGGCACGGCGGGCGCGCAGCCAGCCCTCGCAGCGGCAAATGGCCGCGGATACGGTGTCCGCGCCGACGGTGGCGGACACGCTGGTGCAAGCTGTGCCGGCGTCGGTGGTACCCGCGGACGGCGCTGCCAACCCGGCGCCAAAACTCGCCGAAGAAGCGCCGCTGGCGTCCGCGCCGGAAGCGATGGCGAGTATGGCGCGCAAGCGGTCACCGGTAGCCGGCGACGCCGAGCCGGCCAGCGATCTGGCTGAACGGGCGCTGCTCGCGCCGGCCCCGCAAACGTCGCAGGCCGCAGCCGAGTCGGCGCTGTCGGCAGACAGCGCGGCTGCGCCGGCGACGGATGAAACGGAACCGGTGCCGCCAGCGTTCGCATCGCAAATGATCGGAGCCGATGTGCCGGCCGCCGCGGCGGCACCCGGCATGCTCCAGCCAGCGGCGCCGGCAGAGGCGCTGCGCAAGGAAAGCGCGCGCCCGGTGGTGACGGATGATAGTGGCGTGCAGCAGGCGCTGGCTACCATCGACAGCTTGCGTGTCCAGGACCGGCAAGGGGAGGCGCAGGAGAAGTTGCGGCAGTTTCACCGGCAGCATGCGGACTATCCCCTGCTCAAACTGTACAAGCGCTACGGCCGTGCCTGGGTCGATACGGCGCTGGCGGCGGGAACCCCGGCGGCGCCGGCGCTGACAAAGTAAGTCTTGTCCTGCCGCCAGCGGTGGGCGGGCAGTGGACAAACGTGTGGAAATCGCGACCAAAACAGGAGAGTTGCAGTGGCCTATACCGAACAACGCGTATTGACGACCCGGCAGTGGTCGGAAAAGACCTTCAGTTTCACCACCACCCGACCACGGGATTTTCGTTTCGATAACGGCGAATTTGTCACTATCGGCTTGCGTGTCGACGGCAAGCTGATCGCCCGTGCCTATTCCATAGTATCCACCAACGACGCGGAATACCTGGAGTTCCTCAGTATCCATGTGCCCGACGGACCGTTGACCAGCCGCCTGGCGAAGGTGCGCGTCGGTGACGACGTCTGGGTCAACAGCAAGGCCACCGGCTCGTTGACGCTCAGCTATGTGCGCCCTGGCCGCCATCTCTTTCTGCTGGCCACCGGCACCGGGCTGGCGCCGTTCATGTGCCTGATTCGCAGCGAACAAACCTATCAGGCGTTCTCCCGGGTGATTCTCCTGCACACCGTGCGCAGCGCGCGCGAACTGGCCTATCGTGAGCAGATCGAGGCGCTGGCCGGTCCGCGCCTGAGCTATGTGCCCAGTGTCACCCGCGAGCCGTTCACGCTGAATCGGCGGTGTTCCGATCTGGTGAAGTCAGGGGAGCTGTACACCCACTGCGGTCTGCCGCCCGCCGATCCGCAGCAGGATGGCTTCATGATCTGCGGCAATCCGTTGATGAACAAGGAGATGACGGACTATCTTCAGGCCCAGGGCTGGACCTTGACCAATCATCGCGGCGTCGGCAATTTCACCGTGGAAAAAGCCTTCGTACTGCACCACGAGTCGTGAGCGCTCAGTCGCCGGCCGGCGGCGGCGCCGGCATCTGCTTGATATACAGGTCGTGCTTGCTGTACGGAATCTCGATGCCTTCACGCATGAAGCATTTGTAGACCCGCGAGTTCAGCGCATCCAGCGCACGGCCGCGCAACTCCGGGTTTTCCACCCACACCAGCAGTTCGAACTCCAGGCCGGAGGTGCCGAAGGCGCGAAACCGCACCCGCGGTTCCGGGCTGCGGCACACTTCGTGTTCCTCGTTGGCCATCAACAGCAGCAGAGTCCGCACCCGGTCGATGTCGGCGCCATAGGCGACGCCGACTTTGACGGCGATACGGAATTTTTCGTGCGGGCCGCCGGACTCGTTGATGACGCTGGTATTGCCGATGATGGAGTTGGGGATGGTAACCTCGACATCGTCGCGGGTCAGCAGGCGGGTGCTGCGGATGCCGATGGCGGTGACTTTGCCGCGCATGCCGTTTTCCAGCACCACGTAATCACCGATCTTGTAGGGGCCGTCGGCGAGGATGAAAACACCGGAGAACAAGTTGGCCAGGGTGTCCTTGGCGGCGAAGCCGATGGCGATACCGAAGATACCGGCGGAGGCCAGCCAGGCGGTCATATCGATGTGCCAGGCCTGGAACATGAAATAGATGGCCAGGGAGATGATGATGATCAGCCCCAGGTTGTCGAACAGAGGCAGGGTCTGGTTGCGAATCAGATTACTGCTCTGTGCCCGCCGGCTCATGGCCCGCAGCAGCAGACGCGTCAGACGTACCGCGAACACCGACCAGATCAGGATCAGCAGGGTCACATCCAGGGATTGCACCAGGTCGCTGATGCGGCGCGAGGTTTTGAGCGCCGTTACCGCCGCCATGACGCCGATCAGGATCACCGTCCAGAACAAGGGAGTGCGCATCAGGATGACAATAGCGTCGTCCAGCCGGTTGCCGCTCAGGCGCACCAGTTTGCCGATGACTTTGGCGGTAATGAACGCGACGGTATGGCCGACGGTGAGGGCAAGGAGAATGATCAGGATCGCCTTGATGATAGGGTGTTCGCCGAACAACCCAACCACCGGTTGCAGATAGTCCAGCAGGTCGTTGATTTTCATGGTGCCATCTTACCAGATGGCGGGCGTCGGGGAAGCGTGTGTCGCGGTGCTGGGCACCGGCCCGGCCGGGGGAAACTCCGACCGGGACGGCGATGGTTTCAAACCTGCAGGAAGTCCAGTATGCCTTCGGCTGCCTGCCGCCCTTCGTAGATCGCGGTCACCACCAGGTCCGAGCCGCGCACCATATCGCCGCCAGCGAAGATCTTGGGATTGCTGGTCTGGTGTTTGTATTGCTGGGCGTACGGTGCGATCACCCGGCCGCGCTCGTCGGTTTTGACCGCGCAGTCGGCCAGCCAGGCGGCCGGGCTGGGCTGGAAACCGAAGGCGATGATGACGCGATCGGCGGCAATGATTTCCTCGGATCCGGCCACCGGCTGCGGCCGGCGCCGGCCGCGCTCGTCGGCGGCGCCCAGTTCCGTGGTTACCACCTTGACGCCTTCCACCTTGTCCTTGCCGATGATGGCAATGGGCTGCCGGTTCCACAGGAAGCGCACGCCTTCCTCCTTGGCATTGGCGACTTCGCGGCGCGAACCGGGCATGTTGCCTTCGTCGCGGCGGTAGGCACAGGTTACCGCCAGGGCGCCCTGGCGGATGGAGGTGCGATTGCAGTCCATGGCGGTGTCGCCGCCGCCCAGGACCACCACCCGCTGGCCGTACATATCGATGAACGGCTGGTCCGGGTCCTCCAGCTGCAGACAGCGGCGCACGTTGGAAATGAGAAACGGCAGGGCTTCGTGCACGCCGGGCAGGTCTTCGCCGGGGAAGCCGCCTTTCATGTAATTGTAGGTGCCCATGCCGAGGAACACCGCGTCAAACTCGCTCTCCAGCTGCTTGAAGGTGATGTCCTTGCCCACCTCGGTGTTGAGGCGGAACTCGATACCCATCCCTTCCAGCACTTCGCG
>DKAS01000015.1 GCA_002448875.1 Proteobacteria bacterium UBA6920 | reverse complement strand
CCGTGGTGCCGCTGCACCTGTACCGCTACCTGGACAATGACGGCAAAGAGCGGGCGCGCAAGCATCCGCTGTATCACCTCCTGCACCGACGCCCGAATGCCTGGCAGACCAGCTACAGCTGGCGCCTGATGATGCAGGGCCATGCGGCGCTGCGCGGGAACGCCTACAGCGAAATCATTTTCATGCCCAACGGCATGATTAAAGCCCTGATACCGCTGCACCCTGATCGAACCAAGATCGAGATGATCGGGGAAAACAATTGGCGCTATCGCTACACCGACCTTCAGAACCGGGAGCGCATCATACCGCGGGAGGCTATGTTCCACCTGCGCGGATTATCCGCTGACGGCATTATCGGCCTGAGCCCCATCGACGAGGAGCGCGAAGCCCTGGGCCTGGGTCTGGCTGCCCAGCAATACGGATCGACCTTCTACCGCAACGGCGCACAGCCCGGCGGCGTGATCGAGTGGGAGGGCAGCTTTAAAGACCCGACCACCAAACGCCAGTTCCGCAGCGATTGGCAGGAAGCTCAGACCGGTGGCAACCGACACAAGGTCGCCGTGCTTGAGAANNGAGGAAGTGGCGCGCATCTTCCGCATGCCGCCGCACAAGATCCAGATGCTGGACCGCGCCACCAACAACAACATCGAATCTCAAGGGATCGATTTCGTCACCGACACCATGCTGCCCTGGTATACGAACTGGGAGCAGGCGCTGACCATGGATCTGCTCAACGAGGATGAGGAGCAGATGTATTTCGCGGAGTTCATGGTAGAGGGCCTGCAGCGTGGCGACGCCGCAGCTCGGTCTGCGTTTTACACCTCCGGTATCACTAACGGCTGGCTGACCCGCAACGAGGTCCGGGTGAAGGAAAACATGAACCCGCTGCCCGGCCTGGACGAACCCCTGTCGCCGCTAAACATGCGCCAGGGCAGCAACGCCCCGCAGGATAAGCCGGCGGCCCAGGCGCCGGCCCTGGCCGCGCGCATGCGGTTGCTGACGCATCAGAGCGCGCAGCGGGTGCTGAACAAGGAACTGCAGGCGGCACGCAAGACCTACACCCGGATCCTCGATACCAAGGGCGCCGATGCCGCGCACCAGTTCTCCGCCTGGGTTGCCGAGTTCTATGAGGGGCACGCGCAGTGGGTATCCGAGATGATGGCCTGCCCACTGGAGGAAGCCGAGCGGTATTCGGCCGCGGCCATGAATCAACTGCTAGGCGCGCTGAACTCAGAAGTTATAGACCGCCGCCCGGCCGTGCTTGCATTGCTGGATGAGTGGGAAACCAACAAAGCCGAACACATCGCAAAACTAGGCGAGGTACTACCATGTACGACCGAATAATCGCGGAATTCCTGTCGACCCCCTGGGCAATCATCCCGGAGAAGCTGACCGAGATCAGCGCATTTCTGTCGCTGGCCGCCGCCGGCAAGCTGGATCCGGCGCAGGTCAAGGCCGCCTACGGTGGCGCGCAAGCCCCGCAGACCAAGACGGCTGGCGCCGTCCAGGTGATCCCGGTCAACGGCGTCATCTCCCAGCGCATGAACCTGATGTCGGAGTTCTCCGGCGGCACCTCGACCCAGGGACTTGCCAAGCAGATCCGCGGCGCCGTCGCTGACCCGGCGGTGGGCGCCATCGTCCTGGACGTATCCTCGCCCGGCGGCAGCGTCTACGGCGTGGAGGAGCTGGCCCAGGAAATCTACAATGCCCGCGGCGACAAGAAGATCGTGGCGGTGGCGAACAGCCTGATGGCCTCGGCGGCCTACTGGATCAGCTCCGCCGCGGATGAGATCGTGGTCACCCCCGGCGGTGAGTTGGGGTCTATCGGCGTCATCGCCGCCCACACCGACCGCAGCAAAGCCATGGACGCCCTGGGCGTCAAAACCACCTACATCTCCGCCGGCAAGTACAAGACCGAAGGCAACCCCGACGAGCCGCTGAGCGAGGACGCCCAAGCCTTTATGCAGCAGCGCGTCAACGAGTATTACGACGCATTCACCAAGGCGGTTGCCCGCGGACGGGGGGCGACTGCGGCGGCTGTACGCAGCGGCTACGGACAGGGCCGAGTCGTCGGCGCCGCCGAGGCCGTCAGCCTGGGACTGGCCGACCGGGTAGATACTCTGGACGCCACTATCGCCCGCCTGTCTACCCCGCGGGCGCAGCGCAGCCGGCGCAATGCCGCCGCCCAGCGCCTGGAGATCGAAGAAAGAATTTGACGCCGGCATGCGTCAGATGTGGGCGCCGATGCGACCCGCGCGCAAGTGCCAAACCAACCGGACCCGCGAGAGCGGGTTTTTTATTGCCTGAACCGAGGAACCAGTTATGACTAAGAAAATGCGAACCCTGCTTGCCCGTAAGCAGGAGATCATCACGCAGGCGCGCGGGATCATTGATGCCGCTGATGCAGCCGGCGTGGACATGACCGCCGAGCAGATGGCGCAGCACAAGTCGTTGATGGCCAGCCTGGACACGTTGAATGTGCAGATCGCCAATGAGCAGCGCCTGGCGGATGAGGAAGCCAGTCTCGGCGCGTTGACCCTGCCGGATGGTACGCCGATCCAGGTGGGCCACGAGCAGGCCGAGAACGATCCCAAGCGCGGGTTTGCGAACTATGGCGAGTTCGTGAAGGCGGTACAAGCCGCCGGCCTTCGCCAAGGCCAGGATCAGCGCCTGATGATCGGCGCGGCTGCGCCGTCGACCTACGGCAACGAGGGTAGCCTGCAGGATGGCGGCTTCCTGATCCCGCCGGAGTTTTCCAACGCGATCTATATGTTGTCGCTGGAGGGCGATGCGATCCTGCCGTTGACCGACAACACCCCTGTCACCGGGAACACCATGGCATTCCCGGCGGATGAAACCACGCCTTGGGGCGGCACCGGGATTCAAGCGTACTGGGAAGGCGAAGGGAACGCCGCGACCCCGACCAAGGCCTCCGGCCGCATTGATCAAATGCGCCTGAGTAAACTCATGGCACTGGTACCAGTGACCGACGAACTGTCGGCGGATGCTGGCGCGCTGGGCGCTTTCCTGACCAACCGAACCGGCCAGGCGGTGCGCTGGAAAATCAATGATGCCCTGGTGAACGGTGACGGCGCCGGCAAGCCCAAAGGTATCGCGGTCGCCGGCAGCCTGGTAACCGTGCTGAAAGAAGCGGGGCAGTCGGCTGATACCGTGGTCAAAGAAAACATTGCCAAGATGTTCTCGCGCATGTTGACCGGCTCCATGGGCAACGCCGTGTGGATGATGAATTCCGACACCCTGCCGCAGTTGCTGGCGTTGACCCTGGGCCAGAACGGCATCTTCACCTTGCCCCAGGCCGGCTGGACCGGCGCCCCCGGCGGCTTCCTGCTCGGCCGTCCCATCATGTTCAGCGAGCATTGCAAGACGCTGGGCGACCTGGGCGACATCTATCTGGTCGACTGGAAACAGTACCGCACTATCACCAAGGCCTCCGGCATCGAAACCGCTACCAGCATGCACCTGTATTTCGATGCAGGTCTGCAGGCGTTCCGTGTCACGTTCCGCATCGACGGCCAGCCCGCACTCAAGAACGCGGTGTCTCCGGCGAACGGCACGAACACGAAGTCCGCCTTCGTCACACTGGAAGCCCGCGCCTAATCGTGAGGGGCCTGCGGGCCCCTTATCCAATTCTTGAAAGGAGAACCCTATGAACCTCAACGCACTGCCCAGCGAGTTCGTGTCGGTNNGCCTCCAAGTTCCACCAGTATCTGGCCATCGTGGCCGCTGGCGACCTGGGCGCTTCCGCCACCCTCGACGCCAAACTGCAACAGGCTACCGACAGCGGCGGTACGGGCGCCAAGGACGTCACCGGTAAGTCGATCACCCAACTCACCCAGGCCGGCACCGACAGCAACAAGCAGGTGCTGATCAACCTGCGCCCGGAGGAACTGGATATCAAGAATGGCTTCGGCTACTTCCGCCTGTCCATGACCGTGGCCGTGGCAACCTCCGATGCCGGCGGCATGGTGCTGGGCGTTAATGCCCGCATCGGTCACGCCACCGATAACGACGCCACCACCGTGGACGAGGTCGTCGCTTAATCCCCTGATGGACCATTTAGGCGGCTTCGGCCGCCTTCCTTTTTCTGGAGGCTACCATGAGCTTCGATGTCGTATTCACCTGTGACTACACCGTGATGGACAGCACTCGCCGGCATTTCAAGAAGGGCGAGCGCGTATCGTTCAGCAACGCCGCATCCATGAATCACTTTGTTTCCCGCAAGGTTGCCGTTCCCGCCGACCAGGCGCCGCCGGATCCGGTGAAGGCGGAGGAAGTGAGCGAGGAAGCCACCGAGGCGCCGCCGGAGCCGGTGAAGGGCAAGGGCCGCGGTAAATGAGGCTGAAGCTGATCACAGGGCCCACGGAGGAGCCGGTGACGTTAGCAGAGGCCAAGGCGCATCTGCGAATCGAGCATAACGACCTGGACAGCCTCATCACGGCCCAGATCACCTCCGCCNNCCGCCTGCAAGTGGAATCCATCACGGCCAGGGCACTGATCACCCAGACCTGGGAACAAACCTGGGACTGGGGTTTCCCTTGCACGATCACGCTGGACAAGAATCCGGTGCAGAGCATCACCAGCGTTACTTATATCGACACGGCCGGCGTCACGCAGACGGTCGGTGTGTCGGACTACACCTACGACCTGAACGCACCCCGGGCGCTGATCTATCCAGCCTATGGGATGTATTGGCCGACTGCACGGGGCGAGCGCAACGCCGTCACGGTTCGCTTCGTGGCGGGATTCGGCGCCGCGTCCGCCGTTCCCGAAGATATCAAGACCGCGATCAAGCTCATGCTGGACACGGTCATCAGCGACATCAGCGAATTCACGCGCAACAGTTATCAGCGAGCGATAGATTTACATCTGTCGCCGCATCGACTACCGACTCTGGGAGGGTGATATGGCGACGATTGAAAGAGATGGGGAGCAGATTACGGATAAGGCAAGACACACCCGCAACGCCTCCGACTATCGCGGATAAGTTGATCACGGCGCTGAGATGACCGCCCTCAATCACCGCATCGAAATCCAGGAGCCGGTCACCGTCACCGACTCTTTCGGCGAACGCATCCCCAACTGGCTCACCGTCTTCAGAGCCTGGGCCAGCCTGGAGCCGGTCGCCGGCCGCAAATACTTCGCCGACCAGGGTCTGCACTCGGATACCACGCACGCGATCAATACGCCATATTTCAGCGGCGTCACCACCAAGATGCGGGTTAAGTACGGCGAGCGGACATTCGTGATACTGCAGGCAAGCAATGTGGGCGAGCGGAATCGGCAGTTGTTTATTCAGGCGAAGGAGCGGACCTCGTGAAGCTGAAAACCAGGATTTACGGCTTTGACGATGCCGCAGAAAAGCTGGAATCCCTGCCCGACAAGATCGAGCGGAAGATCGGGATAAAGGCCATCCGGGCCGGGGCATGGCTGATCATCAACGCCGCCCGGCAGAACCTGCAACGCCTGGGCGCGGTGAAGACCGGCAACCTGCGCAAATCCATCGGCCTGAAGACGAAGAAGGCAAAAACGCATCTGATCGGCGTGACCATTGGCGCCCGCATCGATGGCGAGCATTCCGGCCAGCACGCGCATCTGGTGGAGTTCGGCACCAGCCCGCATGTGATCCGCTCGCGCAAGCTCATGTCGGACGGCAGCACGGTTTACGGCCACATCGTCACTCACCCCGGCTCGCGGCCCAAGCCGTTTCTGCGGCCAGCCATCGACACGAATGAAGACGCCGTCCTGCTGAAGGTCGGCTCGGTTGTTAAATCCGAAATTGAACAGTTAACCTGAGGAGGCACCATGTCCCTAACTGCAACTCTCGTGGCGAAGATTTCCGCCGATCTGACCAACCCCCAGGATCTGTCTACGCCGATGGACTCATTACTGGAAAGCATTATCTTGGCGTTTACCAACGGCACAGGCGCCAATCAAGCCAACATGCTGTGGCACGATCAGCGCACGATCACCGCCAGCGCCACGGACTCACTGGACCTGGCCGGCGGGTTGACGAATGCCTTTGGCGCAGTGCAGACCTTCGCGCGGGTGAAGGGGATATTGATTAAGGCGGCGGCGGCCAATGCCAACGACGTCCATATCGCCGTCCCAGCCACCAACGGGTTCATCACCTGGGCGGGCGCGGCGGGTGATCTGGTCAAGGTCCAGCCTGGCGGCCTGTTTCTCCTGGCTGCGCCCGGCGCTACCGGCTACGCTGTGACCGGCGGTACCGGTGACATGCTGGACATTATCAATGGCGGTGGTGGATCTTCGGTCATCTATGACATCGTCCTGATTGGCGCCAACGCCTAATGATCGAGGAGTCCCTGCGCAGCCACCTGCTGGCTGACGCGACACTGGCCGGTATTATCGGTGATCGTGTTTACCCGTATGAGTCCGTTGCGCAGGGCGCTCCGCTCCCGTTTATCACGTACTACGAGGTATCCGGCGTCCCGGAAAACACCTTGGACGGCACCGGCAGCCTGATCAATTCCCGGTTCCAAATCGATTGCTATGCCGATACCAAGGCCGGACTGTTCGCGCTGCGCAACGCCGTCAAGGCCGCGATGCTTGCCGACACCGCCTACATCACCAAGGCGCTGCTGGTGAATCGCAACGATGTGGGCTGGGAGATGGACACCCAGGTGTTTCGCTATTCCATGGATTTTTCAATCTGGCACTACGAGTAATCAACCCGCGCCTGTCGTGAGACACGCGCAAGCCGTCCCGCAAGGGGCGGTTCCCTCTGATGGAGACCTGTTATGGCTATCAAAACGCAAGGCACAGTGTTGAAGCGGAACGGCGTCACGGTTCCCAAAGTGTTCGACATTGCCGGCCCCAATGGGTCGGCCAATGAAATCGACGTTACCACCTTCGAGTCCCCAGCCAAGGAATTCATCCTGGGCCTGAAAGACCAGGGCGATATCACCATCAGCATGGTGTATGACACCTCGTCTGCAGCGCAGAACGCCGTGCGCGACGACTTCGACACGGGCAACTCCCAGACGTATTCCTTCACGCTGAACGACGGACTGTCAACGACTGGGACGTTTACCGCCTACGTCAAGAGCTTCGCGTTGCAGATTGGCGCGGACGACAAGGTGGTGGCTAACGCAACACTTCGGGTCAGCGGCGCCATTGTCTACACCTAATGGCACCTGAACGAGGAAACAATGATCACCAATATCGACGAGTTTTTCAGCGCCCAGAAGCTGCGCACCGAAACGCGGGAATTCCCGGAGCATAACTTTTCGGCGACCTTTCGGGAGATGAGCGCCAAGGCGCGGATCAACTATCGCAATATCGTGAGCGCGATGGAGGACGCCCCGGACCAGAACGAACGGTCTATGGCGGCAATGGTATTGCTCACGATAGTGGACGAGAGCGGGAACCCGGTCTACACGCCGGAGCGGGAGGAAAGCCTGTTGAACGGCTCGTATGAGTTCCTGGCCGCTCTGTTCGATGCCGCGATGTCGATCAACGGCCTAGACGATAAGGCGCTGAAGGACGCCAAAAAAAAATTGAGCGAAACCACGAACTCCGATTCGCCTTCCGACTCTGCGCCGCCCTCGGCGTAATCCACCCCGACCATCTCCTATCAAACCTGACCAGCAGCCAGTTGACCGACTGGCTGGCTTTCAGCGCCATCGAGCCAATCGGGGAAGAAAGGGCAGACTACCGGGCCGGAGTAATTGCGGCGGTGATGACAAACAAAGGGCGGCATAAGAGCACGCCGCCCGTGCAGGTGCAGGACTTCATGCCGTTTCTCGATAAACCCACGACGCTGCAGGCGGGCAAGGTGCTGAAGGTTTTGTCTGGATTCAAGAGCGTTTTCAAAAAGGCCAAGCGTAAATGAAACTCGGCTCCCTCATTGTTGACTTGCTGCTGCAGACCACGGACTTCAACATGAAGTCCAAAGAGTCGGCCAAGCTCATCAAGCAATTCGGCAAGGATGTCGATAAGTCCCTTTCCCGCGTCGGCACCCTGGCCAATGAAGTCACTGGCCATTTGTTTTCCCTCAAAACCGCCGTTGCCACCCTGGCCGGATCCGCGGGCGTGGGCCTGCTGGTAAAGCAATCCTTCGCCGCCGTCGACGCCCTCGCCAAGCAAGCCGACAAGATCGACGTCACCACCGAAGCCCTCGCCGGTCTCCAGCACGCCACCNNCCGCCGGTATCAACACCCTGATCAACTCCATCACGCAGGCTGAAAAGCGTTTGGGTGAGTTTGCCGCGACAGGGCAGGGCGAAGCCGGCAAGTGGCTAAAGGCGTTTGGCTTCGACGTTGAGAAACTGAAAGGCCTACGTGGTGACGAACTGTTCCGCACCTACGCCGACGCCATCAGCCACCTATCTGATCGCGGCCAGCAGCTGGCGGCCGTGGCCGGACTCATGGGCGACGAAGCCCGCGACCTGACGCCACTTATCCTTGCCGGTGGTTCCGCCATGCGGGATGCCGCCGCTGAAGCCGCACAATACGGCCTGGCCGTGTCAAAGTTCGACGCCGCCAAGATCGAAGCCGTCAACGATAATTTCACTCGCATCGGCGCCGTCACTCGCGGTCTCGCCAATACCATCGCCATCGAACTGGCGCCCGTCATTCTTTCCGTCACCGACGACATGCTGGAAGCCGCGAAGAAAACCGGCGGGTTCAAGGACGCCATCCACCAGGCGGCGCAGGTCGGTGTCGACGCGCTGATCTCCGTCCTGCGTAGCTCGCAGACCGTCGTCAACTTCATCGACAACAACCCCGATATGGCCTGGGGCGGCGTCATCGGGTACACCCTCCTGGGCAAGCAAGGCCTGGCCCTGGGCGCCACGATTGGCACGGTGGTTGACGCGGTCAATAAGTCGATGGGCACGGGAAACTTCATCGTCGACCGCATCCATGACGTCAATGCCGAGATCGCCATCACCCGGATGAAGATCGAGACCTTGAATAAGGCGTTGAACGAGCGAGGCACTACCATCGGCGGCAAGGTCCAAGACTTCTTTGCCGGTCTAGGCCTGGGCGCCACCCGAGAGGATGCGGAGCAAAACGTGCAGTCCTTGAGGGATCATCTGGACGAACTGCAGGGCCGCTTGATCGCCTTGCATCAGGGGCTAGCCCAAGACCCCGAGGCGCAGAATATCCTGAAGGACCAGGAGCAGGACGTGAACGTTTTCAACGTGGCGATCAATGCGCTGATCGCGTCGCTGGAAAAGGCGAAGACCAAGATTGTCGAAATCAAAGACACCGGGGGACTGAAGGAAGCCTTCTCCCTGGGGGCGGATGCTACCGGCCCGGGCGCAGAATTCGACGCCTACCTCGACAACCTGAGAAAGAAAATCGACGAGATCGACAAGGAGACGGTCGGCGGCGTCGAGTCCATCCGGAACGCCTATGCGAATCGCGTCAAGATTGTGCAGGACGCAGTAACAAGGGGCGTCACTACCGAACAGCGCGGCCTGGATATTCTCGAAAAACTTTCGGAAGACTCCAACAACAAGATCAATAAACAACTGGAGCAGGACTACGCCTACCGGCGGGCGCTCGCTGAAAGACTTAACTCCGATCTTTTGTCAGGGACCAATAGTCTAATCTCTGCCCAGATCGCCCTGGAAAACATCCGGGCGCAGAAAGCGCAAGCGGTCGCAGGCGCCAGCGTGAGCGCGTTGGTGGATCTGGAGCGCCAGCGCAACGAGGCGACCACCGACGACCAGCGCAAGGCGATCGATACCCAGATCAAGCTGGAACAGCACCGCCTGGAGCAGGCCAATAAGGCCGCCAAGAAAGCCTTCGCCGAAAACAAGAAACTCCAGCGCCTGAATGTCGTTATCAATACCGCCTCAGGTATTGCCCGGGCATTCGCCGACCTGCCGTACTGGGCCGCCGTCCCCGTTGCCGCATTGGTCGCCGCGACCGGCGCCAAGCAATTGGAGGCGATCGACTCGCAATCCTTCAGCGCCGCCACCGTCCCGTCAGGGGGCATCCCCTCGGCCGCCGCCAATGCGCAGATCCCCGGGAGCGCCGGGGGCGAGGGCGACAGTAACCAGGCCGGCGTCCAGAAGGTGGTGAACTTCTACATCACCGGAGCGATCACCCGCGAGCTAGCCCGCGAGATGGCCGGCTACATCAAGGAAGATATCAACGACTACGACTTCGTACTGATCGAGAACTACAGCCAGAATGGCCAGCGGCTGACGTCGGCGAGGGCGCAGCAGTGAGCGTCTTTACTTACCTGGCCAAGAATCGCCGTCTGAAATCCGGACATGCCGCCGGCACCACCTACCAGATCGAATGCGGTACGACCTACNNCTCCCGCCATTCGACACCATTGACAAGGCGGTGAATATGGCGCTGGACGGGGCCACCGAGGAACTGCTTTACCACACCAAGTCGTTCTTCGATATCACCGTTATGAGCGCGGTGTTGGCCGTCAGCCTGGACGACTGGCGCGAGTTCTTCCTGTCCGTGGCCGCACGCGAGATATTCCAGTTCGATCCCACCGGCACCATCGCAGTACCCGGCCCAGACAATTATGACGTCGTCCTGGTTGGCGGCGTCCCGCGCCCGCAACTGCTGGACGTCAGCCAGATTTACCGGTTCAGTCTGACCGTGGAGCTGGTCTGATGTCTCTGCTATTCCCGCTCGGCGGCTCATCCTACCAACATACCCAGCCCGCGCTGCGCCTGGATCACACCAACCGCTTCACCCGTGAGCCGCGCTGGACGCTCCAGATTGCTTTCGATATGGCAGAAACGGACCTGCTCTATCTCAAGTCCCACAGCAATTCCGCGATCCCTGCCGGCGGCACCAGCTACTCCGGCATGATCAAGGAATTTACCGAGCGCACCCAGGAAATAAAGGTCGGCATCTCCGAAGTAGGGCAGATGACCCTGACCATCGTTGACCAGCAGGGCAAATTCTCCGCGTACCTCGGCGCCAAGCTTCAGGGCTATGACGCCCTGCGCAACAAGACCATCCGGATTTTCGAGGGCGAGAATAACGCCATTGAAACAGGCCGAGATATGGACTGGTCGGAATACGAGAACACCGGCACCTACAGCGTCAAGAACATCTCTTACGACAAGGGCATTTATACCATCGCCTGCAGCGATATCTCCCGCGACACAAACGTCAATGTATTCGACCTCGCGCAGACAAACATCACCGCCACGATAGAGACAACGGCCACGACGATCAGCGTGGTGGACACCTCCAAGTTTTCCATGCTGACCCACGGCAACAGCTTCAGCGACGCACCCAGCCAGCGTGTGGGCTACCTGGAAGTGGATCACCCGGAAGGTAAGATATTCATCCGGTACACCGGGACAACTCCAAACTCGTTCACCGGCTGCACCATCGGCGTGCTGGGCTCCGTGGCAAAGCGCATCGAGATCGACGCCACAAAGACCAACGACCACAAGACCAAGATCAAAGAGCTGGTCTACCTGGAGATGCCGCTGCCCAAGCTGATCTATTTCCTGCTGACCGGTGTGCAACTGTTCGGACCGGCCGGCGCCACTCCCGATACCTGGCATGGCGGAATAGACCCGAACAAGATCCAGCGGGAGGACTTCCTGCAGATCGGCCTGGACGTCTACAACCCGTCCGACGACACACAGGGCGTCATCCCGTATTTCATTGGCGAGCAGAAGCAGAACCTCAAGCAGTTCATCGAGGAACAGATTTACAGCTGGGGCTTTTACTCTCCAATCTACAACGACGGCAAGATGGGCCTGCGTCGTCGCGCCAACCTCGCCCTCGATACGCCTGAGCATCTGGTCCTGGATGAAACTGTGGTCTCCAATGCGTCCAGCCTGGCGGTGCTCAACGACATGGAGTCGGTGATCAACCTCATCAAGATCAAGTGGAATTATGACCACATCCTTGAGGATACGCTGCGCACCACAAACCTGATCGACGCTGACAGCCAGGTGATTTACCAGCAGACCCGGCTGCGTGAGTTTATCCTGCGCGGGTTGCACGGCAGCCGGCACAGCACGGAGACGATCAAGCGCATTTTCGGGTTTATGCGGGATCGCTATGCCAGCGCACCCTATACCGCCCGGATCAAACTGAAGACCATAGTGAAGGGCGCCCGCCCTGGCCAGTTGTACCGGTGGAAGGAAAAGAACACCCGCGACTATCACGGCCCGCTGGCCAAGGCCACGACCATCTCGTTTGTGGCGGCCACCAATACCATCGAGTCCGCCGCCGTCAATTTCATCACCAAGGGATTCTCAGCACAGCGCCCTTATATCTGGGTGAGCGGCTCGGCCAATGTCCAGAATAATGGCCTGAAGCGAATCACCGCGGTGGCGTATACCGGCGGCGTCTATAAGCTCACGGTTGCGGGCGACATGCCCTTAGTCAACGAGCCAACCGGCCCGGAGATCAATATCGTCTCCAGCCTCGACCGCACTTTCGAGGTGGTCAACGTGGGGCAGGACCGCATCAACGGCACGACCTCGTTGTCGCTGCTGGGGTCCACGGATCGGGGCACGAACTACATCGAGGACGCCGCTGGCTACTCGCTGTCGGACGCCTCCTATACGAGCCGGGGGACGGACCTGAACATCATATTGGCCATTACGGGCGGCACCGTTACNNCGATCACACGCTGTATGGCGACCCGGATCTCCACAAAATAAAATCCTGGTTTTACTACAACGGCGATCTGACCATCGGCGCCGGAGTCACGTTGACCATCGACAAGAATGTGGTGCTGGTGATCAAGGGTGTGCTGACCCTACACGGAACGATAAACGGCGCCGGGAACGGGAAGGCGGGGAAGATCGCGCCGAGCGTGTCGGACGTGGTGGAGCAGGCAGGCGTTTACAATGCGGCAAACGTGGCAAAGCGGTATCTGTACGACCACGGGAACCTTGCGGAGCCGGGGTTTTTTGGCATCACGCTGTCGCCCAGCCCGCTGTATACAAAACTGTCCAATGCGTTCACCCTTGCGCCATATGTGATCTATCCGATCTACATGCGCAACCAATTCCAGAAACCGGTCGGCGGCGTCTCAGCGGTTCCTCTGTTTTCCATCGGCGCCGACTCCGGCGGTAGTATCCCGCTGCTGTCCATGCCCCAAACCCTCATGGGTACGGCCGGGAGTTCAGGCAAGGCCTCGGTCGAGGTTAACATTAATGTGACCCCGGACCCGGACGAATGGACATGGGGCTATACCGCGGGTGGGAACGGCGGCAATAGCGGCGCCGGTCTGGCCATCATCTGCCGCGGTATGACGATCAGCGGCTCCGGCAAGATCATCACCTCTGGAAGCTCTGGAGGCCTCGGCAGTTCGCGCGCTATTCCGTCCTCACCCGTGACCTACCTGCGGGGCGGGCCCGGCGCTGGCGGGGCGCCTGGTGCGCTGCTGATCCTGATCGACGGCTATGCGTCGCCGTTTCCGTCCATCACGCCCGGCACGTTTGAGGCGTTCATGGGCGCCAATCCGCTGGACCCGGGGGACTATGCTGTGCCGGCGGAAACACAGGCCACTCTGTCGGACGCCACCTACTTCGGCCCCTCCAACGACGGCCACCAATATTTCAACGCCTGGCAATCCGCGCATCGTATCCAGTTCATCCCGCCGCACGTCGCCGTTGAGGGCGAGACGGATTATGAGTATGTGGCGCCGCCGACGAATCTTGCCGCCGAAAGCGGTAACGCCACCTATGAGCGATTGGCGGACGGCACAATACAACCACGAATCAAGGTCACCTGGACGCCCAGCGTCTCAACGCGCATCAAGGGATACCGCGTCGAATACAGCTACATCGGGACCACCGTCTGGACTACCGTCTCCAATCTCTACACCTCGGATATCAACAACGCCTATCTGCCGCTGGCGGAAGGGTCTCGCGTGTCCGTGCGCGTGAAGGCGTTCAACCTCTACAACAAAGAAAGCGCCTATGCGACGCTTGCCTATCACATTGTCAAAGGCTATTCCGTCAACCCTCCCCAGGTCACCTCCATCGATGTGCGAAAGATCGCGCAGAATGATTATCAAGTGTCGTGGGTGATGAGAAATAAACCCGACAACGTGGTGAAATACCGCATCCGGTACTCCATCGCATCCTCCACGCAGGAATGGGACGACATGCTGATTATCGGCGACGGCGATGTTAGCGGCACCACTTACGTCATCAGGAACCTGCCGCCGGGTGACTACCGGGTGTCCGTGAAGGCGGTTGACACCCAGGGCCGGGAGTCCGACGACGCGCAGTCCGCGACGATCAGCGTGGCCAGCATGGATTCATTTCTGTCCATCGTCCCTGTCGATGAATATTCCGGAGGCTGGGGAGGCACCAAGTATCAATGCTATGTGGACGGCTCCGGCTATCTGCGCGTCAGCGACTATACCTATACCTACGGCGCCGGCAATGCCGCGCCTTGGACATCGTTTACGCCATCCACCATCACCTCTGAGCAGTTGTTCGACATCATCTACATGAACGCCCTGGACGTCTGGATCGTCTGCGGCAGCACCGGATACTGCGCTTACTCCAGCAACGACGGCGGCACCTGGACGAATATCACCGCAGTCACCACCAATGCCCTGCGCGGACTGGTTGAGCTGCCCATGGGGAAAGTCCTGGCCTACGGCGACGCCGGAACCATTCTGATAGGCGACGTGCTGGCTGGTACCTGGACCTGGGAAACGGTGGGCTCGGGGACCACCGAAAACCTGACCACGGGCTGTATCGGGGTTACCAATGCCGGCGTTGGCTATTCAGTGGTATACCCGGGCATCCTGGTCGGCGGGGAAAACAACACCGTCATTCATTCCATGGACGGGTACAAGTGGGACACGAAAGGCTGGAACATTCAGCACACCGAAAAGGTGACCGTGCTGAAATTGCTGGTCAGTCCGTATTTTCAGCAGGCCAATATTTATATTCAGCTTGCCCTTGCCAAGACAGCGAGCGGCACGGGTGTGATCTTTTACTCCCATGACTTCGGCCAATCCTGGGGCGTGCTCTATACCTTGTCGGATGCCTATTATGTTGCCGGCAGCAGTTTGGATGGCGTGGGCGTGCGGTTCCGTCTCGTTGACAGCAAGGGGCGGGTGTATAACCTGACCACGGATTTTACCTTTCCACCCTCGCCGGAAAACTATTCCATCACCCTTGTTACCGGGGAATCTTCACTGACGGCACTACCCACTGATATCTTTCATTCGACGGAAGATATGTTCATGATGGTGTCCTCGACAGGGGAATGCCTGTATGGGAACCCCAGCCCCTACGCCTCATTGACCACGGGCGCCACTAACATCAATGCCATCTGGGCGAAGTGCGCCGGCATCTGGATGGCGGTTGGGAACGAAGGGACGGTTTACTATTGCGGGTCATACATCACGACACTGGCGGAGTGGCAGAAGAATTTTTTCTATCCGGCCTTTGGTGATAACCCGCGTCCGAAATATATCCGGTATGAAACCGGAGTAAAGGATCTCGGCGCAATCGCCTCAGTCGTCCCGCACATCACCAGCGCATTTATTGCGGGCACCGGAATGACCGGCAATTTCTGGAAGCTGGAGGTCAGCACCAGCACGGACGGGACTACCTACACAGCCTATGCTGAGCATGTTCCTGGGCAGGTCATTACCGCGAGATATTTGAAATACAAGGTGAGCGCCTATGACTGTCGCGGCACTTGGTATTATGGGTTGGCATCGTTCCTGGGCGCGCACTATATAGCGACCATTAGCGAGTACAAAGACAATGTGGACGTGTCCACCTATTCCGGCTCCACCGGCAATCGCACCATCCCACTGACGAAAACGTATAAGGCTATCCAGAAGATCAACGTCAATGTCCAAAACATCGGCACAGACGAGTGGCGCATCGATGTCGTCAGCAAAGCCACGACCGGCCCGAACATCAAGTTTTACAAACTGGTCGCCGGCACATGGACACTGACCGATCCGGCGGTGACGGATATCGAAATCATCGGCTATGGGAAGCTGTAATGCTCCACGTGAAACTATCTCCCGACGCCGCCACCGCGCATTGCGAGTCCGTCTTTCTCGAATTCCACGAATACTCCGAACTGCGCCGCCGCGCCCTGATCTGCATCATGGCCAACGTCGGCTACCAGAATTTTAAACTGCTGCATGACATGATCGCTGCGATCTATGCCGGCGACTGGCTGGCAGCGTCGAAAGCTTTTGAACGCGAAAGGGTGCGCGCACGATGGGCGCGTGGGTTATCAACGTTGATGAGGAAAGGCTGATGGAAGAAACAAAAGGTTTATTGCTGTCCCGGACGACATGGGGCGTGGCCATGCAAGTCGTGTCCGCGGTATCTCTGAAGCTCGGCTATGACATTGGCGACACTGGCGGCTGGGTGGATCTGGCCATTGGTGTTGTCGGCGCATGCCTGGCCATCTATGGCCGCATGAAAGCCGTGAAGAAGATCAGCGGCGCGGTTTAATTCCAACAACACGAGGAAATGAAAATGCGATACATCACCCTGCTGTTTATTCTGATCGCCGCCCTGGCCGGATCCGGCTGCAGCATGCTGGGCATCGGCAAGAGCGACACCAACGCCGCGGAGATCGAGGCGCTGCTGCAATCCACCCGCGACGGTATCACCAGCGCGGCCAAGGCGCTGCAGGCCGGCATCCAGGCCAAGACCATTACCCCGGACCTGGTGGACAACCTGGTGGCGCAGCTGCTCAATGTCCAGGGCGTGGCGGTAAAGGTCGAGGAATTGCTGAAGGCCAACATTGATCCGCTGTCCGTGATCGAGCTGCAGCGCGCCAAGGCAAGGCTGGAGGCGGTGCAGGCACGGATCGACGCCGAGCTGGCAAAGCGCACCGGCGGCTAAACCCACGGCCACGGACGGCCCTCTGGAGGCATCATGAAAATCATCGGCGTCAACGGCATCAACAGCAACGGCGAGGGCAGCACCGATGTACTGCTGAACCACTTGGCCATGCAGGGCCTGGCCACCTACGACCTGGGCATTCCGGTTACCGGCTTCGGTCGGGTGATCCGCGAGTCGATCACCGGCATATTCTCTCGGCGCTGGGACGACAAACGCCTGGAGCAGGACGCCCGCAAGTTGTATGTGGCGACGGATCCGGGCGACGCTGTGGTCGCTCACAGCCGCGGCGCAGCGGTGGTGGTGCGGGCGATGAAGCAGGGGGCGCAGTTCAGCAACGTGTATCTGTTCGCCCCCGCGATTGACCGGCGGACAAAGTTCCC
>DKAS01000153.1 GCA_002448875.1 Proteobacteria bacterium UBA6920 | reverse complement strand
CGCCACAATCATCGTTGCGCACACTGCGCATGTACTGATGAAAACACGCCAGCGCCTGCGCGCGATCGCCGCGCTCCAGCCAGTAGTCGCCCATTCGATCCAGGGCATGGCCATGGCCCGGCTGAACCGCCAGAACTTCGCGGTAACAGGCCGCCGCCTCCTCCCGTTGCCCACGTTCCCAGAACACATTGCCCAGGTTGTAGCTGGCCTCGACGAAGGTCCGGTCATGGCGCAGGGCTTCGCGAAACATCTGCTCGGCCGCCGCCGTATCCCCCTGGGCTTTCAGCACCACCCCCAGATTATTCAGCGCCGGCACCAGGTCCGGCTGCAGACGCAAGGCGCGCCGGTAACACTCTGCTGCCGGCGCCCAGGCCTGCTGCAGGCGAAAGACATTGCCCAGGTTGTTGTGTATATATGGCGAGTCCGGTTTCAGGGTCGCCGCCCGCTGCAACACCTGCAGAGCCTGCGGCAGGCGACCATTCTCCGCGTACAGGGTGCCCAGCATGTAGTTGCCGTCCACATGCTGCGGTGTCTGCCGCAGGATTTTCTTGTACAGAGCCTCGGCGGCGGCGAAATCGCCCGCCTGGTGCTTTTGCACGGCCTTTTTCAGCAACTTATCCATGCGTTACCATGAGTAATACGCGCCGCCCACCGGCTGATTCTGCAATACCGGCCAGTCGGCATCCGTCACCGGACGATCCGATTGTTCGACAACTCTGCTCATGCTGCTGCGGATCCCGAAAGTTAACGGCTATGGTAGCAGATTTGGCCGCCCAGGCGGCCGGCGCTCGCCGCTCGCCCCCCAGCCGGCCGAGGACGCCGACAGGCTTATCATTATTAATAAAAGTGTTTTAAATCAGGTCATGGAATACAGCGGGTTGCCGATACAGTGTCTACGGTAGACCCAGAAATCAACGATGAACAGCCATTCCACCCCCACCGCAACGGCAAGCGAGGCTGAAAAAAGGGCATTCTTGCGCATTCCGGTGCAATTGAACGCCCATGCCCTGCTCGCCGGCAACCAGCAGGTCGCCTGCGTCATCCGTGACTTCTCCACGGGTGGCATGTTGCTGTTCTATCCACATACTGACCAGGGGCCAGACAAGGCAACCCAGGAAATGATCACCGCCGGCGCGACGATCACCATTACCTGCAAAATCAAACAGGGCAAGGTCATGCTGCTGAGTTTCAGCGGCCAGGTGGTACGGGCGTCCGACAGCGGATTTGCCGTGCGCCTGCGCAATCCCGATCTGGGTTTTCTGCAATTGCTGCGCAAGGTGGCCTGGGTGCAGGAAAAAATTTCGGGGAAAAAATCCACGAAAAAGGCCGCACCCGCCGATGCGCAGGCGACCCAGGCGCGCGGCGCCATCATAGAAGAATGCAATAAAATCATCGACGACAGCCTGGAGCTGATGGCCAATCGCTTCCTCGGCGAGGCCATCGATCGCCTGCTGCATCCCTTGAAGCACGGCATCTCCGTCGATGGCAGGCTGCTCGGCGGCGCCTCCAGCGTGGTCAGCGCCAACCGCGACGCGTTCAAACTCGGCTTCATCAAGGAAGTAAATGAGAAACTGCGCGACTACAACCCGGCGAAAATCGACAACCGCGAATTCGAAGACAACAACGCCGCCACCGACACCCTGTCCATTGTTGACGATAATCTATATGACGACTGGCTGGCTGACACCACGACCATCGACAAGGTGGAAAACAGATATCAGGAAGTGTTGTTCGAACTCGGCGTGCGCCTGTCGGATCTGCATCAAACACGAGTTGACGGGAAGAACAACCCTTATCGGCCGGCGCTGTTCGTTGACAGCTTTTCCCACCTGATTCGCTCGCTAAACCTGGCCCATGAAGTAAACATGATCTGCTACGCCGTCATGCGTGAAGTACTGGTGCTGTTGTGCGGCGATGTGTACGATCGAATCAACGGCTTTCTGCTGCGCAAGAACATCGTACCGAAGATCACCTATCGCATAAACAAGAAGACCGGGGAAAAGATCGCCGACCTGCCGCCACCGGCGCCGGCCGCCGAGCCAGCACCCAAGAAAGCGGCGGCGCCGGTGGCGACCCCAGCAGCCAGGACACCGGCACCCAGCGCAGCCAAGCCGGCTGCCGCTACTGCCCCGGCACCGGACGCGACCGCCGCACCGGCAAGCACTACCGCGCCGGCACCAACCGCAGCACCGGCGCGGGTTGCGCCGTCCGCGCCGGCGGCGAAAGCCCCCGCGCCTGAACCGGTCGCGACGCAAGCACAGCAGGCGCCGCAGACACTAACCACCACCGAGCCACCATCCGCGCCGGCGGCAATGACGACGCGACATTCGTCAACCGCGGCAGCGGCACCCGCCGCACAGGCCAAGTCCACCGCCAAACCGGTCGCGGCCGCACCGCGCGCGGCCAGCGGCAAAACCGCGACCTTCGCCCCCGCGGAGCCGGCGCTAAACCAGCCATCGATACTCGATGTCTACAGTCACCTCAGCGCATCGCTGACGCAGGCCAATGATCCGACGCAAGCCACGCCTGCCGTTGCGGACAAACGGGCGGACTACAGCAACGGCGAAATCCTGCAGGCCCTGACCGCACCCCTGACCGGTGGCCCGCCGGGGGCGCTGCGTCAACAATTGCAGCAGGCCCTGCAGCAAACCGCGGGGAGCGACAAGAAACTAGGCAGCAAGCAAGGCCAGATCGTTGACCTGGCGGACCAGGTCTTCCAGCTGATCGGCAGCGATATCCAGGTCGCCGGTCAGACCAGGCAGTGGATCAACCGTTTGGAACTGCCGATCCTGAAAATCGCGCTGACCGATGAGCAGTTGTTCGCCAACCGCGATCACCGCGTGCGTCAGGTGATCAATAAGCTGGCGCAGCTCGAGGTGCTGGTCGACGAGGCGGAAAAATCCAATCCGCAGAACTCCATGGTAAGCAACGCCATCGAGTGGATCATCGAAATGATAGACCGGGAACACAGCAACGGCGCCGAGGTATTTGAACGCGCCGGTTATCAACTGGATATTCTGCTGCAGACCCAGCAGCATAACTTCAACCGCAATCTGCAGCTGGTGAAAGAGGATTTCGCCGCCGGCCGTACCCTGGTGGCCACCAGCGAAGCCAGCGACTACCCGGAACCCTGGGACGTCAGCTATGAGGAGCGGCGGCAGTGGGAAAAAAAGGTTGGCCGCATGCATGAACTCGACTGGGTGGTGCTACAGCCCGGCTCGGAGCAACCCGACCGGCTGCGCATTGGCGTCCTCGACCGGGAAAAGGAGTTAATCGCGCTAGTGCGCCTCAGCGGCGAGCACGCGCGCGGCATGACATTTACCGATATGGCGCGGCATCTGCAGGACGGCAGCGTGGCTTATCTGAACGATACGCAGGAACAGGCAATGGACCGTGCCCAACTGGGCATGCTGCAGCAAATGCACTCACAACTGACGGATCAGGCCCGGCATGACGGCCTCACCGGCCTGTACAACCGCCGCGAGTTTACCCGCCACTTGACCCGGTTGCTGGCGGCGCCCGATGAAAACGGACTGCGCTGCAGCGTCGCCTTTTTCGACGTTGACCAATTCAAGCTGATCAACAACGCCTGCGGCTATCATGCCGGCGACGATCTGCTGCGCAGCATCGCCGAAATCATGCGTACGCAACTGCCGGCACAGGCGCTGCTGGCGCGCATCGGCAGCGACGAATTCGCCATGATCCTGCCGGATCAGGCGCTGGACGAAGTAATGGCCTGCAGCGATGCGCTGCTGGACACGGTACATGAAAACAAATTCAGCTTCGCGGACAAGCATTTCACCCTGGGACTGAGCGCCGGCATCGTGCATGTACGCAAGCCCGGCGAGTCCGCCGACACCATCATGCGCAAAGCCGAAGACAGCTGCAACGTGGCCAAGGAATCCGGCGGCAACAGCATCGTAGTCTACACCGCCGGCAATCGCGGCATCACCCATCGCCAGGACATCCTCAAGTGGGGAGCGGAACTTAGCCGCATTCTGGAAGACAACCTGCTGGAACTCTACTGCCAGCGCATCATGCCGATACGCGGCGGCGGCACCAAACGCAATAAATATGAAATCCTGCTGCGCATCAAGAATACCCAGGGAGAAAACGTCACTCAGCAGATCGTCGAGGCCGCAGAACACTACAACCGAATGCAGGAGATCGACCATTGGGTAATCAGCCGCACCTTTGACTGGATGGCCGCGAACCGGCGCAAGCTCGCCGAACTGGAAGCCATCTCCATCAACCTGTCCGGCTGCACCCTCAACGACGTCGACGCATTGCACTTCATCCGCCAGGAGCTGGAACGCAGCCAGATTCCTGCCGACAAGGTTTGCTTCGAAATCACCGAAACCGTCGGCATCACCAGCCTGTCCAATGCCGCGGAGTTCATCCTCGCCCTCAAGGATTCAGGCTGCCGCTTTTCCCTGGATGACTTCGGCTCCGGCATGTCCTCCTACGCCTACCTGAAAAACCTGCCGGTGGACTACCTGAAAATCGACGGCGTCTTCGTCCGTGAATTGCTGAGCAACCCCAGCGACCAGGCACTGATAAATTCGATCTGCGAAGTCGGCCACTTCATGGGCAAGAAAATAATCGCCGAGTACGTGGAAAACTCCAGCATCCTGAAGAAATTGCAGGACCTGCGGGTCGACTACGCGCAAGGTTTCGGCGTGGAAAAACCCAAACCGCTGTCCAAGCTCTGAGCTCGACGCCCGCCACCGGCGGCATCTCCCGCCTTTTCCTGCAATTAGCACACCGTCACTGGTGGTATAGCAATCCGCGCTCGACGGTCGCGGGCACCCGTTTCAGGCCGGCATCGCCCGGCCAGGACCCCATTGCTATCGATTTGAGCAAAATTCTCCGGCCACGTCCCCCAGGACAGAGCCACTTTGCTAGAATCCCCCCCTATGGATATCAGCCCTATTATCGATGGTCTCAATGCCGCGCAGCGGGAAGCGGTGTGCGCGGAAGACGGGAATCTGCTGATACTGGCCGGCGCCGGCAGCGGCAAAACCCGGGTGCTGGTGCACCGGATCGCGTGGCTGGTCCGGGCGGAGGGTTTTTCCCCCTGGTCGATTCTCGCGGTCACTTTCACCAACAAGGCGGCGCGGGAAATGCGCGGGCGGATAGAGGAGCTGTTGCAGCTTCCCAGCCACGGCATGTGGGTCGGTACTTTCCACGGGCTCGCCCACCGCCTGCTGAAGGCCCATTGGCGGGAGGCGGGGCTGCCGCAGAATTTCCAGATCCTCGACAGCGACGACCAGCAGCGGCTGATCAAGCGTCTGATCCGCGACAACGGGCTGGACGAAAAAGAGTTCGAACCGCGGCGCGTGCAGGGTTTCATCAACGGCTGCAAGGACGAAGGCCAGCGCCCCGGCTCCATCGAACACTGGGATCGCCCGGACCGCAAGACCCTGGTACGGCTGTATCAACTCTATGAGGACTTCTGCCAGCGCGCCGGCCTGGTGGACTTCGCCGAATTGCTGCTGCGCGCCCACGAGCTGTGGCTGCAGCACCCGGCGCTGCTGCAACACTACCAGCAGCGTTTCGCGCACCTGTTGATCGATGAATTTCAGGACACCAATGCCATTCAGTACGCCTGGTTGCGCCTGCTGGCGGGCAGAACCGGCAAGGTTTTCATTGTCGGCGACGACGATCAATCCATCTACGGCTGGCGCGGCGCCAAGGTGGAAAACATTCAGCGCGCGCAACACGACTTTCCCGGCACCCGCACCATCCGTCTGGAGCAGAATTACCGCTCCACCGGCAATATTCTGGAAGCCGCCAATGCCCTGATCGCCAATAACAGCGAGCGCCTGGGCAAGAATCTGTGGACCAGCGGCGACAAGGGCGAGCCTATCTACCTCTATGAAGCATTCAACGAGCTGGACGAAGCGCGGTTCGTGGTGGAACGCATTCGCCAGTGGCTGCAACAGGGCGGGCGCCGCGACCAGGCGGCGATACTCTACCGCTCCAATGCCCAGTCGCGGGTGTTTGAAGAGGCGCTGTTGCAGCAACAGGTGCCATACCGGGTTTACGGCGGTTTACGTTTCTTCGAGCGCCAGGAGATCAAGGACGCGCTGGCGTATCTGCGCCTGCTGGCCATTCCGCATGACGACGCGGCGTGCGAGCGGGTAATCAACACCCCCACCCGCGGCATCGGCGAACGCAGCCTGGAAAGTCTGCGCGGCATCGCACGCGAACGCGGCATCTCCTTGTGGCAGGCCATGGAAACGGTATTGCGCGAGCAGACCCTGCCCGGTCGTGCTTCCCAGGCCATCCAGCGTTTTCAGCAGCTGATCGGGCAATTGGCCGCCGCCACCCGCGAATTGTCACTGGCGGAAATGACCGCACATGTAGTCGAGCACAGCGGCCTGCTGGCCATGTACAAGGAGGAAAAAGGCGAACGCGGCCAGGCGCGGGTGGAAAACCTGGAGGAACTGGTCAATGCGGCCCGCCAGTACGACAATGGCGTAGCGACCGAAGACAGCGACATGTCACCGTTAATGGCGTTTCTGTCCCACGCCGCCCTGGAGGCCGGCGAAGGCCAGGCCGAAGCCTGGCAGGACTGCGTACAGCTCATGACTTTGCATGCAGCCAAGGGGCTGGAATTTCCCCTGGTGTTCCTTTGCGGAGTGGAGGAAGGCTTGTTTCCCAGCGAACGCTCCCTGGCCGAGACCGGCCGATTGGAGGAGGAGCGCCGCCTGTGCTACGTCGGCATGACCCGGGCGATGCGCACGCTGTATATCTGCTACGCCGAAAACCGCCGCCTGCACGGCAGCGAACGCTACAGCCGGCCTTCACGCTTTATCCAGGAAATACCCGCGCAACTGCTGCAAAGCGTACGTCTGCGCGGCAGCGTACAAGCGCCCGTCTACCGGCCAACGGAGCAGGTGGCCGCCGCACAGACCAAGGAATCGCGCCCGCGCCTGGGGCAACGCGTCGTCCACGGCACCTTCGGTGAAGGTGTGGTGTTGAATTACGAAGGCGCCGGCGCCCAGGCGCGCGTACAGGTGAACTTCGATCGTGTCGGCAGCAAGTGGCTGATGCTGGACCTGGCCAGGCTGCAGTATTTATAAGGTGGTAGAACAGCAGTACGAAAGTTCGCCATTTTGCATCGGCGAACAACCCAGATGACGCGGCCGCCCACGGCACCAGCCCGGTCTCCGCGCCGAGTCCAACAACCGAGAAAAAAGGGGAATGAAACATGAAACAGACGATGCACGCGTTTTTCATCCTGATGTCGCTGCTGTTGCTGACAGCCTGCGGCGACAAGCCGGCACCGGCAACGGGCGCGACACAGGCGCCCGCCGGACAACCGGCCGCTGCTGCCGCGCCGGCGGCAGCAGCTAAGACCTTTGAGTGGAAAATGGTCACCACCTGGCCGCCCAACTTTCCGATCTTTCAGGAAGGAGTGGAACGTTTCGCCAAGGACGTCGACACCATGAGCGGCGGCCGCCTGCAGATCAAGGTCTATGCCGGCGGCGAACTGGTACCGCCGCTGCAGACGTTTGACGCGGTGTCCCAGGGCACGGTGGAAATGGGCCATGGCGCCGCCTATTACTGGGCCGGCAAGATTCCCGCCGCGCAGTTTTTCACTGCCGTTCCGTTCGGCCTCAATGCCCAGGGGATTAACGCCTGGCTGCTATCCGGCGGCGGTCTGGAATTGTGGCGGGAACTTTACAAGGACCACAACCTGATCCCCTTTCCGCTGGGTAACACCGGTGTGCAAATGGGCGGTTGGTTCAATAAGGAGATCAAAGGCCTGGACGATCTCAAAGGCCTGAAGATGCGTATTCCCGGACTGGGCGGCAAGGTCCTGGCCAAGGCCGGCGGCACCCCGGTATTGCTGGCTGGTGGCGAGATTTATACCGCGCTGGAACGCGGCACCATAGACGCCACCGAGTGGGTGGGCCCCTACCATGACGAACGCCTGGGGCTGCAGCGCGCCGCCAAGTTTTACTACTACCCCGGCTGGCATGAACCCGGCACCGAACTGGAGTTGCTGGTCAACACCAAAGCCTGGGAGAGTCTGCCGCCCGACCTGCAGGCAATCGTCAACAGCGCCAGCCAGGCCACCAGCCTGTGGATGCTGGCCGAATTCGAAGCCCGCAATATCGACGCGCTGAACAAGCTGCGCAGCGAAGACAAGGTCATTGTCCGCGAATTCCCGCCGGCAATGCTGCGCGAACTCAAGCGCCTGGCCACCGAGGTCTACGAGGAGGAAGCGGCCAAGGATCCGGCCTTCAAGAAGGTCTATGATGCATTCAAAGCGTTCCAGGCGAAGAACGATGCCTGGAACAATATTTCCGAACAGGCGTATAGAAAAGCGCTCAATCTCTGAGCCGCAGCCGGGCAGCGGGCGCCGGCCAACCGGCCGGTGCCCGCCTGGCCACGGCGATCAAATGTTTTCGACTTTCTGCAACAGGGCCAGCCGGGTAGGAATGCGAATAACAAATCGCACCCCTCTGCCTTCAGCACTCTCGACCTTGATCGTCCCCTTTAAAGTCTGACTGACCAGATTGTAGGCGATATGCATACCCAGACCGGAGCCGCCCTGACCACGCTTGGTGGTGAAAAACGGGTCGAACACTTTTTCCACCTGCAAGTCGTTCATGCCCTTGCCGTCATCGGTATAGACCAGCTCCACCTCGTTGCCGTCCGGCAGGAAGCTGATGCCGATGCCGCCAATGCCGCTCTCCTCGAAACCATGAATCAGTGAATTCATCACCATATTGGTGATGATCTGGGAAATCGCTCCCGGATAGCTGTCCAGCATCACCCCTTCGGGACCGTCGATGGCGATCTTGACCTGAGTCTTTTTCAGCTTGGGATGAAGGCTGAGCAGCACCTCGCGGAGATATTGCTTCAGATCGACGACGCGCCGCTGCTCACTGGTCTGATCGACGGCCACCTTCTTGAAACTGCGAATCAGCTCCGCCGCGCGCAGCAGGTTGGAGAGGATCATCTCCGCGGCTTCCGTCGACTTTTTCAACATGGACTCGAAATCGAATCGAGTCAGCTTGCCATTGCTGTAGCGGTCCTGGTAGACGTCGATGTTTTCCTTGAAATGAGAAATAGCGGTTACGCCGATGCCGAGTGGGGTATTGATTTCATGGGCAATACCGGCCACCAGCTCGCCGAGGGCCGCCATTTTCTCCGACTGAATCAGCTGATCCTGGGTCTTTTTCAGCAACTCCAGCGACTGCTGCAGTTGTTCGTTGCTCATCTGCAGCTGATTGGTGCGCAGCTCGACGCGACTTTCCAGCTGATCGTTGAGTTCGCGGATGGCGTATTCCTGTTTCTTACGTTCACTGATATCCAGAAAAGAAACCACCTTGCCTATTTCCTCGCCCGCGAGCGCGATGGGCCGCGACCAGTACTCGACATTGATCACCGAGCCGTCGGCGCGGCGAAATACCGCGTCGGTGGAATGCTCGATGAAACACCTGTCGTTATCCGGCTCCTCGGCGCTGAAAACCAGGCAGGCATCGCCGATATTGCGACCCAGAATCATGCCGGCATCGGCGTAACCGAGCAGCTGCATGCAGGCAGGATTGATGAATGTGCAATTGCCCTGCATATCAATGCCGAGTATGCCTTCCTCAGTGGAATTGAGCAGCAGCTTCACCCGCTCCTGACTGGCCAGCAGCCGGTCGCTGGTTGCCCTCTGCTCCGCCAGAACTTTGCGTATTTTCTTGATGATCACCGCGCCGACACCAACGCCGAAAAATATCATCGAAGCCAGCAGCACCAGCGTTATCGATTCGCCCCTGACTTTCTCCGCCAGCGCATACTTTTCCAGGTTGATGGCTTCGTTCTTGTGCAGGCGCTGCAACTGGATCAGCAGCACGGACAGCGGTTCCACCGCCGCATCTATAGCATCCGAATCGCCGCGTGGCGCCGATCGCCAGTCGACCAGCGCGCGCCTGGTTCTAGCATGTTCCTGGCGCAAATCGGTCTGAAAGCGCAGAAAGTCCGGCTCGCTGAATTGTTTATCCTGCGCATAGATCTGTCCCAGGCGGATATCCAGATCATAAAGCAGGCCACTGACTCGGTTGTTTCTCTCCTCCTGATCAACCGCCGTATCGACCGGCGCCGGCGTCTTTTTCCCTTCCCGGTCGCGAAACCAGTCCTGGAGTTCGTGGATTTCACTTTGCAATTCGAGCGCATAAATATCGGTGCGGATGTGATAGCTGCCGATCTTCTCCTGCAGCGCCAAATTGCGGTTGTTTTGCATCTCCGTCAGCGCCATCAAGACCAGCACGTTGGCCACCTCTACGACCAGCAGAAAATAGACGTAGAAAATAACCGACTTTTTCATTATATTCCCGTATTCTTTGGTCGAGCGGGCCGCCCGTCAATCCAGCATTTTCTGCTTCTGCATGATGTCCTTCAGCATATCCCAGTCCTGCAGGTTGGCAGGCAAATAGTAAGCCGCCCCCATGTTTTTCAGTATCTCCTCGCCGCGCGTGCCCGCGCGCGACAGGGCTAGAAAAGCATTGCGTATGGGCTCAGCAAAGCGTTCGACGAAATCCGGTTGCAGCGCCCAGACATAGTCGGGATAGGACGGCGAACTCCAGGCGATGCGCAGCTTTTCCGCCGATACCTCACCTTTTTCCAGCATCTGCCCGATAACAACCGAGTCCGCAGCGCCGGCAAACACCTCACCGTTCTGCACCGCCAGCGCGGTTTTATCATGCGCGCCGGAATATCTTACCTCGGCGAAGTCCCGCTCCGGCTCCAGGCCCGCACCGAGGAGAAAATAACGCGGCATGAAATGCCCCGACGTCGACAGCCTGGAACCGAACGTAAACGTCTTACCCTTGAGATCGCTGAGATTTGTGAAAGAACTATCGCGCCTGACCAGAATGACGCTGCGAAACACGCTGTCCACATCTCGAAACACGATGGGAACCGCGCCGCTCCGGCGATTCGCCATGACGAAAGTAGCGCCGCCGAACAACGCCAGATCGATCTCATGGGATGTAAACCCGGATAACAAGCGATCATAATCATCGGGCACTTCGAGCTTGATCCGCAACCCCAGCTTCTCCGTCAGGTACACCATCAGGCCGGCGTACCTTTCCTGCATCGCCTGCTTGTTTTGCGTCGGCAAGACTGCCACCCGCAGCACACCTGAGATCCCGGGCTGGGGCTTGTCCCCCTGCGAGCAGGCGGCGGCCGCCAGCGACAGAAAAACCAGAGTCAGCCACGGCAGCATGCGCGCGCCGCGATCGAAAGCCGTAAAAAACCGGCTTTCCGCTTTCATTTCTGCATGGTCCTGGAGTCGGTTATTTCCGCCGCAATACCGCAGATGGCGCTGAAATTGCCGGCACTGTCATAGAGGGGGAATTTGAGCGCGTAAAACAAATGGTGAATATCGTTGTAACGAATGGTTTCCTCCTGCTGCGCCGCCGCCGACTGGGAAAGCACCCGCAGGTCGCTCTTCATGATCTGCTCGGCCAGCGGTTTTGGCAGGAAATCGTCATCGCGCTTGCCGATAATCGATCTGCCATTGACCTGAAAAAACTCCTCGAAGCACCGGTTTACCATCAGATAACTGGCCTGCAAATCCTTGATATAGACGATAAACTCTGACTTATTGATCACCGCCAGCAGATTTTCAAGGTCCTGGTCGCCGATGACGCCGTTGACGATGAGGCGGTTGAAATCGCTCTTGATATTCTCTTTGTCGCTGCTGAACTGTTTGGTTTTTTCATGCACCATGCTTTCGATGGCATCGCCTGACCGAGCCATGGATTGTATGGCTTTCATGTCCTGGTAGGCGCGCAAGGAAATTATCAGCGAGGAATGCAATTTTGCCGAAGTGAGATCGGATTTTTCCCGATAGTCATTGATCTCATACTCCGACACGATCTCGGTTTCCGTCGCCGTTCCCGGCTGCCCGGTGCGCAGAATGATCCGCACCTGGTGATTGTTCAGAGTCTCACGAATATATTTCACGACTTCGAAACCCGCATTGACGCTTTCCATCACCACATCAAGCAACACGACAGCGGTATCGGCATGTTCCGCCATCAGGCGTCGCGCATCCGCCCCTGAATAGCCGTGAATGATATTCAGCTTCCGGTCCTTGAAGGTGAAATCCTCCAGTACCGCATCCGTCAGACGGTGGATCATTTCATCGTCGTCGATAACCAGCAGTTTCCAGCTCTCGGCATGCGGTGCGGTTTGTGTCGCCGTGCCCACCGCGACGCTGCAATCATCCTCACCGAACAGCAAATCGTCTGACAGCGGTTTGGCCTCGGACTGAGATGACATGCTGACGCTCCCTTTTTCCTGCGAACAAGTTTGTAAAAAATTTGTAAATACAGCACACGCTGCCGCGCTCTTTCGAGTTCTTATCGGCACCGTGGCCATAGATTCATGTGAAGATTTGTGGTTCCTGCCACGAACCGTAACCCACTTACAGCCCAGCGCTTTCCCGACGCAGGGCGGCCCCTACGGCCAACAGCGCCTGCGCCTGCAGCTGCCGGTCCAGGGGTGGCGATTGAGGAAGAATCACATTCAAATCCAGCACCTGCGCCGTCATGCCCAGGTTGTCGCCCAGCGCCGCCGCCAGTTCCTCTGCGCCTGCGGGCAAAGGCGCCAGCCACAAGGAGCCCACCGGGGATTGGCGAAAATAGCGGTCATAGTAGTCAAGGGTGCGCTGAATTTCCAACACCAGGCTATCCACTGGCGAGCGCGGCGGCGCGCCCCGGTGATCGTCTGTAGTGGCGAACGCACGGTAACCCAGATCCATGGTGCGAGCCAGATACAGGTTCGAATCCTTGACGATGACGATTACCCCCTGGTCGGCGGTTAAATACAGCATCACCTGCCCGCGATCATTCCCCGGCAACAGGGTGGCAATGTTGGTCAATGCCAGCTCCGGAATGTCGATCACCTGCAAGTTGATATTGTGCGCCTGCAGCAGATCCACCTGCTGACGCACTACCGACTGGCGCGCCACCACCGTATACAAATTGTTTTGCCGGCCGGGAATACCGCTCACCGGCACGTCAAAAATGTCGATGACCGCGTCGTCGATGTGAAAATCTATCAGTTCGCGGATACGCCACCGCACCGCCGCCTTCATTTCCTGCGGTGGCACTTCCGGCGCTTCCACGCTCAATATGCTGTAATCTCCCACCGGCATCAACGTTGCGCAGCGCCGCTTGTGCAAGGACAAGCGCCGGCTGCTTTCTCGTAGAATCGCCTCACGCTGCAAACTGTCGGGCCAGGGAATGAATTCGCACTGCGTCAATTGCACCTGCGCAGCACCATGCTCGATACTGGCGACCACCAACCCCTCCGGCGCCGGCAGAACAGCGGTCAATTCCTTGCTACGATCACGTCCTAACACAGCAGCTATGCGCATAGTTTTTATCCTTTACCGCAAGACCATCATCAAATACCCAGCGCAACCGCACCGTTCGTTGTTGCCAACAGCAACGTCAAGGCACGATTTCACTCCACGAAATAATACTCGCGGTACCGCCGGCTGCGGGCACGACGGCCACGCCGACCGCCGCCCAGGCAGCCGCCGCATTCAGCGTCCAGCTCAGGGTCACCGGCGCGGCCGGTGATAGCGGTCCAAAGCGGGCGCCAGCACCCGTCACCCGGGTAAAAAAACCACCGGTGAAATCGCTCCACTGCTGTACTCCGGTCCCGCCCAGCACCGGCGCCAGACCACCCGCGCCGGCTAACACGGCCAAAACATAGGCATTGTTCACCGCATTAGCGACCGTCACCGCGGCACTGGTGCTGGTTCCCACGGCGCCGGCGGCGGGCAGACTGAGAGGAGAAAGCTGATCCACACCGGTCAGACTGAGCGCGCCGGCTACCACATTCACCGCACCGCTGAACGTCACCTGCAGGGTATTGCTGCCGGGCGCCGGATTCAGCAAATACCAGATTTCCGCATAAGTCGCCGCCGCCGCGTTCAGTCGCACTCCCGCCCGGGTCAATGGCACGCCATTGGCGCTAACGGCGCTCGTCGTCTCACTGCCGCGCACCGATAAACCGACCAGCAGCAATCGATTCACGCCGGCTACCGTGTGCAACCAGGACGCTGCATTTTGATTGGCCCGCGCATGATTGCTGGCACCATCGACGGCGATACCCGCCGCGCCGGCACTGACTATGGCGCGCAAGCTGCGACTGGCATTGCCGCTCGCCACCTGGCCGGTAACGGTCAGCCGGCACTGCAGCGCCGGCAAGCCGGTGGCATCGGACACCAGGCTGAAACTGCGACCGCTGCCCGCGACCAGTTCGATGTTGCTTTCGCCCAAGCCATTAGCGGCGCAGGCTGCCGGACTGGCGCTGAACCGATACATCGCTCGCTCCAGGCCGCTTTCTGCCACCAGCAACGCGTCCACGCCCGCTTCCTGCACTGTGGTATCGACCGCGCCGGACCCGGCCATGTCGGTGGCGACCAGCAACAGGAAGGACACCACCGCCACCAGCAGCAGGACAGCGATCACGCTGGCGGATCCGCGCTGGCTTGTCCCGGCGGCTAGCACCGCATCACTATCCATGGTCAAATCCTCAGCCCCACCCGGGTACGCATCGGCGTGGTGCCACCGCCATGACTGATGGCCAGTTCCACATCGACGAACGCCGCGTTCACCGCCGTGGCCGGCTGCGTTACACCGTCGGCCTGATAGTAGCTAAACACCACACCCGCAACATGGTCGGCCAGCGTATACATGCCAGCGACACCGCCATAACCGATCTGCAGCTGGCTGCCGTTCAAGGTCAAACTGACCTGGGTACCGTCGTTCTTGGTAAAAATCACGCTGCTCGCGGCCATGACGGCGAAGCTGTATTGGCCGGCCACGTAAGCCACCTGACGCAGTTCACGGACCATGCGTTCCAGCGCGTAACGCTGCTGAGCCAGCGCAGCACTGGCATCGGCGGCGGCTGCGTATGCGCTCACCCCGTGCCCCAGGGTAAGGCCTCCCAGCGCCGCCAGGGACGCCAACATGACCAGCGCCAGCACCATTTCCAGCAGGGTAAAACCATGTTGCGGACGCCGCATCACTGCACCACCATGAATTCCAGCGCCGCCAGCAGGCGGCCGCCGGCAACACTGACCCCAACCTGCACCCGCTTGCAGGCCGCGGCCGGCGGACAGCCGTTGAGCGTGGCACTGGTGTGGGCGGTAATCGTCACTTTTCTGCTATACCTGTTGTAGGGCGCGGTGAGCAGCGTAGTACCTGTGCCAACGGCAAGCGAAGCGGCGGTAAAACCAAAATGGCGTCTGTCCGCCAGCAACTGTTCCGCCTTTTCCTGCGCCAATTGCAGCCCAATCTGATCATCCTGGGTCACTTGCAACGCCAGGCTCACCTGGTTGAAACTCCCCAGCAGCGGCACCGATGCCAGGCCCAGTAAAACAATTACCAGAATCAATTCCAACAGACTGAATCCAGCCGCGCCGCCACCACCTGCCAGACCGAACTTCATGGCGTCACCGTCACAAAACCCGATATCGGCGCCACGCTCACCGTACTGCTGCGGGTCGCGGTGCTGAGTACATAGTTGACCGGCGCCACGAGCAAAGCGCCGCCGCTGACCGGCCTACCCAAACCATCAAACTGGGTGTCGGCACCGGTAAGCGAGGTATTGCCTTCGATAAGGACCGTGTAGGGTGCGCCGCTGACGGGATTGACGATGATGTTGTTCGCGGCGTCGCGTACGTAGTAACGATCATTGCTGGCGGCGATATTGAGCGTCAGGCGCTGGCCTCGTGTCATGGCCAGAGTTTGGATACGCCGGACCGTGTCCGCCAGACGGTCCGCCTGGGACCCAAGGACGGCGTTGTCCTGGCTCCATTGATTGGCGGCATAAACCGACAGCAGCGCCAGCAGCAATACCACCAGAATCAGTTCCAACAGGGTGAAGCCACGCCCGCTCCGCTCCATGCCCACCTCCGGTGACCGCGCCGGCGCCCGAGCCGTCGCGCCGCCGCATCCCTGACCGGCAGCGCCGCCCGATCCGTGCGTATTACAAATCGGCAGGCTTGGTCAACGCGCCGGCCGCATAACCGACAGACACGCAGTAAGTGGTGGCCGTGCCAAAAGCGGCACTCAGACTGATGTCAGTACCGGCGGTGTTGGTGATCACAGTGGTACCGCCACCGCAGGCGCCGGCCGCTGCCACGAAGTCCCCAGTACCATCGAATTCGGCGATAACCTGCGCGGCGGTGGGGGTGCCGGTTCGGTTGGTGGCCTTGGCCACAGACACGGCGGAGGCCAGTGCGCCGACCGCACCCCAAAACGCACCGCGCCGCGCCGCGTCTTCGCTGTTGCCGAACTGCGGCAGGGCGGTAACGGCCAATATGCCTAACAGCACGATGACGATAACAAGTTCAATCAAGGTAAAGCCGCTTTGCTGCCTGTTCATCTCTTATCTCCTAACCTTGTTTCCCGGATGCCAGCGGGTGGTGCTGCCTATAATTTCGGGCAAGCCGCTCCTACGACTGAACGCGGGCATGATATCTCTAATATCGGATAGTCCGCGCAAATTACGCATGTTCGACATTCGCACAGCGGTAAATAATTGTGTCTTGTCACCGGCTTCAGTGCCGACGGGCGAGATCTGCCATGCTCCACATGGGCAGGAAAACACCCAACGCCAGCACCAACACGATTCCGGCTATAGCCACAGTCAGGATAGGCTCAACCGCCGCCCCCAGACGATTTACATCGTATTCCACTTCCTTGTCATAGTAGTTGGCAACCTCGCGTAACAACTCCTCGACGGAACCGGTTTCTTCACCTACCGCCAGCATCTGCAGCACCAGCCCATCGAACATGCCACTGACCTGCGCCGTCCTGGTCAAGGTCTCGCCGCGCTCCAATCCGCCCTGCATTGCCAGCACTCGTTCCTCAACGTAGGCATTGTCCAGCGCCCGCGCCACGACCGCCAAGGTAGTGATCAATGGCACACCAGCACCGGTAGCGATAGCAAACAGGCGGGAAAACCGCGCCATTACCGCCCGGTGAAGAATCCCTCCCAACAGCGGCAGTCGCAGCTTCACTTTGTCCCAGCGGTAGCGTCCGCTTTCGCTGGCCAACCAGTACCGCAGTCCGGAAACGGCCACTGCCGCAAACATTAACAGCGCCGGCCAGTAGTGCAGCATAAGATTCGACGCGGCTATCAGCCCCCGGGTCACCAGGGGCAGATCGGCACCATGCGCGGCAAACACTTTGGCAAAAGCCGGAATCACCAACATATTGATAATTGTTACCGCAACAGCGATGGCACCGAGAACCAATAGCGGATAGCGCACCGCGGCTTTGACCTGGTCGCGGGTGTTTTTATCCCGCTCCAGATAGTGCGCAAGCTGCAGGAATATTTCGTCCAGTTTGCCGCTGGTTTCCCCCACCCTCACCATACTTACATAGAACAAATTGAACACCTGCGGAAAATTGCTCAGTGCGGTTGCCAAATCCCGCCCTTCTTCGAGAAACACACGGACGCCGCCAATGGTTCTGGCCAGTTCGGCGTGCCGGGTGGTTTGCGCCAACCCCGACAGCGCCTGCAACAGCGGTACACCAGCCTTGCTCAGACTGTGCATCTGCCGGCTGAATAAAATCAAATCCTCTATTCGCGGCCGCTGCCGAAGCAGTACCGGCATGCCGATACCGCCGGCGGCGCGCCGTGTTTCCTCTTGAATGTCCACGGGTGTCATACCGCTGCTGATCAACTGACCGGCGACTGCCGTGCTGGAAACCGCCTCCATGCTGCCTTCGATGGCGTCGCCGCGCTTGGTACGGGCCTTGTAGCGAAATGAGGCCAAGATCATTCACTCCCGCCACACACCCGCACCACCTCATCCAGCGTAGTGATGCCCTGGGCCACCTTATCCATGGCGTTGACCAACAAGGTGCGGTAATCGGCCTGCGAGCGCAGCTGGTCGGCAAAGGCCTGCATGTCGCCTTGACGCAGCGCATTGGCCAGCTCCTGGTTGACGGCTGCAAATTCATGTACCGCTTCGCGCCCGCGATAGCCGGTCTGCTGGCAGGCAGGACAGCCCGCGCCGCGGCGCATTTTCTCTGGCGGCTCGTACCCCGGCAATATTGTTTCCAGCCAGGCGCGTTGCCGCGCACCGAAGGACTCGATCACGCCGCAGCGGTCACACACCCGCCGCAATAGTCTCTGCGCCAGAATCGCCTGCAGCGCACTGGCCAGCAAATAGGGCTCCGCACCCATATCCAGCAGACGCGTCGCCGTACTGATGGCGTCATTGGTGTGCAGACTGGACAGCACCAGGTGCCCGGTCATGGAAGCGCGCAACGCGATCTCCGCGGTTTCCCGATCGCGAATTTCGCCAACCAGAATCACGTCCGGATCCTGGCGCAACGCCGCGCGCAGCACACGGGCGAAATCCAGACCGATCTTACCACTCACCTGTACCTGGTTGAGCCGGGGCATGGTGTACTCAACCGGGTCCTCGACGGTGATGATCTT
>DKAS01000160.1 GCA_002448875.1 Proteobacteria bacterium UBA6920 | reverse complement strand
CCCAGCACCGACTCCTCGATCAGCAGTTCCCGCGTGGGCGACATATCGAGTCCGCGCTCGCAGATCTCGAGAAACTCTTCGCGGTTGTAGGCGATGCCACCGCCGCTGCCACCGAGGGTGAAGGACGGGCGGATGATGGCGGGGAATCCCACCTGCGCCTGCACCTGCTCGGCCTCCTCCAGGCTGTGGGCAATGGCGGAGCGCGGCGTATCCAGGCCGATTTTTTTCATCGCCTTGCGGAACAGATCACGGTCTTCCGCTTTGTCGATGGCTTCGCGCGATGCGCCGATCAGCTCGACGCCGAACTTCTCCAGCACGCCCTCGCGCGCCAGATCCAGGGCGCAATTAAGCGCGGTTTGTCCGCCCATGGTGGGCAGCAGCGCGTTGGGCCTTTCCTTTTCGATGACCTGCGCCACCGTCTGCCAGGTCACCGGCTCGATATAGGTGGCGTCAGCCAGCCCCGGATCGGTCATGATGGTCGCGGGATTGGAATTCACCAGGATGACCCGGTAGCCTTCCTCTCGCAGCGCCTTGCAAGCCTGGGCGCCGGAATAATCGAATTCGCATGCCTGACCGATGATGATCGGACCCGCGCCAATTATGAGAATGCTCTCTATATCTACACGTTTTGGCATTTACTTCGTGGCCTTGATAGCATCAATGAACTGGTTGAACAATCCGCCTATGTCGTGCGGTCCGGGACTGGCTTCGGGGTGCCCCTGAAAACTGAACGCCGGCCGGTCGGTACGGCGAACGCCCTGCAGCGAACCATCAAACAGCGAGCGGTGCGTCGCCTGCAGATTGGCCGGCAAACTGGTTTCGTCCACGGCGAAACCGTGGTTCTGGCTGGTGATNNGTTGGACAGGAACACGCCGTCGGGTTTCATCCCCAGCACGTCACGGGCGGAGGTTTTGGCCGGCACCACGCTCACCCGGCAACCGCGGTCCACCAGCATGCGCAGGATATTGCGTTTGACGCCATAATCGTAAGCCACCACATGGTAGGGCAGTTTCTCCTCCAGCGGTTGCGGCGTAGCGGGAAAACCGCTGCCCAGGGCCCAGCTGCCCTGGGTCCAGGGATAGGGTTTGGCGGTGGTCACTTCCTTGGCAAGATCCATGTTTTTCAGCCCGGGGAAACTGCGGGCCGCATCCAGCGCCACATTTTCCTCAACCTGGTCACCGGCCATGATACAGCCGTTCTGCGCGCCCTTGTCGCGCAGAATCCGGGTCAGGCGCCGGGTATCGATGCCGGCGATGGCGACCTTCTTCTGCCGCACCAGGTATTCTTCCAGGGACAGCTGACTGCGCCAGTTGCTGACCACGGGCGACAAATCCCTGATAATTAACCCGGAAACGTGGACGGCAGGATTTTCCTCGTCCTCTTCGTTAATACCTACATTACCGATATGGGGATAAGTCAGCGCAACGATTTGCCGGGCATAGGAGGGGTCGGTGAGGATTTCCTGGTAACCGGTGATCGAGGTATTGAACACCACCTCACCGGCCGTTTGCCCGCTGAAACCAATGGATTCTCCCCAAAACAGGCTGCCATCTGCCAACGCCAAGAGTGCCGGTTTACGCAATTCAACCTCCTATTTTCGGGCACACAAAAAGGGATGGTCGGACGACGCACCCCCTTTTTTCTGTTCGGGAAATAAATTTGCGGAATTTTACACCATGAGCCTTAAGGTGTCCATGCACCGGCGTGGTTAAAGTCTTGATCTATGACCATAATTTAATCACTCCTTTACCTGGCCTGCCGGGTCCAAGACCAGCTCAGGGGATCCTGCGCTGAAACAAGGGCTTGGGGCCACTTGCCCGTACTCTGTGACAAAATGTTAAATGTCCGGCGGCAACTGCCGACATAATAGTTAACAATTCCCAGCACATTGAAGATAAGCCATGGATATCAGCGCCTTAACCGGATTTGCCAGCTCCCCCGCAGCGGCCATCCGCCCCCCGGCAGCGAGCCAGGCGGTCAACGCCGCGGTGGCCGCGCGCCACACCGGCCAGGGGCCGGGGCAACGCGCCTATTATTCTTCGGTCAATCTCAGTGTGCATGAACAGCCGCTGCGCCTGATATTGAAAATCGTGCTGGAAAAAATCGCGGCCAGTTTCGCTTTTCCGGACCGCCGCCCCTGCCAGGTGTCCCACCTGGAGCTGACCATCGACAGCACCGTGTTCCACCTGTTCAATGCCGTGCACCGCGCCTTCGAACTGCATCGCCAGCGCAACGCCGCCGGCCGGGCCGGGGATTTTATCCTGCAAATCTATGAAGCGATCACGGAAGGGTTGTTGGAAGCGCGTATCGTGCTCAGCCGCCTTGATCTCTACGACGAAACCATGGCGGCCACGGTGGGCCAGATCGCCCGCCAGGTGGACGAACGCATGCAACGCCTGTTCAAACGTTAACCTGCCGCCCCTGTTGCCCAAACTCCGGCGGCGCTACGCTCAGCGTAAACCCAGCACATCCTGCATATCGAACACCCCGGCGGGCCGCGACGCCAGCCAGTGGGCCGCGCGCACTGCGCCGCTGGCGAAGGTCATGCGACTGGACGCCTTGTGGGTGATTTCCACACGCTCGCCGGCGGCGGCGAACAATACAGTGTGGTCGCCGACGATATCACCGGCACGCACCGTGGCAAAGCCGATAGTTTTAGGATCGCGGGCGCCGGTTTTACCTTCCCGGCCATAGATCGCACAGGTTTTCAAATCGCGACCCAGGGCCGACGCCACCACCTCGCCCATGCGCAGCGCGGTACCCGACGGCGCATCGACTTTCATCCGGTGGTGAGCTTCGATGATTTCGACATCCGCGTCCTCACCCAGCACCCGCGTCGCCAGATCCAACAGTTTGAAACACAGATTCACCCCCACGCTCATATTGGGCGCCAGCACCATGGCGGTATCGGCGCCGACCTGAACGATCTGCTCTTTCTGCTGCGGCGCCAGGCCGGTGGTGCCGATGACGATTTTCTTAGCGTGCCGCCGGCAGAACGCCACATTGGCCAGCGTCGCTTCCGGCGTCGTAAAGTCGATGAGCACGTCAAATTGCCCCGCGACCTTTTCCAGCGCGTCGACCACCGGCACCTGCATCCGGCCGATGCCCGCCAGCTCACCCGCGTCCACACCGATCACCGAGCTGCCGGCACGCGCTACCGCGGCGGTCAGCGTCACATTGCTATTGGCATGGCAGGCTTCGATCAATACCCGGCCCATGCGACCGGCGGCTCCGGTAATGGCGACTCGTGTCATTTTTTCCTCAGAATTTCATATCTTCGAAGAATTTCTTGACCCCGTCCAGCCAGGAACGGGCCTTGGGACTGTGACGTTCATGATTGAGAGAGGCCGCCAGTTCGCTCAGCAACTCTTTCTGGCGGGCGGTCAGATTGACCGGTGTTTCCACCGACACCTTGCATAACAGGTCGCCGGCCGGACCACCGCGTACCGACGTTACGCCCTTGCTGCGCATGCGGAACACCTTGCCGCTCTGCGTTTCCGCCGGAATCTTCAGCTTCACGCGGCCGTCCAGCGTCGGCACATCCAGTTCGCCACCCAGGGCCGCGGTAGCGATGTCGATGGGCACCTCACAATAGAGATTGCTGCCGTCGCGCTGAAAGATAGGGTGCTCACGGATATGCACCTGCACGTACAGGTCACCGGGCGCGGCGCCCGCCTCCCCCGCCTCACCCTCGCCGCTGAGGCGGATGCGATCACCTTCGTCGACACCGGCCGGAATCTTGACCGACAAAGTCTTGGTTTCCTCCACCCGGCCGTTGCCGCGGCAGGTGGCACAAGGATCGGAGACTATCGTGCCCTTGCCGTGACAGCGGGGACAGGTCTGCTGCAGCGAAAAGAAACCCTGTTGCATGCGCACC
>DKAS01000132.1 GCA_002448875.1 Proteobacteria bacterium UBA6920 | reverse complement strand
CCCGGCAGCGTCAGGGTGGCCTGCAGCATGGACAGAATGGCCAGGATCAGCACCACGTTGGCCGCCAGCGCCAGATTAGCCACCATGCCGAAGCCGCGGTAATAGAACGCCATGAAACCCATCACCAGGATGAAACTGAAGATGACCGAACGCTGCCCCTGGCTGATATTCTCCTGCCCCAGGCTGGGACCGACGGTACGTTCCTCGACGATTTCCACCGGCGCCGCCAGGGCGCCGGCGCGCAGCAGCAGGGCGAGATTATGCGCTTCCTCGGTGCTGTCCAGACCGGTGGTCTGGAAGCGGCGGCTGAAACGCTCGCGGATAGTGGCCACGTTGATCACTTCCTCGCGGGTTTCGCGCTTTTTCGTCGGCTTGCCGTCGCTGCCGATCACGGTTTCGACTTTCTTTTCGATGAACACTACGGCCATGGGCTTGCCGACGTTTTCCTTGGTGAACTTGTCCATTAGTTTGGCGCCCTTGCCGTCCAGGGTGACGAACACCGCCGGGCTGCCGCTGGACTGATCCAGGCCCGAGGTGGCATCGGTAATCTGGTCGCCAGTTACGATCACCTGGCGCTTGAGCAGGATGGGCCGGCCATCGCGGTCCTTGTACAGCTTGGAGCCCGCCGGCACCCGGCCTTCGATCGCGCCCTGCACGTCATGCTCCAGATCCTGCGCCCGGTATTCCAGGGTAGCGGTGGCGCCGAGGATGTCCTTGGCGCGGGCGGTATCCTGCACGCCGGGCAACTGCACGACGATGCGGTCCACGCCCTGCTGCTGAATCACCGGCTCGGCCACGCCCAGCTCGTTGACACGCCGACGCAGAGTGGTGATGTTCTGCTTGACGGCAAAGCGCTTGATTTCCAGCTCTTCCTGCGGACCGATCAGGGCCTGCAGCACATACTGGCCTTCGCGTTCGCTTTCCTTGAACTGCAGGGTCGCATATTCCTTGGCGATGATCTTGCGCGCCTCGGCCACCGACTCCTGCTCGCGGGAGCGGATTTCCACACCGGGCCGTTCGTCGCCGCGGGCGCGGATATCGTCGATGATCAGATTGCGCACCTTGTTGTCGCGCATCAGGGTACGAATATCGTCAAAATAGCGATCCACCGCCTTGTTCAAGGCCGCGTCCATATCCACTTCCATCAGGAAGTGCACACCGCCGCGCAGGTCCAGGCCCAGATACATGGGCAGGGCGTTGAGCGCAAGCAACCAGGCGGGGGTGCGCGGCGCCAGATTGAGGGCGACCACGTAGTCCTTGTCCTGGGAGGAAAATTCGCTGCTGATCGCGTCCTTGGCCTTGAGCTGCACCTGGGTGTTGGCAAAGCGCACCAGCAGCCGGCCATCGCTGAATTCGGAATCGATGGGCGTGATCCCCTGCCGGCTCAGCAGCGCGTTGACATCATCACGGGTGGCCGCGGTGACATGGGCGGCGCGACTGGAGGATATCTGCACCGCGGGATCTTCCCCATAGAGATTCGGCAGCGCGTAAAGTGTGCCGAGTACCAGGGAAAGCACGAGCAAAAGGTATTTCCAGAGGGGATACTGATTCATGGCTGATCGATCTCTTCTCGGGGTTTGTTATTAATTACCGGATTTCATCGTGCCCTTGGGCATCAACGCCGCCACCGCCTGGCGCTGAATCTTGATCACCACGCCATCGGCGATCTTCAGATTGATGAAGCTGTCGTCCAGGGCTTCTATGGTGCCGAGGATACCGCCGTTGGTGGTGACCTCGTCCCCCTTGGCCAGCGACTCCACCATTTTCTTGTGATCCTTGGCGCGCCGGGTTTGCGGCCGGATCAGCAGAAAATAGAACAGGACGAAGATAACGATAATGGGCAGAAAGCCCGCGATCCCCGCCTCAGGTGCCGCTGCGGTCGCCGCCCCTTCCGCCAGGGCATCGGATATGAAAAAACTCATGATTGTTCCTTTCTGTACACTCGAGTCATTGGCGCTTACCCCCACCGACCACCCCCCGGTAACGGCGCTAACCGGAATCGCGGAGCCCTGCCTGACGTAAATGCCTGCTTAAAAAAACGCGTATTATTACATAGATGGGGGATTTTGCGACTGTCGGGCGTAAAATTCCAGGACAAAATCCTGGAACCGCCGCTCCTGAATAGCGGCCCGCATTTCCCCCATCAAGCGCTGGTAATAATGCAGGTTATGTATCGTATTCAGCCGCGCCCCCAGAATTTCGTTGCCTTTGTCCAGATGGCGCAGGTAAGCGCGGCTGTAATGTTGGCAGGTATAACAGGGACAGCCCTCTTCCAGGGGGCGGGTGTCCCGTTCATACTGGCTATTGCGAATTCTCACAACGCCCGTAGTGGTAAATAAATGACCATTACGGGCATTGCGGGTGGGCATGACACAGTCGAACATATCGATCCCCCGCCGCACCGCCTCCACGATATCCTCCGGCTTGCCGACCCCCATCAGGTAACGGGGGCGGTCCGCGGGCAACTGGGGCGCGGTATGCCCCAGAATGCGCAACATGTCCTCCTTGGACTCGCCGACCGACAAGCCGCCGATGGCATAGCCGTCGAAACCGATGGCCTGCAAACCACGCAGGGACACGTCCCGGTATTGTTCATACATGCCGCCCTGTACGATACCAAACAAGGCCGCTGCATTGCCCTCATGGGCACGCTTGCTGCGCTCGGCCCAGCGCAGGGACAACTCCATGGAATCGCAGGTCGTTTTTTCATCGGCCGGGTGCGGCGTGCATTCGTCGAAAATCATAACCACGTCCGCACCCAGCGCTTTTTGCACGGCCATGGACTCTTCCGGTCCGAGAAACACCTGCGCGCCATCCACCGGCGAGCGAAAGGTCACGCCTTTTTCGCTGATTTTGCGCATTTCGCCCAGGCTGAACACCTGAAAGCCGCCGGAATCAGTGAGTATCGGCCCGTCCCAGTGCATGAAGCCATGCAGGTCACCGTGGGCCTGGATGACCTCGGTGCCGGGTCGCAGCATCAAATGGAAGGTGTTGCCAAGGATGATTTGCGCCCCGATGGTCAGCAACTCCTCCGGCGTCATCGCCTTGACCGTGGCGTAAGTGCCCACCGGCATGAACGCGGGGGTGTCCACCACCCCCCGGGTGAATACCAACCGGCCCCGGCGTGCCGCCCCATCCTGTTGATCAATAAAAAATTTCATAAGCCGCCTAGAAAATCAGCATGGCATCGCCATAGCTGAAAAAACGATACTGCTGCGCCACCGCGTGGCGATAAGCGTCCATCACCGGACCATAACCACCGAAAGCGCAGACCAGCATCAGCAAGCTGGATTTCGGCAAATGAAAATTGGTCACCAGGCCATCCACCGCCTGGAAACGATACCCCGGATAGATGAACAGCTGGGTGTCACCGGTAAACGGCTGCACCTCGCCGCTGGCCCGGGCGGCGGTTTCCAGACTGCGCACGCTGGTGGTACCCACCGCGATCACCCGCCCACCCCGCTGCCGGGCGCGTTGCACGGCCTGACTGGTAGCCGCGCTCACCTCCACCCACTCCTTGTGCAGGGAGTGGGCAGTGATGTCCTCGCTGCGCACCGGAGAGAAGGTGCCGGCCCCCACATGCAAGGTCACGTGGGTCATCTCCACGCCCTGCGACGCCAGCAGCGCCAGCATCGGCTCATCGAAGTGCAGACCGGCGGTGGGCGCTGCCACCGCGCCGGGCTGACGGGCATAGACCGTCTGGTAGCGATCACGATCGTCGGTACCGGGATCGCGCTCGATGTAGGGCGGCAACGGCAGGCGGCCATGTCGCTCCAGCAGTGGCAACAGGGGCTCGGGGGTGGCGAACTGCAACAGGAACATCTCCCCTTCCCGCCCCAGGGCGGTCACCTCCAGCACCTCCTCCAGTAGCAGCTTATTTCCCGGTTTGGGCGATTTGCTGGCCCGTACCTGGGCCAACACCCGGTTGTCAGGCAACAGGCGGTCGATCACCACTTCCACCCGGCCCCCACTGGCCTTGACCCCCAGTAAGCGGGCGGGAATAACCCGGGTATCGTTGAATACCAGCAGGTCGCCGGCCCGCAGCAGCTGGGGCAGATCGGTAAACCGCCGGTCCTCCCGGCCACCGCCCTGACGGTGCAGATGCAACAGGCGGCTGGCGGTGCGTTGCGCGGCGGGAAACTGGGCGATCTGAGAGGATGGCAGGGAAAAATCGAAATCACTCAACTTCATGGCGGCCTAGGGTACCAGAACTCCCCCCGGCTTGTCCGCTGGAACGGCAAACGCGCCTTGCTGTTTGTGCCGGATTCTTTATAATGCCCCTTCTTCATCCCGTGCCGGGATGGCGGAACTGGTANNGCGCCGGACTCAAAATCCGGTTCTAGTGATAGAGTGGGAGTTCGATTCTCCCTCCCGGCACCACATAAATTCAAGCAGTTATCGGCTGTTCCCACCCCGTCCTCTGCCGCAAATGCAAATCGCCTGAATTGTAACCGGCAGGGATCACGGCAGCGCAAGATCCTGCCGCAAATGATCCAAGTGGTGCCGCCAATTTCGGCTGCAATCAGGTCGGTCCTGGGCCACTTACCGGGTTAAACGGATCCTCCTGGGCGCCCCATCCTCACTACCGGCGTTTACAGAATTTTACTTAAACCGGCATGACTCAGGTCGTTATTATGCTGATGACAACTAACTTTCACTACCGAAACGCAAAACCATTACTCCTTGTCATGAATTGCGATGGCTACCAGCATAAAGTATAAAGCGGCTTTACCCGTAGCATTGCTGGCCTTGGCATTCGTCGCGTTCGGCGGCCTGTCCATCTATGTGCTGTCTAGAATAGAAAACATCTCCGAGGATCTGGTCGAGCGCTTTCATGAAATCGAAAAAGTGCGGGACATAGAATCAACCGCCGGCGAGATTATATTTCCGCACCTGTATTACTTGACCGTACCCGATCCCGCCACCAGGCAAAAGGTAAACGAGATGTTCGCCAGACTGGACGGTTACTCGCAGGATTTGCATCGCATGCATGTTGTGAATGGCGAAGAACGTGAACTGCTGGCATTTACCGAAAATAAAATCCAGGCCGCAAAATTCATTTCCAGTGAGATCTTCCAGTACACCGGCGGCGAACTCCAGAACTCTATGCGGCTGATCTACGACTTGTCCGCGCTGGCGTTATCGCCCATCCATTACAAGATGATAGACTGGAACCAGGATGAAGCGCGCCAGGTCCGGGAACTAAGCGCCGCCGCGGACAAGCTACTGCACAGATATTTGCTGGGCGTATTCATCTTCTTGCTGGCGGTAGCGCTGCTGATAGCGTTCACTTTCTGGCTGAACAACAGCCTGTTAATCAAACCGGTGTTGAGCATTACCTATATCACCGCGCAGCTGGCCACCGGAAACTTCAAGGAAAAAACCCTCGTCCACTCCGATGATGAACTTGGCAAGCTGGCGCAGAATATCAACGAAATGGCCCAGTCACTGGAAAAAATGTATAGCAAGCTGAACAACCTGGCTCGCATCGACCAATTGACCGGCGTGCAAAACAGACTGTCCATGGATGAAATACTCAGACATGAATTGGCATCGGCGACACGTTACGGCGAGCCGTTTACCCTGGCGATTTTCGACCTGGATCATTTCAAACACGTCAACGATCGGCACGGCCACATGGTGGGCGACAAAGTATTGCAACACGTCGCCGAATCCTGCATGAACAACATAAGAAACAGCGACTACTGTTTCCGCTACGGCGGCGAAGAGTTCCTGTTGTTGTTCCCGCGCACGCCGCCAGGTATCGCGATAGACATAATTGAACGCTTCCGCAAATCCATTGAAGCCGACCAGGCACACATCGATTCAATCACTGTTTCCATAACGGCAAGCTTCGGAGTCGCCAGCTACCCCGTTGACTGCGATAATATTGACGACCTGATTGTCTGTGCGGACCAGGCCATGTACATGGCAAAAAACGCCGGCAGAAATACGACCGTAACCTGTTCCAGCTTACACGACGTGGCCATGAACAGAGGGAAAACCCTCGACCCCGACGACTGAACCTTGCGTTTTGAAATGTCGCCCACCATATTTGAGTCCTCAGCCCTCAGCCCGCCGGGCGGCATTCAAGCCCTGCACCACGGTCGCCAGCTCTGCATCGAAGGCCGCAACCACCGGCGCCACGTCCGGGTCGGCGATGGCCAGGCGCGCTTCCAGCTGCTGGCCGGTTTCGAACAGGCGCTGCGCCCCCAGGCTGCCGGCCACGCCCTTGACCGAATGCACCAGCCGCATCGCCGCCTGGCTGTGGCCCTGGCGCAGCAGCTGCGGCAGCTGCGTCACCGCGTCCAGGCACTGGTCGTGAAATTTATACAGCAGCTTTTCGTACAGCTCGTCGTTGCCGCGCACGCTGGCGAGGCCCCGGTTTTTGTCTATGCCGGGCAGGTCGTGATGCAGCATATTGGTCATGGAATACATTCTCCTGTGGAATTCAGGCTCGGGGCGGCGGCGTGTCGCCACGTGCGGGTATCCAGCGCACCAGTGCGGTATAGAGTTCCGCGGGATTGATGGGTTTGGTCAGATGGTCGTTCATGCCCGCCTGCAGACTCTTGTCCTGATCGCTGGGCATGGCATTGGCGGTCATCGCCACGATGGNNCATCTGCACGTCCATCAGCACCAGGTCGAAAGCCTCCTTTTCCAGCACCGTAAACGCTTCCGCGGCGGAACTGGCGGCGCGGGCGACCAGGCCCTGGCTTTCCAGAAGTTCGACGCCGATCAGCAGATTGATATCGTTATCGTCGACCAGCAACACCCGAGCGCCGGCCACCGCCTGCAGATCCCGCTGCAGCGCGTCGGTGATGGTCGGCCGCACGTCCTGCTGCAGGGTGGCATGTCCCACACTCTCCAGCAGCGCATTGAGCAGCGACGACGGGTTGAAAGGTTTGGCCAGATAGCCCTGCACATCAAGATCGCGACTCTGTTCACGCAGGATCTCCACACCGTAGGCGGAGACCAGGATAACCCGCGGCATGATCGCGATATCCACCGCCCCGCGCAGCGCCCGCAGGAAATCCAGACCGTTCATGTTCGGCATGTGCCAGTCGAGCAGGATGAAACGATAGGCGGTGGCGGGATCGCGATTGCAACGCCGCAGTTCCGCCAAGGCGGCGGCGCCGCTGCCCAGCGCCGTGGGTACAAAACCGAATTGGGCCAGGGTTTCGCTCATTACCAGACGCGCGATTTCGTTATCATCCACCACCAGCGCCGGTACGTTCTGGAAGCTGGGGAAGGTATTGCGCTGTTCCGCCGGCTCTTTCGCCACCGTGCCAACATCGATAGTAAAGCGGAACACGCTGCCCACGCCGGGCGTGCTTTCCACGCTGATGCGCCCGCCCATGTTTTCCACCAGATACTTGCTGATCGCCAGGCCCAGGCCGGTGCCGCCGAACCTGCGACTGGTGGAACCATCGGCCTGACTGAAGGAGCGAAACAATCGGCCGATCTGCTCTGCGTTCATGCCGATGCCGGTATCATGTACCTCGAAGTGCAGACGGCAGGCCCCCGCGTTTTTCTGCGCAACGGTCATATGCAGCAGGACATGGCCATGCTCGGTGAATTTGACGGCATTGCCCAGCAGATTGGTCAGCACCTGGGTGAGGCGCAGGCTGTCCCCTATCACATGGTGCGGCACCAGCGGATCGAGCCGGAACATGACTTCCACGCCCTTGTCCAGTGCACGGTGTCCCACCATCACCGCCAGCTGATCCAATAACTGGTGCATGTCAAACGGTTGATACTCGATAGTCAGCTTACCGGCCTCGATCTTGGANNTGGCTCATATTGGCCAGAAACTCAGATTTGGCCCGCATCGACCCCTGGGCTACATCTCGCGCCTCGACCAACTGCCGTTCCCAGGCCTTGCGTTCGGTGATATCACGCACGATGCCACTGAACAGGCGCGCGCCATCGATTTGCATCTCGCTGACCGCCAATTCCAGCGGAAACCGGCTGCCGTCCCTGCGCTGACCTTCGACCTCGCGGCCGATGCCGATGATATGCGCCGGACCACCGCGCAGATAATTCTCGAGATAGCCATCATGTTCGGCAGCGATCTGCGGCGGCATCAGCATGCTGACATTGTTGCCTACCGCTTCGGCGGCGGTGTAGCCGAACATTTTCTCCGCCGCCCGGTTGAAGTCCTGAATGACACCGCGACTGTCTATGGTGATAATGCCATCGACCACGTTTTCGAGCACGGCCTGGCGCCGAATCTGCGATGCCTGCAATTCCTGCTGCAGTCGACTGGAACTACGGGTCTTGGTTTTCGGTGCCATGGGCGCTTATCCCGCACTATTGACTGCCCGCGGAGTGACGGACCGCATCGGCAGCAATACTGTGAACACGGTACCCGCGCCCTCTTCGCTGTCCACGGAGATACTGCCCCCCATGCGCTCGCACAACTGGCGGGTGATCACCAGGCCCAGGCCGGCACTGTCATTGCCGCCACCCTCGTGCACCCGGCCGAACTCGCGAAACAGACCACCGAGTTTGTCACGGGGTATCCCCCGGCCGTTGTCACGGACACTGATACACAGCTTGGCATCCGCGTTTTCGCGCAGCGTGTCGATGACCAGCGTGACGCGGCCGTTGCGCGTATTCTTGCCGCAGTTGCTCAGCAGATTATCGATGATCTGCCGCAGGCGCACCGCGTCCGTATTGACTGCCGCCAGTTCCGGATTGACGCGCACCTGCAGCTGGTTGTGATGCTTACGCATCAGCGGCTGCATCTCGGCGGCAATCGCCTCCACCAGGCCGTTGATCGCCACGTCCTGGTAGTCCAGGCGCAGCTTCCCCGCTTCGATTTGCGCCATATCCAGCAACTCATTCGTCAACTTGAGGATGTGCTGGCTGGCGGAACGAATGTGATCGAGATATTCCAGGTAACGCGAATCGCCACCACGCTTCATCAGCATTTCCATCAGATCGCAGTACCCCACCACCGAATTGAGGGGATTGCGCAACTCATGGCTGACATAGGACACGAACCGGGACTTGGACAGGCTCGCCGCTTCCGCCGCCTGCTGGGAACGCTGCAAGCGCTGCGTCATATTGCGATGACTCAACTGCGCATCGATGCGCGCCTTCAGCACTTCGAATTCGAACGGTTTGCTGATGTAGTCGTTGGCCCCCTGGCGCATCGCCTCTATCACCACCGCGGCATCGTAATAGCCGGTGAGCATGAGCACCGGCAGTTCGACCAGGGAGTACTGCCGGCGCAGGGTCTTGAGCACTTCCAGGCCGGACATGTCCGGCATCAGATAGTCGAGCAGAATCAGGTCGAACTTTCCACGCTCTATCATCGCCAGCGCTTCAGCGCCGTTACCGGCGGTCGCAATCCCGCAGCCTAGCTCGCTCAAAGCATTGACCACCAACTCGAGATTGATGGGTGTATCGTCGACAACAAGAATCCGATAGGCCTGTTCCATGACCCGTTCTCCACCTGGCTATCGCTAGTTTAAGAAAAAAACCGGTAGAAACTCCGCCTGCCTGACGACTCAACAGTGGGCGATGGAAATGTAAAAAATTAATTCATACGGAATCGGTCTACAATAGACAATGCATTGGTATTTGGCAAGGACTTCTCCAAATCTTTTTACGCAACCACATTTGTTTGCGTGTTTATGTTGTTTTACAAATTACCGCCACCGCGCGGTTAAAGTTCGATGCGCCCGTGCCGAAACTGATTACGTTACTTAACATTCTGTTATTACTCAATTTAAACGGGCGGCCCTCAACGCGAGGCAACGAACGATACACATGCGGCAGCAAAAATCCCCGACGTTGTTTTTTATGATCATTCCGCTGGGCGCATTCACGGCCACCGCGTTGCTGGCCTATCTGTTTGCGTCCTTTGGCCTGCATCTGCTGCTGATGGCGTTGCTGACCGCCGCCTGGATTGCCCACGCCTATCAATCATCCACGCGCCAGGCGGCGGCGCTGGCCCGCGCCCGACAGGAACTGAGCGCGCGGGACGAGGCGCACGCGCAGGCAATTGCCACACTGCAGCAGCAGACCGCGAAAAACGCGGAGCCCTTGCAGGAAAACCTCAATCGCCTGAATGGGCTGATTCACAGCGCGGTGGCGGGATTGCTGCAGGCGTTTAGCGGCATGGAAGCCCAGTCACGGAATCAGAAAGATCTGCTGCACTCCCTGGTCAAGCGCATCAGCTTGCATGCCACCGACGACCAGGGCGTCAAGCAATTTTCGCAGGAAATGATGCGTTTGATTCAGAACTTCGTGGTCAGCATCTCGGACATGGGCAGCTACAGCATGGAACTGGTGCAGGCCATGAATATTCTCGATACCAAGATCAAGGAAGTCGAGGCTCTGCTGCACGAAATCGGCAGCATCGCCTCACAGACCGATCTGCTGGCGCTCAACGCCGCCATCGAGTCCGCGCACGCCGGCGAGGCCGGTCGCGGTTTCGCCGTGGTAGCCAGCGAAGTGCGGGCCCTGTCGTCGCGCAGCCGCGAGTTCAGCGATCTGATTCGCGAGCGTCATGACGAATCACGCAAGACCATGAACCGCGCCAATTCCATCGTCGGCAAGATGGCGTCACTCGACATCAGCATGTCGCTATCGTCCAAGGATCGCCTGGCGGAGCTGATGGGGGAAATCGACAATCTGAACAAGGAGTCCGCGCAAAAGCTGCAGGAAGCCGGCACCATCACCGCCAGCATCAGTGAAAACGTCGCCAGCGCGGTGCGCGCCCTGCAATTCGAGGACATCAGCACGCAATTGATTGGCCATATGCAGCGCCTGGTGAAAGTACTGCAGCAGCAGGACGACGCCGGCACTGGCAGTCAACCCGCCGTCCTCAGCGAACCGCTGCACAACCCGGTGCAGCAGGCAAGCGTCGCCAGTGGCGATGTTGAACTGTTCTGAGAGAATCGCAAACCCGGCCGGTACGGAGAGTTCAGGCGGTCTTCGGCAGCTTGCCGAGAATAAAGCGATAGAAAGGCAACGACACCGGCTGATCGGAATATTTCTGTTTTAGATTGCGCCACTGAATGAGTTCCTTGAAACTCAGGCGGGCACTGGCGCTCTTCTGCTGCAACTGATGGATGATGGCCTGCTCCTTGCGGCGAATTTCCTCCTCCCGGCGCCAGATATCGGCGGTATTCTTCGACCAGAACATATCCACCACCTTCAGCGCCCGATAGTACGAATCGCCGAGCAGGACGGTGGCGGCCGATCCTTTGTGCAAAGTAAGCGGCCGGGTCTTGTCGTGACCCAGGTTGTCCAGGCGCTGGCGCAGGTTCGGCATTTTGTCATAGGTCAGCATCGACAGCTTGCCGGCTTCTGCCAACCACAGCTTGCTGTTGATTTTCGGCAGACTGGCTTCCAGTGCCGGCGGGATGCGGGCGCAACCCACGGGCGAAGCTTTGGGATTTTGCTCCACCATCTGCTTGATTTTCGGCCAGTAGTGGTTGTCCAGAAAGCGCTGCACGATGTACTCCGCCTGCAGGGCCTCGACCACGTCCTCATCGTTGACCAGGTCGAGGAGCGCGGTATCGGCATTCAATTCATCCAGTTGCAGAATGTAGCGGCCAAAGGCGTCGAACAGCGGCAGGTAGGCCTGGAAAAACAGGGCAAAAAACTGATGATCCAGCTGCGAGCTCTGGCGCAGCGTCTGCTGGTAATCCTCCAGGATCTGGCGCAGCTGGTACAGCCAGTTGCTGAGCAGATTGTGTTTCTTGGCAAACTGGGCAAGTTTGCGCTGCAGCATGATCTGGAAATGCTGCGGTGTCAGACCCAGCATCATCGGCATGCCGATGGACAAAGTATTACGCGACCAGACCGGATACCCCCAGAGCGGCGTCTTGATGATCTGGATCTCGAAGCGATCGCTGAGAATGATGCCGTCTATGGTCACTCCCGGCAGGTCCTCCCGCAGCTTGTCCACCAGGGCATAGATTTTCGCTGAATTCTCCTTGTCGATCTTCACCCCGGCAGGGGGCCGCACCCGCACCAGGAACAGGCGATAGCTGAGAAAGCCCCCCAGCCCCATCAACAGCACGGCAAAAGCGATGAGCAAATAGCTGCGGGTGGTCAGAATCTCATCGACGATCACATAGGCGCTGCCCAGGGCCAGCAGCGGGAAAAAGAAGAACGCGACATAGCCCACGGCGCCCAGCGCCGCCATTATGCCGGTATACAGGGCCGCATGGTCACGGGCGAATCCGCGGCTCGCGGTCTGGGTATTTCTGCCTGCTGCCTGCGCCTTGGTCTTGCCGCTGCTCTCCGCTTTGTCGTCTTTGCTCGTCTCTTTCGCCATGCCACCGCCCCAGGGAAACCTGTGGAAACGCAATATTCTTATAAATGTTTGTTGTTTGACCGGACCACTGACCGGCTCTTCTAAATATCGGCGGCGCGCGCCGATCCTGGACCGTGGGCAAGGACCGGCAACGTTCCTTTCTGTGACTTCGGGCCCGATCCGACGAGCCGCCGGCGCAGGGCTTTGGCGTCCATGGACGCCTGCGACCGGCAAAAGATACTTATTTTGTATGTATTACACGGCCACCGCCCGCACTCGGGCTGATGCGGGAGGCAGACTTTGTGCGTGGTTTCCCGCATGCCGCAGTCGCGCCGCGGCTGATATGCTTACCCGGACTGGAGCATTCCATGGCGACGCAGAAAAACACCCGCTCGACGCCCAATCCCTTCCTCAACCTGGTCTGGCTGCTGCTGCTCCTGGTGGGCATCGCCTACCTGCTGAGCCACCGTGCCGGCGTACCGGACAGCGAATCCACCATCCCCTACTCCGTCTTTCTGCGTGAGCTCAAGGACGGCAATGTCAACAAGGTGACCGTGCGCGATCAGACGCTGCTCGGGGAATTGATCACTCCCCTGCCCGATGGCGAGCAGCGAAGTATCAGCCACTTTCGCACCCAGCTGCCGGCGTTCGGCGGTGACCAGCTGCAGCGCCAGCTCAGTGAGCAAAACGTGGAAATCAATGTGTTGCCGACCGACGAGGGCACGGCGAGCACGCTGCTGCTGTCCATGGTGCCCTGGCTGCTGTTCCTTGGCATCTGGTTCTGGATCATGCGCCGCGCCTACCGCAACATCGCCGGCGGCCTGGGCGGCCGCTCCGAACTGAAGAAATTCCTCGACCCCGAAGCCGATACCGTC